>MHRF01000001.1:0-56841 GCA_001820875.1 Candidatus Taylorbacteria bacterium RIFCSPHIGHO2_01_FULL_46_22b
TCACCCCCCCTAAGCGTCGTAGCCTTGGTAGGCCATTACCCTACCAACTAGCTGATACTGAGCAGGCTCTTCATGGAGCAAAATTCTTTACCCAATCGCAATTTTGATCAACAGAATATTTCTGCGAACCAAAATTGCAACTGGGACTATCGGGAATTACCCCGTCTTTCGACGAGCTATGCCCGACTCCACGGTAGATTCCTGCTTATTACTACCTCGTCTGCCGGTTGTCTTGCGACCCCCTTGACTTGCATGCCTTATCCACGCCGCCAGCGTTCATCCTGAGCTAGGATCAAACTCTTAATAAAAGGTCAGAGACCTTTTTAGATTTGAACGGAACAAAACAGAAAATGGTATTTTCAATTTTGTTGCCCAAAACATTTTGCTATGAATGTTTCAGACTTAGCTCTTTGCCCACAAAAATTTTGCATTCCGCGAAATTTCGGTGGGTTCGAATCATTTACTAGACTTTTCTACTCTTAGATTAGACTTACGTCCCCCATTAATTTTGAAAGAATTAATGCGGGATACGCGATTTAAAAACCGCGCTTGCGCGAGGTCAAAAAATCGATACTTGCACTTTATATGTGTTCTCAAGATTCAGTTGTCAAAGTTCAAGGATAGCGCCCTTTTTGAGCGCAGAGAGCCATTATACATAAGCCCCAGAAGCTGTCAAATGCGGCTAAAACAAAGGAAAAGGCCGGTCTCAAAAGAGTACCGGCCTTCGCAACACGACAACAACAGACAGGAATCAGAAGCGGTTTAGAGCAGAAAGAACTGCGCACACGGAAGCAAGTTCAATACTCGTATCAACCCCTGCGCCCCAACGAGTTGGGCCGTCGACCATGCCAATTTTGACATAGGCGATTGCACTTGCACTCGTTCCTGCACTTAGGGAATGTTCTTTATAATCTGCAACCCCGAACATGCGCACGCCAATTGCCATCAGGGCGTGGGCAAAGGCGTCAATCGGACCATTGCCCAAACCAGCAACCTGAACTGCGACTCCGTCTCGTTTCAAGGTCGCATTGCAACTAAACATACCACCAGTGGCTCCATCTGCGTGGAAATGTACAAGTGACCACGGAGTTTTGCGCTCGACGTATTCTCTCCAGAACATATCCTTGAGTTCGGAACCAATGACTTCGCGGCCGAGTTTATCCACTTCATCGCTTGCAATAGGGCCAAACTCGCGTTGCATGTCCTTCGGGAGTTCAAGACCGAATTCGGTTTCAAGCAGGTAAGCAATACCCGCCTTGCCTGACTGACCGTTTACGCGAACCGTCTCGCTATACTCGCGACTGATGTCACGTGGATCAATGGCAAGATACGGAACATCCCAGTGTCTCCGACTCCCTGTTGCCCACTCCGCAAGTCCTTTCTTGATCGCATCTTGGTGTGAACCGCTAAACGCAGTGAAGACAAGCTCCCCTGCATACGGTTGGCGCTGTGGAACAGTCATGCCTGTTGTACGCTCGTACACTTCGCGCACAGCATTGATATCCGAGAAATCAAGTTCCGGATCAATACCGTGCATGAAGAGATTGAGCGCTACCGTGACGATGTCAACATTACCAGTGCGTTCTCCGTTGCCGAAGAGCGTTCCTTCGACGCGGTCCGCACCGGCAAGCAGCCCGAGCTCCGTCGCCGCCACACCAGTACCTCGATCATTGTGTGTATGGAGACTCACGATGAGCGAATCGCGCCACTTGATATTGCGACCCATCCACTCAATCTGGTCGGCATACACATTAGGCGTCGCAACCTCGACGGTATCGGGAAGGTTCAAGATCATCTTCCTCTCCGGTGTCGGTTGCCATACACCCATGACTGCCTCAGAGATTTCTCTCGCAAACTCAACTTCGGTTGCGGAGAAACTTTCTGGTGAATACTGAAGTATGACTTCAGTATCTTGAAGTCGTGAGAGACGCTCCCTGATCCACTGCGCACCTTGCACAGCAATCCGAACGATTTCGGCTTGCGACTTCCCAAACACCACTCGGCGTTGCGCAGGTGAAGTGGAATTGTAGAGATGAATGATCACCTTCTTTGCACCCACAAGCGACTCGAAAGTGCGCTCGATCAATTCCTCACGAGCTTGTACGAGCACCTGAATCCACACATCATCTGGCACGAGATTCTCCTCGATAAGCCGCCGGATGAAAGCAAACTCGGTGTTTGATGCAGACGGGAAGCCAACTTCAATCTCCTTGAAACCACACTTGACCAGTGTCTGAAAAAGTTCCAGTTTCTGATCGACAGTCATCGGATTCGCAAGAGCTTGATTGCCATCGCGAAGATCTACGCTACACCAGATTGGTGCGCGAGTGATTATTCTGCTCGGCCATTGCCGATCGGACAGATTGACTGGCGGAAACGGACGGTATTTGCCTTGGATCATTTTCATAACGGTAGGTAGGTTGACTGCTTGTTGTTGAAAGAACACTTTCATCTCGCTTTTTTCCAAAAGACGAAACGAAAACCGCCCTCCGACCCGAAGGTGGAGAGCTGGCCTGTAATCGTTAGTTCTGGTTTCTAGTTAACGAGCACGGGCAAGGTCTCCACCTTTTTTAAGGAGGAGGCCGAGAAGCAATGTTGTATTCAATTTGTGCCCGTTTGAGGTCATGGATAGTATCTTACTCAATCTTTTTGTGGTGTCAATATCATTTCTGCTTTCTGTGTTGCCACTTCTCCACAGTAACCAAAAGAGGGCTACCGAGGAAAATTGAGGAATAAGTACCAGCAACAATACCGATAAGGAGTGCGAGAGTGAAATTGTGTGTTGCCACACCGCCAACAAAATAGAGAACAATGAGAGAGAAGACTACTGTCAACGAGGTGTTGATGGATCGAGTGAATGTCTGGCTGATGCTCTTACCAACAATCTGATCAAACGGTTCTTTTCGGCTCAAGCGCAAATTTTCACGGACGCGATCAAACACAACAATCGTATCGTGCACCGAGAATCCAAGGATCACAAGAATTGCAGTAACAAATAACGAATCGATTTCAATTGTCGGATTAAAATAACCGAGAAGTACGAACACGCCGGTGGGAATAATAACATCGTGCGCAAGTGCGATGACTGCAATGAGGCCGTATTTCCACGACGAAACCGGTTCAGAAACTTTTCGGAACGCAAACGCAATGAAGAGAATAATCATCACCAAGACCAGTACAATCGAGATGAGAGATTTGCGAGCAGATTCGGCTCCAAGTAGCGGACCAATAGAATCAAATCGGTCTTCGGTAAACTGCTGTTTGTCAGCCGAGAGCGCTGCAATTATTTGCTGGCGTTCCGGTTCAGTGAGACTGCGCATACGAATGATATACCCCGCATCGCCAATTGAGCGCACTGAAGGCTCTCCTCCAATCACCGTGGCGACAGCCTCCTGCACGTCTGATAATGCAGGTCGCTCTGTGGTATAAGTCACTTCAAGTAACGAACCTCCTTTGAAATCAATGCCAAGGTTGAATCCCCACACAAACATAGCCGCAACAGAAAGGATAACGAGTATAATCGACACTGCATAGAACCATTTTCTGTGTTGAACGATAAACATATTTTTATGAAGATGTTATGCCACTACCAAAAAGGAATTTCATTACTCCCTCATGACGCTTATGGGAAAGCGCGAGCAAGAAGGAGCGAGTAACCGTGATAGCGGTGAACATACTTACCAGCACGCCTATGACAAAGATAAGTGCGAAACCTTTGATAATCGACGTATTAGAAAACCAGAACAAAATGGCTGCGGTAATAATTGAAGAGAGATTTGAGTCTCGGATAGAAAGCCACGCGCGCGAGAATCCTTCGCGAATCACTCCGTCAACAGATCCTTTCTTTCTAAATTCCTCCTTCATGCGTTCAAAGATGAGGATGTTGGCGTCTACTGCCATACCGATTGATAGAATAAACCCTGCAATGCCTGCGGCGGTCAACGTAACCGGAATAAGCTTAAACAGCGCAAGCATAATCGCGGTATATACACCGAGCGCCACCACTGCAAGAACTCCCGGAAGCCGATACCAGAGGATCAAGAATAGTGCGATAACAATGAAAGACCCGACGCCTGCACGCAAACCACCCGTCAGCGCTCCCTCCCCTAGAGATGCTCCAACTTTTTGAGTTGAAACCAGTTCAATCGGCACGGGGAGTGCTCCATAGTTTAAATCGCGGACTAGCGTTTTCGCTTCTTGCGGAGTAAATGTCCCACTAATCTGGGCACGGCCATCGGCAATTTGTTCACGGATCACCGGCAAAGAGATCGCCTCACCATCAAGGAAAATCCCTAACACCTCACCAATATGCGCTTTAGTTACCTTTGCAAATAAATCTTTTCCTTCGCTATTGAAAGTGAGCAACACATAGGGAGAACCTGTAGTTGGATCAAATTCAACCTGCGCGCGTTGGACCAAACTGCCAGTTATACCCGTATCTTCAAACACTACCTGCGTCGTGGTTGCGCCTTGTACAGGAGGCTGTTCTTTCGCCAGACGAAACTCAAGCAACGGAGTTTTTCCAATCAAAGAAATCGCCTTCTCAATATCAGTAACTCCGGGAAGCTCTACGATAAGTTTCTGGCTAATCGTGCTTCCAACTCCACCTGATTCAACTTGGACTAACGGTTCTGAAACTCCAAAGAGGTTAACGCGCTTTTCAATCACATCCCGAAGTGCGGACATAGAGGAATTAACATCTGATGGTGCCACTTTAGAGATATCTGCCTTGTACACAAGATGACTGCCACCATTGAGATCAAGGCCTAATTTAAAGGCAAATCGGTTGTTTGCCTCTTCCGAGGAATAGACAAAATAGCCGACAAGCGCGGCTGCCAAAATGATTACTAGTGCAATAAGTCGATTCTTCATACAGATAGTAGAGAACTATACCGTCCTCTCTTAAAAATTGCAATCAGCTATAACTTATTGATTTGCTTGAGCTCGGCAATACCTTTCTCGAAAGAAACTTCTGGTTTCCAACCAAGTAATTCCCGTGCGAGTGTATTATCTGCGCGCGTGTGACGCGGCTCCAGTCGAGGAGCGATGTGCTCCGCTGGACCTCCAATCAATTTGGCAACAGCATTCACTGAAAAATCATTTCCTGCACCAATATTGAGAACTTCGCCCTTCCCCACCTTCTCACTTTTGGCAGCAAGTATATTTGCACGCACGACGTCAGATACATGAGTGAAATCACGCGTCTGCTCCCCATCGCCAGTGATAGTCATTGGTTTGCCTGAAATCCGCTGCTGCAAAAACTTCCCAATCACGAGTGCATATGCACCTTCATTGTTCATGCGAGGTCCATAGACATTGAAATAACGCAAAGAGACCGTTTCTATCTTATGAATTTCTGTCCACACCTGAGCATAGAGCTCGCCAACATATTTTTGCAATCCATAGGGACTTTTTGGATGAGCAGACATCTTCTCGACAAGCGGGAGTACCGGTTGATCGCCATATGCAGAACTTGATGCAGAATAAATAACTCGACGTACTCCCCCATTGACTGCGGCAGTCAACACACTAACCGTTCCACCTACATTCACTTCGTTGGTTTCAATCGGATGTTCAATTGAGTATTGAACACGAGGGAGGGCCGCAAGATGAAACACGAACTCTGCCCCTTTGATAATCGCAGATATGGCGGCAAGATCGCGGATATCATTTTCGTGATACACCACATCTTTATTTGCGTATGATTTTGGGGCCGGACGAATATCAATACTGTGCACTTCAAACCCCTCCTGCACCAATGCATCAGAGAGATGGCTGCCGATGAATCCTGCAGCACCGGTCACCACTACTTTTTTCTTTTTCGTTTCCATATCTATTAAACGCCAGCGCGAGACATTAATTCCTTAATAGTCTTGAGCATTATAACAAGATCAAGTATCAAAGAGCGATTCTTGATGTAATAGAGATCATAGGAGAGCTTGTTTCGGGTCTCGGCTATGCCAATATCGTGGTGCGGGTGTTCACCATAAATTTGCGCCCAGCCCGAGAGCCCGGGTTTGATCAGATGGCGAATATTGTAATAAGGTATTTCAGCAGCATACTGTTTGACTGGACCCAAAAATTCAGGGCGCGGACCTATCAGAGAGATGTCGCCCTTAATGACATTCCACAGTTGCGGCAGTTCATCAATTCGCGTTTTGCGCAAAAAAGCTCCGACACGAGTTACCTTATTTGAGGAATTCTCCCACTTCCCTCCGTCGTTGGCAGACGTCATAGTTCTAAATTTGAAGAGTTTAACCGGTTTATTCCCCTTTCCAACACGTTCCTGTATAGAAAACAGAGGGCCTGCATGATCCAATTTGATCGCGCACCAAACAAAAGGGTAGAAAACAAGAGATATAACCCCAAGCACCGTCGACACGCCTATATCCATTACCCGTTTGATAAAGTCATACGTAAATTTGGGCCCGAGTGATATATTCTCAAGAAACCAGTTATATTGGAGGAGGGAGAGAGGAACGCGATCAAAAATATCTTCGTATACTTTATACATATCTATAAAGCGGACTTTCGAGAAAATAAGATTGTAGAGATGCGGCAAAATGGGCCCAACTTTCGGGCTGCGCAAATCCACTGCAACAATCTGTATCCCTTCGGCATAGATCCGATCCAATACTTCGGTTTTGAAATCAATTTGATCGACTGCATCAAGGTCGACAGAAGAGACAAAATTAATCGAGTAGCGGGAATTATTGTTTACTTCATCGCGCAGTTCGCGCATCTCGGTGCCGCTTCCGATAAGCAACGCGTTCTGTTTGCGCCGCGAGCTAAATATCGGATACCCATAAATCCGCCACAACAAAATCAATATGAAAGAAAGAGCTAGGTCAATGAATAGGTTGGTTTTCGGAGCGATGCCGAAATACGGAATAAAGTAGAAAAAGGCAATCGCAATAACAGTATTTACCAATAATGCGTTAAGAAGAAGAGAGGGTAAACGCCTCTTTAAGATAACGGTATGCTTCTCATATAGGCCGGCGATAAAGAAAACCACGAGCCACACAACAAAGAGAATAATGAATGGAGGGACGTGCAAAAAGAATATATCAGGGGTTGGAAACACCCCATAGCGAAACAGAAGCATGAGCCACAGGGCTGCAAATAATGCGCAAATATCACCTAAAAATAACAGTAATTTTTCGAAACGATTCGGAGCAACCATAAGTCCTCATATTACAATAAAAATAGCTTTAGGCAATGGCTTATGGTAATTTAATAGACACAGTGGTTGAAACTAAAAAAACAAAAATTCTCTATGTGATCACCAAAAGCAACTATGGTGGTGCACAAAGATATGTCTTTGACCTTGCCACTTCCCTGCCAGAAGATCAGTTTGAAGTGCAGGTTGCACTAGGGGGAACTGGAGAAAAGGATGCGGCAACAGGAACACTCGAAAGTACATTAAAAGCCCGCGGAGTGAGAACTATCTTTGTGCGTTCATTCATGCGAGATATCTCGTTTTTTCGAGAGTTGAGTGTATTCCGAGAATTATTGAGCATAATCAAAGGATATGACGTCGTACATCTCAACAGCTCGAAAGCGGGAGGTATTGGCGCGCTTGCCGCACGCTTCAATGGAATAAAGAATATAATTTTCACCTCCCATGGCCTTGCCTATGATGAAGATAGGGGGATGTTGGCGCGTATAGCCATTTGGTTTGCTACGTGGGCAACCTGTTTGCTCTGCCACAAGGTTATTGTATTGTCTCAAGATAACTTCAAGCGAGCGAGGCGACTGCCTTTTTGTAGTAGAAAAATTACTCTGATACACAATGGAATAAAACCTGTTGAATTTAGGGATCGGGAAATAGTGCGAAGCAACTGGACACAACGATTTAATCTTTCCGTTACTAACAACACGATCTGGCTAGGAACCATAGCAGAACTCACCAAAAACAAAGGCCTCTCCTATACGCTTCAATCACTTTCGGAACTTCAAGAAACACATCCCGATTTTGTATATATGCTCATTGGAGACGGCGAAGAAAGAAGACAACTTGAAAGCCTCGTGGAAAAATACAACCTCGGAAAGAAAGTGAAAATCATAGGTTTTCTTGCAAATGCATCTGACGTACTTCCTGCCTTCGATATATTTACTCTCTCATCAGTTAAAGAAGGTCTCCCATACGTTTTGCTTGAGGCGGGATTGGCGGGATGCGCAGTAGTAGCAAGTCGTGTCGGTGGCATTCCCGACGTCATAGAGCATGAAGTCACCGGTCTTTTGGCAAACCCTAAAAATCCGGAGGAAATAAAGAAAAATCTCATTCGCTATGAGGATTCTGCTTTACGCACACGTATGGGAGATTCTTTAAAAACAAAACTGGCAAAAGAATTCTCGTTCGAAAAAATGGTTGAGAAAACAGTTTCCGTTTACGGAAGGTGATGCCTTTACACTTCAAGTTCCGTCTGCCCGAGGCTCTTTAGATGATCAGGCAGAGACTCCTCAAGTCCCAACTCCTTGACGTGGGCTTTGATTTCTTCCGGACTACGAGTGTACGCAAGGTTTCCATGCTTTTCTGCCGCCTCATCGTGAGCTTGGATATACTCACTATCAGCAGCATCTTCTAGCCTTTTAAATTCTCTTGCTTTATCTTCTTCACCCAGTTCCTGAGCTCTATCTTTTCTTTCGCCATAAAACCAGCGTTTCGCACTAGCTATTTTTACCCTCTTCATAACATCATCCTCTTGTTCAGCAGGAGTTCCTTCATTTCCAAAATTATTCATATTAAAAATGTATTTATACTAATGACTTTTCCAGTTTAGCTTAAAAACTGCCTATAAATCAAGGCTCAGCAAAAAGTGCCTACACGCAACACTCTTGCTGTTTCTCTTTTCCCAAAATTAACTGTTCAAAATTTATAACTCCATTCCCATCATCAACTCATGACGAATCGCCTCTTTGAGGAAATCTATAGATGTTTTATGTTCCGCATTCTACATTTTACGACCTACACCCCCACCACCTCATTGTGTCCATCATCTTTATGCATTGTCCGGCCATAGCGGCGCATGCCCATTAAAACACCGAGTCCCGCAAATTCGGTGATAAGGTGCGATCCTCCATAACTCATAAAAGGTAGTGTGATGCCCGTAATCGGTAAGAGGCCGATATTCATTCCAATATTAATAAAAATATGACTCCCGAGCATTACCGCCAATCCAAATCCAAACAAAACTTCAAAATTGGTCGCCCCGCGAATACTGTTTGCAAGCACTCGCCAGATCACCACCGCGTATAGCAAAAGTAGGATCAAAACACCGACAAACCCCCACTCTTCGGCAAATGCGGCAAAAATAAAATCGGTCTCATATTCCGGAAGAAAATTAAGGCGCGACTGGCTTCCCATACCTATCCCCTTGCCTAGAGATTCTCCCGAACCGACTGCAATCATCGATTGATAGGCATTGTATCCTGCTCCACGTATATCGGTCAGTGGATTAAGAAATGTTATGATGCGCTGTTTTTGATAGTCCTTGAATACATAAAACCAGAGACCGCCAAACACCAGCAAAAGAGAGAGGACAACCGCCAGCAAATGTTTTTTTGAAATACCTGAAATAAGTACTTGACCAAGCCAAATACAAAAAATAATCATCGCTGAACCGAAATCGGGTTGAAGAAACACCAATATGAAGATAATGAGCGCATACAAGCCGGAAACCATAATATGCCGAACATTTGCAATTTCAATATGCCTCCGAGAAAAATATTTAGCCAAGATAAGTATGAGCACAAGCTTAATAGGATCAACTGGTTCAACCGAGAAAAATCCGAATGAAAACCAACTCTGTGCACCGCTCACTGCTCGCGCAAAAACCAAGAGAGCCAAGAGTGCAGAAACGGAGCCCAAAAAGAGTGTGACCAAAACCCATGTACGGCGCAAGAACCTAAAATCAATCCGACTGCACACAAGAAAAACAACAACGGAAACTCCTATCCATATCAACTGGCGAGAAAAAAAAGGGTTTTGCCCTTCAAAAGAACTCATAGTCAGAAGGCCTACAGCCAAAATGGGAAGTGTGGCTACAAACAAAGTCCAATCAATAGTTGCGTGTGATCCGAATACGCGACGGAACAAATTTCCTATCCACACACGCGGAGCAATATCCATTTAATAGTTACTATCCGGATAAAGCAGCGGAATAATTTCAATACGCGCTGGTCTGAAATCAAACGGATGGGGCCAAGAGAACTGTATAGGAGATGAGGAAAATCGCTTGATTTCATCGGCCACAGTTTCAGAAACCGCACGTGCATTGTCTGACTCATCATATACAATCACCACCGTCCTCACGCCCCACACCGGTTGATCTGAATCATTCACCAACAAAGCCGTGATCAGCGGGTTCGTCGCGATATCAGACACGGTCTGCTGATGTATGCGTATAATCGGAGGGAGGCGCGATACTTTATTCCACACTGGCTTCGCTTCAAAAACAAAGACGGTCCGAACAGGAGCGCGAGTACCTGTCTGTAGATTTGTTTCTACAATCGGAACAATATGCCGAGGTGGAATATCCATCGTACCTGCACGTTCAGCAAGCAAAATATTTTTGTCGTCATAGAGTTTGAATACATACGGCACCTCTTTTGCCTCACTCCCCTCATTTAAATTTTCTATGTATGCAACTGTATTATATAAACCTCGTGCAACCTCGAAAGATCTCTGCCAATTAACCGTCAAATCACGTGACTGATTCTTGCACAAAAGAGCGCATGAGCCTCCGCAATCCACACCAGTCTCATCCTGATTTTGTTTTCCATCAGTACAACTCGGCGCGGTATAGAGATGTGGAATGGAATACAAAGCAAAAGCACCCGCACCGAGCGCGACAAGAAAAATAAAAAAGAAAAGCTTCCTCTTTGATGCCCACGAAATCATTGTTCTTATGATATCAGATAGAGAGATTCGGACAACAGAAAAACCGCCGGCTTAAAAAGACAGCGTACAATTTTGTGTTGAAGATTTAGTTTTGGCGGCTATCTACTCTCTCCATCAAAAGATGGATACCATCGACACTAGTGGGCTTAACTGCTCTGTTCGGAATGGGAAGAGGTGTTGCCCCACCGTCAAACCACCAAAACTAAACCTTCAACTGAATCAAGTGCATATAGTAAGTGTGACACTCACATTTCCTAATAGGAAGATTCGACGAATTAGTATTCCTCGGCTTAACACATTACTGTGCGTACACCTAGAACCTATCAACGTGGTCATCTTCCACGAGTCTCAACGATTCCTAATCTTGAAGACGGCTTCGCTCTTAGATGCTTTCAGAACTTATCCGTTCCCGACATAGCTACTCGGCAATGCTCTTGGCAGAACAACCGATAGACCAGAGGTCAGGTCTTTAGGGTCCTCTCGTACTACTAAAGAATCTTCTCAAGAATCAACGCCTGCAGTAGATAGGAGACCAACCTGTCTCGCGACGGTCTGAACCCAGCTCACGTAACTTTTTAATTGGCGAACAGCCAAACCCTTGGGACCTTCTCCAGCCCCAGGATAAGTTGAGCCGACATCGTATATTTCCCCATTATTACTAACTCGTGCCTCAAAGAGGTCGAGCCCCGCGATCTGAAAATAATTTTCAGATCTTTGGAGTGGTATGGACTATATCTTCATCCTTTGCGTAAAACACAAAGGCGTTGGCGTTTTAGCCCGAATAATAAATTATTCGAACTCTGACCTGAATGGTCAAGTCTCTACGGGGTCAATCAGCAAAAAGCTGACGACTTCCCACGGTATTGTCCATGGATTATTTACCCATGGAGTCCACCGTTATAAGCCAATAGTTTTGTTCTAGCGTAATTGGGTTCAACTCCAATAAACTACGCCAAAACGGCTAATACAATTACTTGTATGGAACCCCGAAATTTGAGGTGCCGAACTCCGCCGTCGATATGGACTCTTAGGCGGAACTAGCCTGTTATCCCCAGAGTAGCTTTTGTCCGATGAGCTCCGGCCGCGTCTAATGCGTACCGTCGGATCACTTAGTCCTGCTTTCGCATCTGCTTGGGATGTCCCCCTCACAGTTAAGCCAGCTTGTGCCTATACACTATCGGCACGGTTTCCATTCGCGCCTAGCTGACCTTAATGAACCCCTCCGTTACTTTTTAGGAGGGTAGCGCCCCACCAAAACTACCCACCAGGTACTGTCTCTCGTCGTTTTTGCCGACGGGGTTAGCATACAAATCAAAACAGAACGGTGTTTCATCGTCGGATCCATGCCACCCGAAAGCGACACTTCAAATCCTACCGTCTACGCTACGCAGTCAAAATGTGTATGCAATACCAAGTTGTAGTAAAGCTTCTGGGGTCTTTTCGTCTAACTGCAGGTAACCGGCATCTTCACCGGTACTGTATTTTCACCGAACGAGTCCCCGAGACAGTTGCCCAGTCATTACACTATTCGTGCGCGTCGGAACTTCATATTCCTTCCACTATTTCTAGTGGCACTGACTATATCTTCATCTAATGACTTAAGAATGTTTAGTTGAGTATATTTTCGTTTACCTCCGGGATTCATTGTAAAAGCAATTTTCATAATCGCTTTCAACCCATCGGCCTGCTTATGAGTTTCTTTTTTCATTAGCAAACAAATTTTTCTAAATTTTAGAAAATCATTTTGCTTGGATGAAAGAAGGGGGAACTTCTCGAAATGAGGGTTGACTTTGTTTATTAGGTCAACCAAGCTTCTCACTTCATATTTCAACGTTTTATCGCTAAAATCTCTCCTAATAAATCCGCAATCAAATCTCTTTTTGATCAGATACAGCACTTCTGCTCTATCTTGATTTTGACTGATAGAAAAACTAGGTTTTGTTTCCCAACCTACAAGCATTTTACTTCTTCGAGAAAATGATACGGAAAAGCAACCTTCTCCATCAACATATCCCGAAATATATTCTCCCATGTTCTTCATTAGAGCTGGCGTGTTATGGATATATTATAGAATATATCCATCTAGGTCGCCACTGGTTAGTGGTGACCTAAGTCGATACGGGGTCAATCCTTCGATATATCTCAGGACGACTTCCCACGGTATTCTCCTGCCTTCATCGCGCCTCCTTAAGCGCTCCAGCGAGGACTCCACCGTTATAAGCCAGTTTTATCTTGATATCACTATCAAGTTGGGCAGTTCCTACCCGACAAGGAATTTCGCTACCTTAGGACGATTATAGTTATCGCCGACATTCACCAGGGCTTACAACAATCACCATGAAAATCTTGCGACTCTCACAACGTCATTGTTTGACCTTCTGGCATTGGTCAAGTGTCACCCCCTATACATCCTCTTACGAGTTCGCAGGGAGCTGTGTTTTTGATAAACAGTTGCCAGGCATACTTTCGCTGCGGCCACACGTGCCTTGCGGCAGTGCGGCAGGCCTTATTCCGAAGTTACGGCCACTTTTTTGCCGAGTTCCTTGGGGACCTCTCATTCGTTCGCCTACGTCTACTCGACGTGATCACCTGTGTCGGTTTGCGGTACGGTTCCTTCCTGTTTATGCTTAGAGAATTTTCTTGGAAGCGCGCTTTGTCTCATTCCTTTCCGCCGAAGCGGAAAAGTTTTCGCTGTGCTTGGAGTTCCTGCCTTGCGGCAAGGTGTGTCCGGATTTTCCTGAACACCCACCTGACACCACGAACATCAAATCCAATAATGTGCGAGACATACTGCACTCCGTCCTCCCAATCGCAACAGTGAGGAGTCACGGAATATTAACCGTGTGTCCATCGGGTCCGGCTCTCGCCATCCCCTTAGGGCCGACTAACCCTTGGCTGATCTTCATTGCCAAGGAAACCTTGATCTTTCGGCGTCCGCGATTCACACGCGGATTGTGGTTACTTGTGCCAACATTCTTACTTCCACACGCTCCAGAGTGGCTCACGCCTTCTCCTTCACAGCAGAGTGGAATACTCTCCTACCACTTGAAAGCTTCATTGATAGTCCCATCGTACTCGTTTCTTCACGAAACGAGTACGATGGGCAGATTGGTGGCTGTTGTGAGATTTTTACTCACAGTCTTCGCCTTAAGCGGGCGACGCTCTTGTGCATTGAGCTATACAGCCAATTGGTCGGGGCGGTTGGATTTGAACCAACGACCTCTGCCAGGAATTCAGGACTTGGCAAGCCGAAGGCTTGTATTCCCCAAACGCCACGACTCGACGGGCAGCACGCTACCAAGCTACGCTACGCCCCGACACTAGAGATTAGTTGGCGGATGGGACAGGAGTTGAACCTGCATGAGCTTGCGCTCGACGGTTTTCAAGACCGTTGCCTTACCATTCGGCACACCCATCCTGCCAATAAATCAAATGTACAAATTTTTTCTATCAATGAAGCTTTCAAGTCCTCAGTTTCGGTACCATGCTTAAGCCCCGATCATCTTCGGCGCAGAATCTCTCAATAAGTGAGCTGTTACGCTTTCTTTGAATGATGGCTGCTTCTAAGCCTACATCCTTATTGTCTGAGAAATTCCACCACCTTGAGATGCACTGAGCATGGATTTAGGGACCTTAAATGGAGGTGCGGGCTGTTTCCCTTTTGACCAGTGGAGCTTAGCCCCCACGGTCTAACTGCGAAGCTGTGACTTTCAGTATTCGGAGTTTGATAGGTCTCGCGGTCTTTCGACCTGTCGGGACCTTCCAGTGCTCTACCCCTGAAAGGAACACTTCACGCTAGCCCAAAAGCTATTTCGGAGAGAACCAGCTATTACCAGGCTCGATTAGCTTTTCACTTCTTATCACAAGTCATCGGAGTGTATTGCACGGCACAACCGTTCGGGCCTCCATCTGTCTTTCGACAAACTTCACCCTGCTCATGACAAGCTCGCTCTGGCTTCGGGTCTGATGCATGCGACTGACGCGCTATTAACACTCGGTTTCCCTACGGCTCCGTCCGACCAGCGGACTTAGCCTTGCCGCGTGCATCAACTCGTTGGCTCATTCTTCAATAGGCACGCTGCTACGGTTTGCACACTGTGCACTTAATAATGTTATCTGTTGAAAGGTGGGTGGGAGTCTCCGAGTAACCAGAGACTCCCACTTTTGCGGGTTACCCCAAGTGATGCACCGCAACGGTGCAACTTTCAGCTCTTTAGCTAAATGGAGGTCCGAACCCACGTTTCAACAGATAAAAATGCACACTGTGCAAACCGCTGCAACTCCTTGTAAGCATATGGTTTCAGGTCTATTTCATCGCCCTTACCGGGCTGCTTTTCACCTTTCCCTCACGGTACTAGTTCACTATCGATCTCCAAAAGTATTTAGCCTTACCGGTTAGTTCCGGCAGATTCCTCCGAGCCATTCGTGTCTCGAAGTACTTAAGAAAACCAGCAAAAAAGATTTTGAATTTTCGCTTACGGGGCTATCACCCACTGGGGCCAAGCTTTCCAGCTTGTTCAGCTAACACAAAATTTTGTAACTTTTCTCGCAATAAATTGCGACGCTGATTCCTTGCAACCCTGAACCTTAATGTTCCGATGCACCCGAAGGCACACCGAAATATTAAGGGCCAGTTTAGGCTTCTGCGCTTTCGCTCGCCGCTACTCACGCAATGACAATTGTTTTCTCTTCCTCCAGGTACTGAAATGTTTTACTTCCCTGGGTGCGCGCTCTCACCTTGCGGTGAAAGTCATCAAGGTTTACTTGATGGGGTTTCCCCATTCGGAAATCTCCGGATCAAAGGTTGCTAGGCACCTCCCCGAAGCATATCGCAGCCATGCTACGTCCTTCATCGCCTTTTGGAGTCAAGGCATCCACCATACGCTCTTAGACTTCCTATTAGGAAATCTGAGAATCACTTGTCCGCCACATTCAATAAAGAATGTGTCGCGGACTTCTACTTACTTTACCTGCTCTTGATTCATTGTCTTTCTGCATACTCTGCAGAAAGACGTCCGCCATGCATCCAAAGACCCCGAGTCACGTATGTGACTCAAGAAGAATGCTGACGGAATTAAATTGTCAAAGAATGGTCAGCCGGTAAATCCTTTTTGGGGATGAAAAATCCGCTCATTCTCGAGCGGTTTTGATACCAACAGCAAAATGCCGAGGGTTATCTTTTCCGCTTGGAATTGGTTGGATTAGGCATAATTTCTGAACATTTAGTAGTATAGCGAAAGACGAAAGGAAGTCAAGCGTTGCAAAGCGAAGAGCGATTAGCGAACAGAGGATAACAGGATAAGCATGATTCCAAGTTATTGAACCATAAGGGAATACTTGACTTATCGTATATTAATGCTATTATTATTTTTGAATGAACACTACATCACCAGCTATTCGCTGCCAGAATCGAATCCTCGTTTCGGTTATTGGCCAGTTCGAAAGACGAGGGTTCCGCAGAGCTACAGTGCAAATGGACACACACAAAGGGACTTGCACTTTGAACTTTGCCGATCGCAGTCCGGCAATCAAACAAGTGCGCGATATTTTCAAGAGGCGCACTGTCCGCCGTTTCAAAGGGTTTTTGACAATCTCGTAAACCTCCGACATGGAACACCAACGCCCCGCAACGAATGTTGCGGGGCGAACTTCTTTTTTAACTATTCGCTTTTCGCTACTCTACTACGCGTGATGATGCGGAAGATCCTGTTTAACCTTCTCAATAAACTTCGCTGCTGCATCCTGACCGCCAAGTCCAAACGAGAGACCAAGTGCAAGAGAGATTGCTACAATCACGCCCGTAAACAGCGTCTGCACAAATGCAGTCGCGATACCGAGCTGGAAGAGCGCTGCCAAAATGGCAAACACCCAGATTGACCAGCGGGTCACGCGGCCGGCAAATACCGCGGATTTGATTTCCGCCGCACGTGCTGCGCCAACAACCACTCGTTCCGAGAATTCTGCAATAACTGCCGCGACCAAAAGAATCAGTACAGCAACAATTACCTTCGGAAGATAAATTAACACAACCTGCTGGAGGAAGATCGTCACCTGTGTGAGTCCGACCACTTCAAGTGAAGCGACCAAAAACACAACGATGATGAACCACTTCACTAATCCTCCCAAGAATCGGCCGGTATCAAGATTGAATCCTGCCTTACCAAGAAGTCCGTCGACTTTGGCACTGCGAAGAATGCTATCGATCTTGATTGATTTAACAACCTGACTGACCACCTTATCAATCACATTGCCAATGATCCAGCCGACAACGAGGATCAAAACCGCTACAATAAACTTAGGCAAAAATGCCGCTGTCCCCAACCAAACACCCTGCAGAGACTCGCGGAATATGCTACTCCATGTTTCTACCATCATAATAAGAGAGACTTTTTCGAGTTCGAAACCCGAAAAGATCTGATTATTTACTAAAAAACGACCTAATAAAGATTACTAAAGGCGATACGCCTCTCTACATGATAGCACTCTGCTACACCACGAAAAAGAAGTGGCGGGGATAACTAATCCCTATTTTAGGCCTTTATTCCAAGCTTATTGAGCAAAACATGGTGCGGGTAATCAAAAATATCCCGTACCAGTCTATCGCTTACATTGAGACGATACTCAAATTCAACCCTTTCCAAAAGCACATAGTGGAGCTCACGCCCAATTTCAGACTCAAGCGAAGCAATAATGCGTTCAAGTATTCCTTTTTTAAGTTTTTCGCCCACCACCAATAAGTCGACTCGTGCTTCCCATTGTTGTAAAAAGACACCTGCAAGCACCACAAGCTTGAGTGTTCCTCCTCGACTGAGACGCTTGGCAATATCATGCACTCGCAACAAAATATTGTTTGCGAGTAAATTCCTCAACTGCGTCAAAAATAAAAAAGATCCGTTGAGCGTCCACCCTATTGTCCGAACTCGTTTATCCCCGAGCTCTTTAAAGTAAAACTTTCGTTTGATTAGACCGGCCTTTGCAAGTGCCACAAGTTCATGACTCACTTCGCGAACTTTCCCTCGACACACAACCGCGGCAGTTTTTGCATCATAAATTTTATCTGGATTCAAAAGAAATTGACGCATCAGTCGTATGCGCACCTTTCCTCCAAATAATATTTCGAGTGTTTCCATATACTTGATGTTCGCACTATACTAGCAAACTATGCGAAAAAAAACATTGACAGTTCTGATAACGGATTGCAAAGAGTCTCCAGTGAACTGCATTGACACTCACATCTAATGGGCGTAGCGTACTAGTGGGTACAACAACCCGTTTACCAAACACATGAACGTTCCTTGCAGACTCATCAAAGGGGAGCATGGTCTTGTGCTTCAAATCGCTGTAACAGAGGGGGTGACAGAAGCAGGAGTCTTGTTCCACACACTCGCTTCAAACCCAATCACGGCAACAATCACCAACAGTGAGTGGCAAGAACTCACATTACCCTCAAAGCTGACATTCACTGTGGAGAACGAATAACCCCGCCCCTCTACGGAAAACCGCCCGCGGCATTGCCTCGGGCGGTCTTCATTTTTATACCGAACTTAAGATTTATTTGAGAGCAACTTTTCCACCAGCCGTCGTCGCTCACTCCTCCTTGAGAATCTTACAGATTCTGTACACCTTGTGGATTTTTGATTCGCCTTCGGCTCTGAAAAACCTCACAAGGTCTTGCGCCGCTCCAAGCATTCGCGGCTCACCCTCGGTTCTCAACGCTCAGTCGCTGCTCTCCGATACGGGGAACTCTCGTTCCCCGACCCCCTCCCAGAGCCGGCGAGTAACCTTGAAATATTATTTCAAGGTTACTTTTCCGCCGGCTCCTTCGATTTTCTTCTTTAGGTCTTCTGCTTCCTCTTTCTTCATACCTTCCTTCAAAACTTTCGGTGCGCCATCAACAAGATCCTTGGCTTCTTTTAGTCCAAGAGCGAGTGCCTCTTTGACTACTTTGATGACTGCGATCTTGGTCGCGCCACCATCAGTAAGTTCAACGGTAAACGCTGTCTTCTCTTCGCCCGCTGCTGCTGCACCCGGTGCCGCCACTGCGACTGCCGCTGCAGATACGCCAAACTTCTTCTCGAGAAACTTCACCAAGTCATTCAGATCAAGTACGCTCATCTGTTCGATGGTCTCGACAATTGATTTGAATTTTGCCGGTGTCTCGACCGGAGCCGCAGCTGCCGGATTTTGTGTTTCGTCTGCCATACTAATATGTGATTATGCCGACTTCTTTCCAGCTACCGCGTTGAGTGCGATAACCAGTCCCTGAATCGGCGAATTGATAATATTTACTACCTGTGCCAAGAGCACTTCTCGCGATGGAATCTCGGCAATGATAGTCATCTTTGCTTTATCAGCAAAAACACCTTCAAAAATACCGCCGAGAATTGAAAGTTTCCCTTCAAGTTTTTTCCCCACTTGCAGTACTTCACGTGCTGGCGCAAGCATATCTTTGCCATAGGCAAGCATCACTTGGCCGGTGAGTGAAGGAATTTCTCCAAATGAGTGCGCCGAAAGCGTTTTTGCCAATAATGTCTTTTTCACCGTAAGCAAGGTAACTCCAACCGCACGCATAGCTTTGCGAGCAGCAGTTACCTCTCCTACTGTCAATTTATTGAAGCCGGCAAAAACAACAGATTTTGCATCTTTCAATACCGCGTCAATCGCCTGTAATGCTTCTGCTTTTTGTGTTTTACTTTTAGCCATTTATGAAACGAAAAAAGGCCTGTTAAGGCCCAAAGTCGCATCCGTCTTAAGACAGACACTCGACCCTCTGCAGGACTTACTGTTCGCCTGCGTTCTTTGGGCAATAAAAAGATATTACTCGATTATTCCACAGCTGTCAATTGAATTAAAAATGATCGCCCCCGCGCAAAGCGCGGGGGCAGAATGGAAAACATCAACGGACACACTGGATGAGGCTGCGGACAGCTTCGATAATCTCCGAAGAGATAAACACGGAAGCGTTCGTGTCCCCCACAAGTCCCGACCCTTTGTTTGGGAAATTGACCCAATCGTGTTCGCGATAAAACTTTCCCATGACACTGGTCAGAGTGTGGAGAATCCCAAATGCGCCACGCAGGTCTTTGGTAGAGAAATTGCAAGACCATTTTGTACAACTCAAAAGATCTGGGTGTACGACGACAGTCGAGACAATCCACGGGAAACCCCGCTGGCTAAGAGGCAATTGATCTGCACCTCGTTGCGGTTGATAAGAGATGTGGACAACAAGAATCGTGTCCATTTCCTCCGCCCCATTTCTCAAAGCGAGCGAAGGGGCCGTCCCCGCAAGATTCACTCCAGAGACCTGTACTGTCCGACCACTTTCAGAAGCCCACGGAGGACGACCGTGCGTATCGAGAGATTTCAATGATTGAAGTTGCTGAGACATCTGACGTCTTTGTGACGCCGACAGAGCGACAGGAGGTGTCAAGGTAAATGATTGTTTCATGGAGACCCTTTCAAGGTTACGGTCCATGCAGGAATTGCACGGTCCAAAGGGGATGTTGCACCAAATTGAGAATATGGTCAAGTCTTAGGGAATCCAACTTCTGACGTTCTTGCCAAGGTTACTGACCTTGTGCAGATTGAAGAGAGGGTTCCACCGTCTCTCCTCCACTCCAATACGTCACTGCAATAAGAATGAGAAAACCGACAAAAATAATCCCGAGAAATTGAAAGGACATACGAAAGAATGTCCGATCAAATAGTTTCAAAAATCGGCGCATTTGGTCATGCATTATAATGTCCCTAACAATTGATTAAAGAATGTAGTGTTTCCAGTCTTCTTTTTCCCCTCTTCCGCAAGAGCACGAGCCTTCGTAGGGTTCTGTAGCGCATCGCGGTAGAACGAAAAGAGTTGCTCGTAGAGGTAAAGCTGGGGTGAGACTACTAGCGCGCGCTTGAAATATGTTTCTGCAGACGTGAAATTTTTGAGGTAGAAGCCATTGAGGAAACCTAGATTTCCCAAAATGATGTAGTTGTTAGGTGAAAGTGTGAGTGCATACTCCCATGCTTCCTGTGCTCCTGTATAGTCGGAAATCATTTGCCAAGTGAGTCCAACTTCTATCCACAGCTCAACAGAGCGAGGATTTTTTTTCAACGCCGTATTGAGATCTTTTAATTTGTTATTAAAGAAACTTTTTGCTTCTTCGGGGTAATCCTTCGGAAAGGCTATTGTCCTCTCGAGAACCGGAGCAGGGCCTAATGCTTCGATAGGAACCTCTTCTACATCCACCTTGCCTCCAGGGGGGATGACAAATTCGACACCTCCTATGTTCACCGTGGTAGTAGCATTATTTCCTTCCCCATCGTCAACGGGACCTCTAAAAAAAGATTCTTGGTTGAGTACATACCAACCCAACCCTCCAAGTGCAAGTAAAAAAAGGGTGATTCCAATCACCAGAGGCTTTTTGTTTTTGTTCTCTTCTGTAATTTTTGTTTCGTTTTCCATGAAGCACATTATAGGATGGGCTTACCTCTAATGCAAAACCGCCCCCAAAAGGGGGCGGTTTTGAAGCCTTCCTACTCACACTAGGTGTGTGAGTAGGATCACAAGATGGCTTAGTTCGAACGAGTCTGCGTGATACCCGAGCTCGGGAGACCTGGGAGACCAAAACCGTTGGTCCAGTCAGTGTCAACCAAGGCAGAGGTCGTTGTGGAGTTTGGAGACCACACAAAGTTCTGCGCAAGTGTCATAGCAGTAGATGTTGCCAAGAACTGCTGAGCTGTTGACGATGATTGACCACTGTTTGAGTTACAGGTCGGAGCCACTGTCGTGCTGTCGTAATCACAGAAGACGAGCAGTGGAGGAGCTGATGGGAACGCGCTATCACCCGTAAGAGTTGTAGTGAGTGACCATGAGGCACCTGAACCAGTACCACCCGTCGAGCGAACCTCGAAGTATCGAGTCTGACCAGCAGGCACTTCAATGAAGGTCGCTACAGCCGCACTTGTCTGCGGAGTGATTGACACTGCAGTCAAGGTCGGTGCAACGTTGCTCGCGCTCAACTGACCGCCAGAGCTCACACCTGAAATCGGTTGTGAGTACGAGCTGTCAGAGAATCCGAACACGTTAACTCCTGTTGGGAATGCTGCGTAGTTCGTTGATGACGTAGCAACGGTGAAGTTAATTTCAGCAATGCTGATTGAACCTGCGCTGCCTGCCGTTACCTTGAACCGTAAGAGCTTGTTATCAGCCGCACCACTTGACCCAAGAGTATCTAGAGCAAGGGTTGGGTATGACTTGAAGACACGAGCTCCTGCAACCGCAGTACTACCAGTTGAGTTGATCGTAGCGCCTGAGCCGACACCAGTACCATAGGTATTAGTGTTGCTTTCTACGTTAACCGCAACCAAGTGACCGCTGACGTTAACCGCTTCTGAAGAACCGATTGCCGACAAATTACCTTTGATGGTAATCGTCTTGTCAGTGTCTTTAGGAAGGCTAACTGGGCTGGTGAGGGTCGAAGTTGCAAGAACATTCGAACCGGTAAAGACTGCTGTACCAACTTGAGTTGCACCATCCCACAGAGTTACTTGAACGAGATCAGAAGAAGAACTTGAAGCGGTATTGGTAAGTCTCAAACCAATTCGCTGAAGGTTGATAGAGTCGTTCGTCGCGCGGAATTTAGCGACACCAAGAGTGACACCTGTTGCACCAGCTGAAGTGATAGTGTAGCCAGGACTTGAAGCATCGGTTGATACTGCAAGTGACGCTGTGCCAACTGTCATCGCTGCGCCTGTGCCAGCTCCTGTCGGGGTAACGGTTTGTGATGATGTCACACCAGTAACCGAGGTTGCCCAATCAGTCAGAACGTCTGTTGACGTCATTGACCAAGTGAAGGCACCTGTAGCCGCTGATGAGATGTTACATTTCACTCCAACGGTCTTGATTGTCCCTTTTGCAACAATAAGAGCGCTGTCAAGTGTGAAGCTTTCCGCGCCAGCATTTGCCGCTGTCGGGTTGATCACATTTGAACCAGTGTTCAGAGGAGTTGCTCCATCGAAGAGCTGACAACCGCTGACCGTGGTGTACGTACCTGCTCCTGCAGTAAGCGTAAGAGGAACGTTTGAGAAGCGTACATCCTCACCTGACTGTGAAGCGTCAAACTGGAGGTTCGTGAACAAGTGTCCAACGGTACCCGCAATAACAGCCTGTGCAGCAGGATTTGCTGACGCAGTAACGACAAGATCTGCTGTGCGGATAGTCATCGGGTTCATCGTCACAAGACCGATACCTGACAAGCTGATTGCATTGCCAGTTGTCTGACCAGTGATTGTTGTCCATCCAGATGATGGAGTGGTTGAAGCCGTAAGAGTGTCACCATTTGTTGAATCGACATCAATCTTACCTTTGAGGGTATAAGTTTGTTTGCCGAGTGGGAATGTGATGGTGTCGGTGAAGGTAACTCGCTGATGAGTTCCTGCGACATCGGTTGCATCAACTGGACCTGCGACTACTGCACCATTTCCATCAACAAGTGAAACACTTGTGAGGAGACGGGTCGTAGCATCTGCACTACCGAAGTTGAATTCGAAGATTGTTGATTGAACCGAGATTGCTTCACCTTTGAGATCAGTGGTGAAACCACCGAGTGATTGATTCGGAACATTCACCGCAACATTCTGCGCAGCAACGCTAACTGCGTTGGTGACTGTGGTCACTGAACCCGCAGAAACGGTGATAGTTGAACCGCTAAACCACGGAGTTCCAGCTGAACCTGAAGTGGTGCCATCCGAAGTGATGAACTGTGAAGCGGTAGTTGCAGCAGAAGCCGTATTTCCACCTGGGACTGGGGTGATTCCATACATGAAGGTCTCACCTGACACATAGAGATCCGTGGTCTTGTAGATGTCGAACTGTACCGTTCGAGCTGCAGAGCTCGAGCCGACAAAGTCTCCTTCTACAAATATATCTTTCGAGAATCCTTTGGAGATGACGATACCTGAACCGAAGTTAGTTGTGTAGTACTTGCCGTCGGCCGAAAGGGTCGTCGGGTACTTCACTCCATCAACTACAGTTGTGATGTTCGCCAAATCTCCTGCTGATGCTGAACCAGACTGGTTCCAGCGGATTGAACGAATTCTGATGTCTTCGTTCGAACCAGCAAGAACGCGGATACCCGCGAATCGGAATCCAGTCGTACCAATGTTCTGGCTTGAAGCTACGTTTGGATCAAAAGATGAAACGTAGGTCGTTGCTGAACCGAGTACTAGGGTTCCGTTGATGACCTGACCAGTACCGGTGATTGGCAATGAGCCAACTACTGGAGCGCTGGTGTTGATTGAAGTCACCTGGAAAGCCGGTACCTCACCTGCATGAAGTGCAAGAGTTGCGATTACTGCCATGTTGCCACCAATCGTCAAAGTTCGGCTTGTGCCTGCTTTGATGACGAACGGTTCACCAAGACTTGCTTGATGATTTGAGTTCAAGGTCTTTGCAACACCGATCTGGATTCCGTTCTCATCCAAGAGAACGACACCAGCAAAGCTAACATCTTGGGCAGGACCCACACGAGTTACTGTTACTGAATTCACAGTCACGTCGGATGCACCGGCCGTAAGTGTGAAGGTAGTGAACGGAACGCGTGAAGCACTTCCCGGAGCCAACTGCGGAGCTGGCTGTGTAGCTGCTGAAACTGCGAGTGTTGATCCAGCTGGAGGAACAGTTGTTCCGCCAGTTGTTCCGCCAGTCGTGCCGCTCATCGAATTGAGAGCTGCGCGAGAGATCGGACCGACAAATCCTGCAGCAGGAGAAATACCTGATGCGGCTTGCCACTTAATAACTGCAGCTTTTGTGAGTGCTCCAAAGTATCCCATCGAAACGCCCGCAGGCATGGTGAGATAACCTTTTGACACTAGAATCTGTTGTAATGCAGTAACATCCGCACCGGTTGATCCGATGGTGAGGTTAGCACTAAAGACGTGACCTGAAGCTGAAGAGCTGCTACCACCTTGTACTGTTGAAAGTTGTGATTGCAGACCTGCAATTGTCGACAATAGACTATTGATCTGTGCGGTGAGTTCCTCAATAGTTGCTGCTTGAGCTGGTGACACTGCGCCACCAACCACAAAAGCAAGAGCCATTGTGATACCCAACGCGATCGCGACGAACTGCTTCGTTTTTGATTTTGTTGAATTCATACGATTAATATCTAACAATAATTATTTTTCTTTTTTGATTTATTCAAAAAGAAAAATTGCGTGGAACAGTTGAGATCGGCTTCGACACTTGCCTTACTTTACTGTTCCGGTTAATAACCAACTTTTTTACACGGCGATTCAGTTATAACACTAAACACCGTGGTCTCAACCCAAATCTTTCAATCTCCTCTCGACAAAGAAATTAAAAGTTAGTTGACTAGAATTTAGACCGAGTTACATTCTTTTGGCGACCAAAAAGGGATAAGGAAATCCAGTTATTTTTTTCTTCTATTTCTTATTAAATTGTCAAAGTTCCTGTCATTCAGGAAGACGGAACCTGCCTCGTAAAATTACCAGGTACGGCTAAACCGTATGTAGTGCCTGCGTAAGATTATATATTCCTTAGGGAAAGCTGTAAAAGGAAAATGTGGATAACTAGCAAAAAAACCCTTATCTCACAAGGGCAGATGCTAATTATTCATTTATACCTTTTTGTGGCATCCGCTAGCAGTAAAAACTTCCTAGTGACTTATCACAGGTTCTCATAAAAGGGTTATAAAGTCAACGACCTAGGGCTTTACAGGAGACTCCCCATTCTGTATAGGTAGAAAGTACTTACTCCATCTTCGATCCCCCTCCTTTTTTATCATGTCCGTTTGGACCAAAGAGATAAGCTCTCTTTGTATAGTTTTCTCACTCACCCCTTCAATAACATAGAGAAAATCTTTAACACTAAGTTTTCTACCTGTCCTTAATAAATCCATAATCTTAGTCCTACGTTCAGATTTAGAAATTGTGTTATTTATTGACGATACTTGAGAAATCCTATCAATAGGTAGTTTCAAGACTGTCTTTTTGTCATCTAACTGTCTTTTATGTCCTTTAGTGTCCTTTATAAAGGCCTCTAACCTATCGTTTGCATTTAAATAAACACCTGTGCGCCTATCTTCTTTTATCGCAGATCCAAGTAATATATCCGCAGTACGCGATACTGAATCTTCTAATGGATTCTTCTTTTTCATTTTTTCCGATATCAAAAGCAATCTGCTTATTTCATTAGAAAGTAAGCGGTAATTCATAAGTGAAATCTGTTCAGAAAGAAGAGAAACCTCCAAAAAAGACAGGAGCTCAAGTGTTCTTTTGGTGAAACCCAGCGTAAAATGGTCATCTTCAAATGCTGTAAGAGGTGATACTAGTATAAAAGACAATATCTCAACTGACAGTGTCCTGATTTTATTTTTTAAAGGATTTGTATCGGACATCAAATCAGTAACCAAAAAGACAGCTGCAGCTAATCTCTCTGTCTTTCGATGCATGAATATAAAATCAGCTTTCAATTCAGGGACATACTTCTCTAACTTATTTTGTCCTAAAGATATGTCTTTTATAGATTCTTTTTGTTTTTCTATGTCCATAATGTCTATTAGAAAAATCGGCTTGTTATATTAGATGTCCCATATATAACAATCTCTTTAATTAAATACAACATTGACCGTAAGAAAAGTTCATGCGCAAATACACACCGAAGACTCTTAAACAACCTTTCAACCAATACAAAGAGGTAAAATTGAAAAGAAATTACTGCTAGTGCGGTAAAAAGCTTTAAATTCGGGCATTTTAAAGTGTATAATTATCCCTACACACGTTATGGCGCGTAAAAAAGAGAAAGGTGGTGGAGAAAAAATAAAGAAACAGAGCTTGAAGAGCGAGACTGTTCAGGCAATCATTTCTGTGGTCAGTTTTGCTGCGGCACTATTTCTTACACTTGCCGCATTTGGAAAAGGCGGGGTCATGGGAGATGTAACTTTCCACTGGCTTTCAATTCTTTTGGGTGTCGGTTATTTCCTCTTTCCTCTTATTTTGGTTATGTTTTCGATCGCGACACTCAAAGCAATACACACTGAATTTTCAATTGTAAAACTAATCGGAGCTATTATCTTTTCTCTCGCTGGTCTCGGAATGGTAAGTATGATATTCACCGGACGCGGAGGCATTATAGGAAATGTGTTGTCCACCCCAATACTTACACTTTTCGGTTTTGGTGCCGGAATGCTCATCTTGTTCGCCATATTAATTGTCTGCACCCTTATTGTCTTCGACACTGGTATTAATCTTGCTCGCCTCTTTGCTCTGATTAAGAGGTTGTTTGGAGGAAAAAAAGTTGAGGAACTGAAAGAAAACTCTGACGAGGAAGATGAGTCTGACGAAGTTGAAGATTCTGAAGAAGAGGATGAGGAAGAATCTGAAGAAAATCTCCCTGAAGAAAAACCTGAAAAGGAAGTTCGAGTACACACAGGAGTCTCGACCAAGAAAGATCTTGGCGATGAGAATTTTGCGGTCAATCAAAAATACCGGCCTATGATCCGCAAATTCGTACCCATTCCCCTGTCTCTATTGGAAAAGGATCGTGGTACACCCGGTGTAGGTGATATAAAAGCAAACGTAAATATCATAAAACGTACACTTCAGAATTTCGGCATTGATGTGGAGATGGACGAAGTGACCATCGGACCCACTGTCACGCGCTATGCGCTTAAACCGGCTGAAGGTATTAAATTGTCGCGCATTGTCGGACTCCAAAATGATCTCTCGCTTGCCCTTGCAGCGCATCCCCTGCGCATTGAAGCACCCATACCTGGGAAATCACTTGTAGGTATCGAGGTTCCGAATAGCACGAAGTCGACTGTTGGACTTGCATCGATGTTCTCCGATGACGAATTTACCGCCTCGGACAAACCTCTTTTGGTAGCACTGGGAAAAGCTATCGCCGGCAAAAGCACTTTCGGCAACCTTGCAAAAATGCCTCATCTGCTCATCGCAGGAGCAACTGGTTCAGGAAAATCAGTTACTATTCACGGCATTATTACTTCCCTTCTCTACCGCAACTCCCCAGAACACTTGAAACTCATCATGATTGATCCAAAACGTGTTGAGTTGACCATGTATAACAAAATCCCACATCTCTTAACTCCAGTCATCACTGAAGCAAAGAAAGCTATTCTTGCACTCAAATGGACAGCAAAAGAAATGGATCGGCGATATGACGTGCTTGAAGCAGAGTCTGTGCGAGACATCCAGTCCTACCATAAAAACGTCCTCGAACCTGCCTTAAAAAAGCTTGAAGGAAAAAAACCAGCCGAGGTTACAGAGGCTAAAATACCTGAAACGATGCCGTACATGGTTGTGGTTATTGATGAACTCGCCGACATTATGACCACCTACCCACGGGAACTCGAAGCCGCAGTAGTGCGCATCGCGCAGATGAGTCGTGCAGTAGGTATTCATCTCATTCTTTCTACACAGCGCCCAAGTGTCAATGTCATCACTGGCCTCATAAAGGCGAATGTGCCTTCACGCGTTGCGCTCCAAGTCGCTTCGCAAATTGATTCCCGTACCATTCTTGATACCAGCGGGGCTGAAAAACTCCTTGGTGCCGGAGATTTGTTGTATCTATCAGGGGATATGTCAAAACCATCGCGTCTGCAAGCCCCGTATATTTCAGAGTCTGAAGTAAAGAAAGTGGTGAAATTCCTCACTGATTCGTATGCTGATGTGCTCAATGACGAGATCAATCTTACCGCCCCAACCGAAAACAATATTTTCCAAGCCACGTTCGACAGTGATGCATCAATGGAAGAGGAAGATGATCTTTACGAAGCGGCACGCGAAGAGGTCTTACGTGCAGGAAAAGCATCGACTTCGTACCTACAGCGAAAATTGTCGGTCGGCTATGCACGGGCAGCACGCTTGATTGATTTACTGGAAGAACGTGGCGTTATCGGAGTGGGACATGGAGCAAAACCTCGCGAGGTTATCGGTGCAACCGGCACTCCATCGCAAGAAGAACCTCCAGTTGAACCGACCACATAACATGGCCCGCATTGATACGCGATCAGCATTAAAGTTTAGTCTGATAGCTATCGCTCTCCTTACCCTACTCATCTACGGCTATTTTCAAGCCTCAAGTATCATCACAGGACCTGTATTAACTATCTCCTCTCCTCGAAATGGTCAAACAGTCTCTTCTACGTCTCCAAGCGTGCTCCTCGAGGGCACCGCTACAGGAGTATCTTTCCTCACCATAAATGGACTCCAAGTATTTACCAACGAAAAAGGCATCTTTGCAAGAAAATTGTTGCTTACCGAAGGCTATAATATAATTACCGTTGAGGCACAGGACAAGTTTAAACGATCCGTTAAAAAGGAGTTACAGTTAATCGTACGATAATAAAGTCTCTAATGAAAAAAAAGGAGCCAGCACCGGAGAAAAAAACTATGACGGGCATTGAAGACACTCTCAAACAGATAAAAACGAAGTTCGGAGAGGAATCTATTATGATGCTTGGCGATAAGCCGCGAGTGGACATTGATGTTATCCCTACTGGATCTATTGGCCTTGATGCGGCGCTTGGAGTAGGAGGTGTCCCCCGTGGGCGTATTATCGAAATATTTGGACCGGAATCATCGGGAAAAACAACGCTCGCCCTCCACATTGTTGCTGAAGCACAGAAAAAGAGTGGTGTGTGTGCGTACATTGACGCGGAACACGCAATGGATCCGGAATATGCAAAGAAGCTTGGGGTGAAAATTGAACACTTGCTTATCTCTCAACCGGACACCGGGGAACAGTCGCTTGAGATCGTGGATAGCTTGGTTCGATCGGGTAAAATCGATGTCATCGTCGTTGATTCAGTGGCAGCACTCACTCCGAAAGACGAAATTGAGGGAGACATGGGCGCAATGCATGTTGGCAAGCAAGCGCGGCTTATGTCCCAAGCTCTGCGCAAACTCACCGCAATCGTCGCCAAATCAAAAACGATTGTTATCTTCATCAACCAAATTCGCATGCAAATCGGAGTGATGTTCGGCAACCCTGAAACCACCCCCGGAGGAAAAGCACTCAAATTCTATACAT
Source organism: Candidatus Taylorbacteria bacterium RIFCSPHIGHO2_01_FULL_46_22b (assembly GCA_001820875.1). GTDB lineage: Bacteria > Patescibacteriota > Minisyncoccia > Phycocordibacterales > DSPV01 > 2-02-FULL-46-13. The sequence goes on from MHRF01000001.1 coordinate 29,961, forward strand.
CAGTGCGCATGGACATCCGGCGCATTGCGCAAATCAAGAAAGGAGAGGAAGTGATGGGCGGACGTGTGCGGGTGAAGGTCGTAAAAAATAAAGTTGCAGCGCCTTTTAGACAGACTGAATTTGATCTGATGTACAACGAAGGAATCTCGCGTGAAGGAGAAATTCTCGCGCTGGGAGAAAAATTTGGAATTGTAAGTAAATCATCCGGCGGCAGTTATGAATATAAACCGGAAAACGGTGAAGGTCTCAAGCTCGGTCGCGGATATGACGCTGCACGTCAATTCCTCAAAGACAACAAGAAAGAGTCTAACGAAATCCTCAAAGTCATAAAAGAGAAGCTCAAAGAGATCTAACATGGATATAAATAGTCAACTCAAAGCGCTTTGGAAAGCCTTCCCCTTTTGGGGCAAAGGAGCCTTGATTGGCCTTGCGATCGCACTACTCCCCGTCCTTGGGCATTTTGGAGGGCTAGTGATCGTCGGTGCAATCATTGGCTGGGCGTATGGAAAAGCGAAGAGCAAAAAGGAGTCAACTGCCAATACACCTCATTCCGATATTCAGCCACCAGCAACAATCGCCTAACAAATCCGCAAGGACTATGAGCTAAGTTGCGAATTTTGAAAAGATCGGCTACAATGCCTCTGCCTTCGGGCTTTTTTATTTTCTATTCGCTAATCGCTTTTCGCTTATTTTATGGCAATTCTTCAATATAACGAAGCTACCGTAGGAACATTTATTGTCTATGAAGGACAGCCCTATGAAGTCTTGGAAGCTCATGTCTTCCGCATGCAACAGCGAAAACCGGTAAATGCAACCAAGTTACGAAATCTCATCTCGGGTAATGTCGTCCAGCACTCATTTGGGTCCTCCGACAAAATGGAAGAAGCTGAACTTGAGACCAAGTCAGTTAAGTATCTTTATACAAACAAAGGAGAATATTGGTTCTGCGAGGAGAAAGATGCGGCAAAACGATTTAAACTTGAACACGTAATGCTCGGCGACGGAATTCGATTTATTAAGACCAACACACTTGTCGATGCGCTCATCTTTGAAGAAAAGATCATTGGCATCAAGTTGCCAGTCAAAGTTGAATTGAAAGTCACCGAGGCACCACCAGCAGTGAAGGGTGACACTTCAAAAGGAGCACTCAAAGAAATCACACTTGAGACCGGAGCCACGATCAACGCTCCCCTCTTCATCAATGAAGGCGAAACGGTGCGTATCAATACGCAAACTGGCGACTACGTCGAGCGTGCAAACTAATTGAGAGAAAAAACTTCTCCGCTTGAAACTTTAAGCACCTGTGCGGCAGATTTTCCCTGTTGCACAATTTCAAGAAACCACTGGTCTCCAAATCCAGAACTCCCAATAACAACGGCGAGTGTTCCGTCTGGAACTTCTGAAAGGTGGCGATAAAACGGAAGCACCCCTTTGTTTGTGTTAAGTTCTGTGACCCTCTCTCCAAATGAAGTGTCGACGAGTATTGTACTCTTACAATTCCCAAAATTATCCACCCACCAGATAAAATCAGACGGATCGGTTTCTTGAGAAATCTCGACTGTTTTCGACGGTAATGTGTTTCCCGCACAGATGTACCCCGCAACAAATGGAAGAAAATCAAAACTACGAAACTGGGTGTGTGCTGATTCTCTGTATTGAGCTTCAGAAATATATCCTGATGCACGCATCTTTTCCAGAGACTCTTGGTAATCAAAAATAGAGACTGAAGTCACTAGTTTAAAACGAGAAATAAGTGAGAGTGTCTGACCGCTAAACGACACGAACAGTTTCACCTTGCCAATAGAAAAGTGGCAAAACGGCGTACCATTCCCCCATTTGCGCTCACTACCATTTCGTGGGGCCACATTACATAAAATAACGCCTTCAGAACTCCCGTACGCATCAAGTACGTCAATAAGATTCCCTGCGGCCTCTTTATCCGAACCAACCCCAATAAAAGATACGGGTGCATTGAAACAAGCGCCTACGCGCGCAATAATACGACCTCGTGCATTCTCATCTCTACAATCATTAATTACACTGACATACATATATAATTTGAAGTAAATAATAAAAGAAAAAACCCCGCATCGGAGGGGGTTAAAAACGAAACACCAAAAATCCCCTCCGTATTCAGGTCATCATTTCCATCATCATGTTTGAGTTTCGACCGAAGGTCATACAGCTTGATTGTTTATCTTGCTGTATAAGGCAACAATCCCAAGAAGCGAGCACGCTTGACTGCAAGCGCTACTTGGCGCTGCAAAGTAGCCGAGACCCCTGTTCGCTTTCGAGAGATGATGCGTCCGTAGGGATTCAAGAAATTCTTAAGCATCTCGACATCTTTATAGTCGACATGCTGAATTGCTGAAAAGTTTGGTGTGTTGCTTATAGTCATGATGTTAATTTAAAATGGAATGTCATCTGGATTTACCTCTTCTTGTGGATATTCAATTGCATCCGCCGGCTTGCTCTCTCCTTTCTTTCCTCCTGCTTCGCTTGAAGGTGAGCTGCTTCCGCTTCCCCGCGGACCAAACTGCACCCGATCTGCGACAATCTCCGTTCGATATTTTTTCTGACCATCTTTATCGTCCCAACTGCGAGTCTGCATACGTCCTTCAACCAACACCGAGCTTCCTTTCTTGAGATACTGCGCTACCAATTCTGCCTGCCTCCCAAACACTACTACGTTATGAAAATCTGCTTGTTCTTTCTTGTTGCCATCCTTATCCTTGTACACTCGATTTGTCGCAACAGAAAAAGATGATACTTGTATGCCTGACGGGAGGGACCGGAGTTCCGGATCTCGCGTCAAATTTCCGATAATCAATGCTTTATTGAGAAACATACAATTATTCTACCACCAACTCCTCAATCGTCTTGTCGATTTCAGCTTCGGTCATCTTCGGAGCATCCGGCTTTGGTGTTTCCTTGTGAACAGTCTCTTTGCGCCAGAATTGCGGACGAACTGAAAGTTTGGTCTCGCGATCTACTTTAACAATCAAAAAACGGATCAAGCGATTCTCCTGTTCAAGCGTCTTTTTGAGATCGGCAAGCGTACTTGCACCAAGCTCAAACTTCACCCATCCAAAATAGGCGGTCTGGTACTTTTCATTCTTTCCTTCATGCTGACGAACAACGGTATAGGCAAGCGGACGGAATTTCGGATATTCATCAGAGATAACAAAAGCACCACGCTGTTCAAGAGCCTGCTTTATATGGCTTACCACCTCGGCTATTTTGTCTTCAGCGACATGCGGAGAAACAAGGTACGCAACCTCGTATACGCGAGTCTGTCCTTTTTCCTCTGTATTTTGTTCAGAAACCATAGGCTTACAGACTAACATACCACCGTTAATGAATCAAGAAATAGAGTCGTAGGTACCACACGATGCTAAAACGGCATCCCGAACACTCGACTCGCGTTTGAAAGTATTTGTGTACGCACAATCTCTTCATCCAATCCCTTAATCTCTGCAATCTTTTTAACTACCTGTACCACAAAGCTGGGTTCGTTGCGCTTCCCTCGATACGGAGCGGGAGCGACATACGGCGCGTCGGTCTCGGACATAATCCGATCAAGCGGAAGATACTTAATCACTTCATGGTAACTGTCAGCAAACGTAATGACACCCGTAAAAGAAAACGTACATCCCTGATCAAGGAAAGGTTTTGCATCTGCAATCGTGCCTGCAAAAAAATGAAGGTTCCCTGTCACTTTTGCGTGTGCTTTGAAAATCTCATGAGCGTCTCGATACGCATTTCGGATATGCATCATCAATGGTTTCTTCACGCTGTTGGCAAGCGCAATCTGGGCTTCAAATGCACGCACTTGCTTTTCTTTGGTATCTGCATCCAAACGGAAATAATCGAGACCACACTCTCCGATTGCAACTACTTTCGGATGCTCCGCCATCTTTTTATAGACAGCATCGTCAAACACTTCGCCCCGTGAAGTAAATTCCTGTCCCCCTTCCCCTAACTCTTTCTCGTCATGAAACGATTTGGCAGTATGAATCGGATGCAAACCGATTGCGGCGTACATATGCTCATTTTGTTCAGCAAGTTCAATTGCTTGTGCTGATGTATTTGCTTGTGTTCCCACATTAATCACACCCACTCCTGTATCTTGCATGCGGGCAATCACGGCATCGCGATCAGCATTATATGCCGCGAAGTTCAGATGGGTATGTATATCAATATATTTCGGAGCCATATCTATTTGGCTAGTGATACAAGTATTTTCTCATACATTAGAGTTACAGGCTCGTCCCCGTTGCCACGGATAAAAATTGAGAAGTCGGGACGGGAATTTACTTCGAGTAAGTGCAGGTTTCCTTGCTTGTCTTCAATGACATCAAAACCACCGAAGTGTATCGGGAACGCTTTGAAACTCGGCGCGAGAAAACGAGTAAGTGTTGCTACAAGTGTGGTATCAGAAATTAAAACGGCTTTTGCTCCCTCCCAATGCAGAGGACTTAGATTTCCTGTAAATACTGCATTTGAATTATCTTTGAGATACGCAAGAACAACCTGCCCGTCAAAACAGATAACTCGGTACTCCGCAGACGATTCAATATAATCTTCGGCTAGTGCAATGTAATCGTAGTCACTTGAATTTTTTTGAAAGATTGCTGCAATAGCTGTTTCAACTTCCTCTTTTGTTTTACACAGAAAAACGTGGGTGCCGTGTGAACCACTATTCATCTTAACAATCATCGGCAAAGAAAAGTTCTTAAATATATCGGCAACAATCTCCTTTTCCGAAGAAAACTCTCGAAAGGGTGCGTACTGAATTTTTTGATAAGCTGGGTCAAAATATGCCTTGGTCTTTGGCATGGAGATCGCATCTTTTAAGACCTTATAAGTAAACTCCTTATCTTTGCAGATTTGATCAATCACCCCCTGATTAAACGGAGTTGCATAATTTGAAAACCAGAGTGTCTCCCCTTTCACGTTAACTGAAATAAGATTTCCATTGGGATCATGTTCGACAGCCGGCAAAGAGAGCCGTGCGCATGCGGCCTTAATACAGCGGATATTGGACAAGCTTTGCATGCGAATTATCTTACTCTTTCCGCGGGAAAAGTGGAGTACTGGGCGTTTTATTTTCCTTGATGTATTTTTTCATCTTGACAGATGTGTCTGGGAGAATAGGGTTGAGCATGCGAGCAACGGAGTATAGCTTCACTACCAACTCGCTGATTATTTTTTGACCCCTGTCCTTATCTGCCTTCACGAGCTTAAATGGCTGATCTTCCTGAATGCGTTTATCTATTTCTGTGATAGCCGCCCAAATGCAATCAACTGCTTTGTTAATCTCAAATTTTTCAAGATAAGAGAAGTACTCGGTCATATCTTCCCATTCGGGTATGACCGCCGGTGCTTCCAAATTTGCCTCGGCCATCTTCATAACCCGCGATACCAAATTCCCCAGTCCATTGGCCAAATGGGCATTATACGCTTCTCGAAAGCTCTCGAGGGTAATATCCCCGTCTTCAAATGGAGAAATGTGGCGAGCAAGGTAATAACGAACAGCTTCAGCCCCGTACTCCTCAATTAACTGAAGTGGGTCAATCACATTGCCAAGCGATTTGCTCATCTTTTTACCTCCTGAAGTGATGAACCCGTGCACAAATAGTGTTTTGGGAAGCGGAATACCTGCCGAAAGAAGCATCGCGGGCCAAATAGCAGCATGAAAGCGTAAAATATCCTTTCCAATCACATGGACATTGGCCGGCCAAAATTCTTTATACAAACTATCTTCTGTGCGGCCAAACCCAAGTGCCGAAATATAATTCGACAACGCATCACACCAGACATACATCTTCTGACTTGAATCATTGGGAACAGGAATACCGATAGAAACGGTATTGGCTGGTCGAGAAAAACTTATGTCTTCTAATCCCCTATCAAGAAGCGCGAGAATTTCATTGCGTCTCGAATCGGGAACTATCTTAAATTCATTGCTACTGATTTTTTCTTTTATCGCTTCCGTATATTTAGACAGTTTGAAAAACCAATTTGTCTCTTCCAACACTTGGGGTAACTCGTTATGATCCGGACATTTGCCGTCTACTAAATCTTTTTCGGTAATGAATGACTCATGTCCCACACAATAGAGACCCTTGTATGAACGTTTCTCCAAATCTCCTGATTTGTTGATTCTGTTCCAAAGTTCGATCGCTCCAGAGTAATGATTTATTTCATCAGTCGTGCGAATAAACTGATCGTAAGAAATCCCTAATTTAGAAAAAAGGTCTTTAAAATTTCCAACAATTTCGTCTAAATAGTCCTTTGTACTCTTTCCAGCTACCGTAGCAGCCCGAACCACTTTTTCTGTATTCTCATCGGAACCCGTCAAAAAATACGTCTTGTCTCCCTTCAGACGATGATAGCGCGCCAAAATATCGCACACGGTTGTCGTGTATGCGTGTCCCAAATGCAGACGCGCATTTGGGTAAAAAATAGGAGTGGTAATGTAAAAAGAGTGACTATCGCTGTTCGAAGATTTTTTCTCCATAATACGCGGTCAATTACGCGGAACGCGCTGAATGTAGGTTGGTAACTTTTTGCTTCTGAAAATCATCTAGAAGCTCGACAAGCACCGCCGCAACTGGCACAGAAAGAATAATACCGAGCACCCCAGCAACTTTGAATCCCACGATGAGCGCTAAAATCACGAGAATTGGCGGTATGCCAACAATCTTCTTGACCACCAAAGGATAAATGAGATGGTTCTCAAATTGGTGGATGATGACATAAAACCCAACCACAAGAAGTCCTTTAGTCAGCCCCCCATCGATTAACGCGATCATAGTGCTCGGAATTGCAGCAAGTATAGGGCCGAATACCGGAATAATTTCAAACGCCGCGGCAAGCAGAGCAAGCAAAAGTGCGTTGCGTACACCAAGAATCATAAGGCCGAGATACACCATAATGCCAATGAGAATTCCCAAGAGTAGTTGTCCTTGGAGCCACCGGCCAATTTTGTCCTGCGATCTACGCCACAAATCAACAACATAGTCTTCATACTTACTCGGTGCCACTATGCGCAAGAATTTTGCAATACCATCTTCCTGTACCGCAAGATAAAACGAAAGGACCACAATCAATATCAAACTAAACACTCCACCGAAAATTCCCGCGAGAGTTTCGATAAAACCTTGTGACGTTTTGATAAAGGTCGTATTAAAACTATTGACGAGATCTTGCAACGAAAACGTATCTGCCAACCCGAGCGATTGCGCCACGGGAGCAGAAGATGCAAAGTCGCCCTTGAAAGGATTCCAAACACTTATGGTATTCACATAATCAGGAAGTTTCGAGAGCAAATCAGAAAGATCAGAGAACAGAGACGGCACAAAGAAATAAAATACTCCCGAGAACAGTGCTATCAGTAACACATAAACGGCAATTACCGAGAGCGTGCGGGCAATGTGATACTTCCCCATCCAGCGGATCAGAGGTTCAATCGCAGACGCAATTACAAGGGCAGTAAGCATCACGATCACTAAATCCTTCATGACATACAAAAACCAAAACAAAAGGAGGACAAGCACCGCCTTTATGATGGTGGCGGGTGTAATGTTGATATTTATCGGCCGCCCTGTATGGAGATCCATACTCCCTATACTAATACGAAATGAGGGTTTTTAAAACTCGTTATGCTCCAAAAGAGAGTACCTTCAAAAAAGACTCCGATTCTTTGAACTTGCCTATAAGCGAGAAGTTGAGGTTCTGGTTCACAAACAACTCTCGTGCAAGTTTCTGGATATCTTCCGCTTGTACCGCTCTGATTTTCTCTTGCACCTGATCGGGTGTCTGAATGGGGCGGTGCATGATTTCCTGATAGCCAAAAACATCAGCTACTGCATCAGATGTTTCAAGAGAAAGGTACATGTTACCGATAAGCTGATCTTTGACTCGCGCCAACTCTTCAGTAGAAACCATTTCAGTCTTCAGACGCACACATTCTGCAAGTACGGCAGACATGACTTCAGTCACCCGCTTCTGATCAACACCTGCGGCAATTTCAAAATATCCATGATCAGTAAACGGTTCATTCCCCGCACCTACGTAATATGCCGCACCAAGTTCTTCACGCACTTTCTGAAACAAACGCGAGCTCATACCGCCACCAAGCACACCCGACAATACGCGTAAAATTGGATTACGAGGATCATGCACATCAAACGTGCGAACCCCCAACACAAAGTGCGCCTGATCCGTCTCCTTAAAAGAAACTTGTACCGCGGGAGCTGTCTGACGATCAATTACTTTTTCTTTTCCATCTTTTGCACCACGGTGTGCATTCGAGAAAATCTGTTCAATTTTTTCAGTTACTAGTTTTTCATCTACATCCCCTGCCACCACAATGACTGTTGCATCGGCAACATACTGTCGCCGGCGATACTCAAGCAATTGTTCTCGGGTAAGAGCACTCACGGTCTCCTTACTACCAGTAATTGCCCAACCAGCAGGAGTATCACCATAGAGAAGTTCGGCAAAAAGTTCCTGAACTTTCTGGCGCGGGAGATCTTCATACATATTTATTTCTTCAATAACGACACCCTTCTCGCGTTCAGCTTCGGCCGCCGGCAACGTTGAGTTGAGATAAATGTCGGAAACCACATCAAGCGCGCGATCAAAGTGCCGAGTCGCGCACTTTGCGTAGTACCCAGTGAATTCCTGCCCTGTAAATGCGTTAAATTGAGCCCCTACCGCATCAAGATCGCGAGTTACATGAAATGCTGATGGACGCTTTTGTGTGCCCTTAAAACACATGTGTTCGAGAAAATGCGAGATGCCGTTTATCTGCTTCGTCTCATATTTTGACCCCGCTTCAACCAACACCTCAACCGTTACAGTGGGGTGATCTTTCATCGGTACAATGAGCAACCGGATACCGTTGGATAGAACTTTTTTTGAAAACTTCATCCCAAAAGTTTCGTTAGGCGTTCGAGTAATTCAGCGATCGCCACCCGAGTCTGTATGCCGCTATCACGATCACGGACCGTAACGGTGTTATCCTTCTCTAACGTATCGAAATCAACCGTAACACAAAACGGCGTACCAATTTCATCCTGTCGGCGATAGCGCTTGCCGATGTTGCCGTTATCATCGAATTCAACCGCACCGAATTCTTTCTTAAGCAATGCGTATACTTCACGCGCTTTTTCAACAAGTTGCGGTTTGTTTTTAAGCAAAGGAAATACTGCAATTTTGACCGGAGCAACTGCAGGGGCAAACTTCAAAAATGTCCGCGTTTCTCCCCCCATCTCATCTTCGGTATATGCAGAGGCAAGCACCGCAAGCATCGTGCGACCGACACCAAATGAAGGCTCAATACAATGCGGAGTAAATCGTTCTTTAGTATCCTCGTCAAAATATTCAAGCGGTACCGTACTTGCCTTGCTATGACTTCCCAAATCGTAATCGGTACGATATGCAAGGCCATACAACTCTTTTTTGCCAAAAGGAAAATCAAACTCAAAATCAATCGTGCGTTTACTATAATGTGCTCGCTCACCGTCCGGAACTTCAAGTTCGTGGATATTTTCCTTCGGCAGGCCAACATCTTTGGTAAATTCCCAAACTTCTTTTCTGAATTCTTCAAACTTTTCTTCCCATTCGCTTGGTCGCACAAAATATTCTATTTCCATTTGTTCCAATTCGCGAACGCGGAACAGAAAATCACGTGGTGCAATCTCGTTTCGAAATGCTTTGCCAATCTGCGCGAGACCAAACGGCAGTTTTGGATGGAATGAATCGTATACATTTTTGAAATTCACAAACATACCCTGTGCAGTCTCCGGCCGAAGATATGAAATCGATGTCTCATCTTCAGTAGCGCCGATCTGCGTCTTAAACATCATGTTAAACTGTTTCTCTTCTCCAAGAGTACCACCACATTCAGTACACTTTTTCTTGTCTATTATCTGGTCAGCACGAAAACGTCGTTTGCATTTTGCACATTCAACCAATGGGTCAGAGAACCCTCCGACGTGGCCGGACGCTTTCCACACATTTTGATTCATCAAAATCGCCGCATCCATTCCGTACATATCCTCACGGTCAGTCACAAACCGTTTCCACCATAAACCTTCTATATTCTTTTTGAGTGCAACGCCGTATGGCCCATAATCCCATGTGCCTGCCAACCCACCGTAAATTTCAGAACCCTGATACACAAACCCGCGCCGCTTGCAGAGCGAGATTATCTTTTCCATTGTGTCAGGTTGTTTTGATTGAGCCATAAGTTGAAACTTTAACGCCTTAGGAAAACAAAAGCAATTACTGCTCTACGTTACTTACATTAGATCCTCGATTGCCCGAATCTTCGATATTCGTCTTCACAGCACCTGCATTATTCTTCAGTAATGTGCTCGTAAAACGATCTGTTCCGGTAATAACTGCGGGACCAACAAGCGCAGGAGATGTGTTTACTTGGCTCAAACTTGCAACGAGGGAAACCTGAAATGCCACTTCGTGCGATGAGCTGTTGAAACCCGTTCCTGCTGGAATGTCTCCTGCATCCCAAACAATCTTCCGACTTAGCGGATCGAATGTCACCGACTCACTGCTCGGACTAATATTCCCAAGCCACGTGATATAGAGAGGAAGAACCGCTTCAACTCGCGCATCAGAAACGCTATTAAGCGTGTTAGTGATAGTCCATACGACTGTATATGTTGTATTCCGATCAGCTTTAGGAGGTATCGGCCCTTGGTTCTGAAACGGTCCGGTAAAATAGAGACTGCGTTGGGCAACATTAAGGTTTGACGCAAGACGAATTTTTCGCGTGGCACTCGATATGATTTCCTCCGGCACATTGGAATCTGACAGGCGGCGTGCTTTGACACTGATATCAAGAGAAAGTTCGTTGGTCTTTGAACCTGACACCAAAAGAGTGCTCACGGGCAATGAAGAAAACGAGAATGAAACTCCTCCGTTTTCCGCAGGCTCAATGACCGAAAAGCTGTTCACGGTACTCTTATCCCACACAATCGTGTTGTCCACTGACCGATAAAATCCACCGTTAGTGCTCACAGACAAGCGATTCAAGGAATCACCGGAAAGCTTTGCTTGGATTTGCAAATCGACAATGCGATCGGGAAGATTGTTTGACCACGCAACTTGAGCATCAATCGGCTGTCCTGCAGGTATGACATACGGATCTTTTGTCGAGCCGCCCAAAGATAGAATAGCGCTGACAAACGGACGAGTTACCGTAATTGACTGCGTAGAAGAAAGGAATGTGGTCCCGATAACTTTGCTGTCCTGTTTGTCGGGGAGTCCAAGATTAAACCTGAAATTCCGCTCTTCCCCTTCTTGCCCTTCTATCGTCCCATGAATGCGAATGACTCGATGATCAGCAGGATTAAGATCTCCCAAGAGGAAGATGTTGTTGCCGTACACTGGTGCTGGAGAACTCGATGTATAGGTGAATCCGTAGGGGTAATCCACGCGAAGCATCAGTCCACTCACCACTGATGTTGCATTGGAGACAACATCAGCAGACAGCTCGACGTCCTTTCCACTAAACGCCTCTTTGACTGTATCAATCGAAAGCCGAACCGGCGCAGTTGAGATGAGAAGATCATAATAAAATTCTTTGAAATAGGTCGCACTCGAATCCTTCACCCGATACTCGACTGAAACAATAATGTGCTGGGTGCTGTCAGCCTCGCCGAAAAGCATTGCCTGCTTGGTGCGGCGAATTGTGTCGCCTGCAGGAATACCATCAGCTTGCTCGCTGTCGCGCAATAATTCTTTTTGTTGATCGTCTGCCGTGCGCGTCCCTGGAGGATACTCGACAAGCAGATTCACGCTAGCAAGATCAATGTTGTTTTGATTGTGTATGACGAATTCAAATGAAAGTGGTTCCCCCGCCCCAATTGATGATGGTCCATTCACTGAAATGACCACATTATCTGTCGAAACCTTGTTCCATCCTCCAAAGAAAAAAAGTGCTCCAACAATAAGACAAATTCCAAAAAAACCTCCGGTCCCCAGTAAAATCTTTTTCATGAGCGCACGATTCATAAAATGCTTGCTTGCGGGAAATGTATACCGAGTTGGGGGTTCATCAGCCCAATCGGCAGGCGGAGTTTCTGCCGGAGACGAAAAACTCGTAGCGCTATCTGCACTTGAATCCACTGTTTTTTCATCACGCGCATATAAACTCTTCTCAAGATTTCGAAGTTTATCATTATCAAAAGAAAAGTTCCTCTTGCCCGATTCGTCGGCCATAGCCAAATTATAGCATGCAATAATAAAACTCTTTCCCCTTTATTCTCGAAAAGGAGAAAAACGTTGGGGTATTTGGAGTTTTATTATTTTGAGAACCTATCGGTTCTCAACGATCGCTTTAAGACTCGCTCACTGCTCTCCTCCACGGGGAAACTCCCGTTTCCCCGACCCCTTTCCCATTCTTCGCGATAAGATATCAATAGAATCGCGAAGAGTCACTCCGCAAAATTAAAGGTGGCTTGCACCAAGCGATTCATTAATTGAACGCAGAAAAAGACCTCGATGGGTTTCCGCTTCCATAAGTACCGTGGAAGTCCATGCTCCAGTGAGCAAATCGCTTGAAAGCGGAGCGGTAGCCCCGATATATCCCAAGTTATAAAGTACTCGAAGCACGATAACTAGTTCCGTAGTGGGCAAAGAAACGGCAGGTGTGGTGACCAGAAATCGAAGACCTGCAACCAACGTGTCGAATAATGCGCAATTGCGTTCTTCTCCTTGAACTAGACGGCGAATGAGAAGAAAGATGTTCCCCAAAATACGAGAACGCGGTGCGTCAAAACAAAGAAGTGAGAAAAAATTGAGAGAAAGCTCCGCATTCGTGAGCCGCCACCCTCCCCTTCCTTGCACGAGATTAACTTTCACAAGCGAATACGGCTGGACACTGTAACGCAATTTTGATTTGAGATGTCGGATCCCCTGCGCGGTAACCCGTATCAATCCGAACTCGCGGGAAAAAAGCGTGAGTTGCCGATCAGACTCACCTGAAGGCGTTGCGGAAAGCACAACTGCGTCTGTTTCGTAGATGTGATGCATGAGAGAAGCGAAAAGCGATTAGCGATTAGCGATTAGAAAATTCTAAAATTGCATTGAGGGCGCTCGGAAGTTCAGTAACGCCATCGCTCATGCAGAAATGACCTTGTCCTTTTTCAAAAATCTCTTTTGCACCAAGTTTCTTAGAAAAATCTTTACTCTCCGCAACCGAAATATATTCATCGTTATCTGAATAAATGGTAACCGCTGTGCCCAGATGGCTTTTTACTTTTCCAAAATCAACCGGAGTTGAAACAAATTCAGAGATTTCAGGGAGATCCAAATCATTGGAAAATCCAGCAACAAATACACAACCGCCAATTTTAACGTTAGGTGAAATCTGTTCGATATATCGAACAATCGTGATGCATCCAAGACTGTGCCCTACAAAATAGGTATCTTTGTCAGGTACGCCCACCACTCGCGCAAGTTCGGCAAGCCACTCTGAAAATTTGGGATGCATGGTGTTCGGCATTGTAGGCACAAACACGGTAAAGTCATGGTCAACAAGCGCATGCGTCAGCCATGGGAACCAATGATTTTGGGGAGTGCCCTCCCATCCGTGAATTAGAAAAACTCGCTTCATGGAGAAAGTATAACAAAGAAAAGGCGCCTCGCATCCTGCGAGGCGCCCGAAACTGAATCTCATGCAGCTTTGGCAAATGTCCAACGTCCACGCTGAAACTTCACTTCCTCCAACTGACCGTTTCGGCCACGTTGCCGAAACACCTTGAATCTCAAGTCGCCGTCGTGCCGAGAACGAACAAGCTGGTTAACTTCGGAAAAAGAACATTCGCGTTTGCGCAACTCCCTACCAAGCTCAACCGTGACCGCCCCTTCGTCTTGGCCGGAACGCTGACGGGAAAGAAATTCGTTGATGACTCCGTTGGTCTGTGAATCCAATGGCTGAACGAACCAAAAAGTGACACGCGCTGTCTTCGCCTTCATATTGCACCGCCTTTCTTATGCATTAGAGATTACCCAGAGTGGGGTCGAAAGTCAAAGTTGACTCGACACAAACGATGCGTAGTATGGAAAACAGTTCAAACAAGTTCGCCGTCTATCAGACGGCCATCACAAATGAGAAAGGCAAATCGATGATACCCCGCTACACTAAACCCAAACTCACCCTCGTCTTCAGTACTTTTTACAAATACAATCGCTGGCAACAAGTTGAACTCGCGGTGCTTGAAGCACGAGCTGATGTCGGGGAAATCTCGCGGGATGACTGCGAGACAATTTGCAGGATTCTCCGAGACACACCTATTGACGAGTTGTGGATTGACGGAGAGGAAAAAAACTCCCGCCACGACTACAACGCATTCCTCGCCGAACGGCGCCGGCATCTCCCTAAACACCTTCAGCGTCTCTTCCATGGGGACATGACGTCCTACGACGGAGAGGAGCCTGCCACTTCTTTGATCATGAAAGAAGCACTGGGCATCGTGATCAGTCAAGCGGAAGATCTTGAAGCGGCCGTGGTGCGACAGATACGAAAACATCGCTTCACTCCCCGTCTTGAACGCACACACAACCGAGGAGCTGAAATTCAATCGGTCGGGAGATTTTTCATTACACTCCTTACCCCGCTCGCCCAAGCACGAAAAGAAGTCGTGTTCGCAAGAAATGCATTCGACCAGACAAAGCTCACCGGAGCAGTTGGTTCTGGGAGCGGACCGAGACCTGCGGTGCGAGCCAAAGCACTGATGAAACTCGGACTCACTGAATTCGATGGTGCAACACAGATTATGCCCCGAACGATCCATTCGAAAGCAGCTAGTGCGCTTGCCGACCTTGCCTCTTGGCTTGAGAAAATGGCCCTCGATCTCTGGCTCGGAAGTCGTGACCCGTTCCCTGTCTATGAAGAACCGTTTGGGAAAGGACAGAAGGGCTCATCGGCAATGCCGTGGAAGAAAAACCCAATCACACTCGAGAAAGTTCGTGGATTGGCACGTTGGGCAAGAGCTTGCGCCGAAGCCATTCGTGCAAACATTGTCTCTCCTGAAGGCCGAGATATCTCTCAATCGAGCGTGGAACGGATCGCGTGGCCAGACTTGTGCCATACGCTCTACCACATGCTTGGTGAGATGATCAGAGTGGTGAACGGACTCAATGTGTATGCCGATAACCTTGCGCGAGAGATCGCCAACATGCGGGGCCTCTACGCAGGAAGTGTGGCAAAGGAACTTCTCGCAGAGTGGCTCAAAGATCGGTTCGACGCCGAAGAAGTATACCGGATGGTCCAACTTGCTGGCATGAACATCACTGAACCCAAAGGAGTTGCAGCAAAATACCGCGCGTGCAATGCTCCAAAGTCGCCAGATGAAGCTGACAAATGGACCGAGACTATGTGTCTAACTGTCTGGAATCCTCCACCAGAGGACAAGCCGGACACATTGGAACTCATCATTCCAACCGGTGGTCTGCGTCCTTCGCCAATCCTCGATATCGCTCCGGAAACCATATCGGAATGGAACAAAGCACTCCGCACACTGGTGACTGACAATGAGAAAATGCAACGGTGGTCGGAAATCTTCAAACCTTCCCACTGGTTCAGGCACGAGGAAGATCAATACCAACGGGTACTCGGGGAATACCCCGCATAGCACCCGCAAACAATCACGCCGCCTCCGACCAGTTCGGGGCGGCGGTTCTTTTTGTATAAATTCAGACAAAAGAATAGAGAGGGTACGCGGTGCGTCCCTCCCTTTACTCATGAAAAGTCACCCGTTGGTTTTGCCGGTGGGTGGCCGGCTCCCGTTGTCCGAGTTACTCGCGGGTATTCTGGCCCACATGTCCGCCGGCGGCGCCGATGCTGTGCTTCTTCGCGTCCAAAGCATTCCGATTCGTAGCGGCGATCTGGTGCATGTTCGCGGCGGCGATGTTGTACGGGATCTGCACTGAGCGGCCTTGCGTCATCATGGTGGCCGGCGATGCGTGGGTGTAGGTATTTGGATTCATAGCTGTCTTCACTGCATGTTGTTGCGGTTTCTAACCTTTACGACTGCACGCCAACTCGTTGGACGTGCATCAGAAAGTCCAAAAAGACACTCTGATGCACGGCCAACGTCCGATTCCTAGGAACTGTTACTAACAGTAAGTATACGCCTCCCCCATTTCTTGGGTCAAGCTTAAGCTGTGTTTATCCACAGTGTATTTTTTACCTAGTTTTTGAGTTCAAAATCCCCTGAAGATGAGCTACCGTGCATGATTGCCGACAGAGACGTCACTTTCTTTATTTCCATTTCAAATTCCTGCAACAAACCTGTTTTTGCGACTTCTGAAGAAGTCAGAAGTGTTGCCATTTCTCCCTGCTGTAATCCTTTTTCTTTTCGTAACTCCTGAATTGTTCGAATTATTTCGCGCACATCCCCTTCTTTCTTCAATTCAGGTGTTATTGCCACATCAAGCTCGACATCACCGGCGATTTTTTCATCAACCAAAATCTTCTTAACATTCACTTCGTCTTGTATCAAAGCCAGCAACTCTGCATTTTTTTGTATTCCAGATTCATTATTCTTTATTCGTAGTGTTGCAAGCGGTTGCCGAACTTTTATATTTGCTTTCGCCCGTGCTTCAAGCGCAAGCGAAACAACTTTTCTCACTTCTGACATATCTTCCAAAATACCCTGATCGCTTTTCGCTAATCGCTTTTCGCTTATGTTCCGCCACTCCTCCAAATGCACACTTTCTCTCTCCCCCTTTGCGCTCTGATAAAGATAATCAGCGAAGAACGGCGTAAATGGCGCCATGAGTTTTGAGAGCTCAAGTAGGACAAACCGCGTCGTTACCAATGCACTTGCTTTGTCTTTTCCTTCTTCTTTAAACCGATCGCGAGAACGGCGGATATACCATTGCGACAAATCAGCGATGAAATCACGAATCGCGCGGGCTGGTTCAAGTAATGAGTAACTCTCAAGCCCTTTGGTTACTTCTGCCGTAAGTTGGTTAAGTCGCGCAAGTATCCAACGATCAAGTATATGGAGCGAGAGATTTGAATCTGAAGGCAAGAGTTTCGAGGGAGAAGCTGGGGCATAGAGTTGGTAGAACGAAAGGACGTTGGATGCAAGGTTAAATACTTTTTTCACGACTTCATCCACCGTCCGTTCATCAAAGTTCTTCGACTCTCCGGGCTGATTGATTGAATACATCCAGAACCGAAGCGGATCAGCTCCATATTTCTCCATCATCAGTTGTGGATCAACTACATTGCCAACTGACTTCGACATCTTCTTCCCTTCTGCATCGAGAATATGCCCAAGACAAATTGAATTTTTGAATGCCTTCCCTTTTCCCATGAGCGCGCCAATAGCATGCAGTGTGTAAAACCACCCACGAGTCTGATCAATTGCTTCACAAATAAAATCAGCGGGGTATTGCAATTCTCGTTTACCGAATGGAAAATGATCCTGTGCAAACGGCATCGAGCCTGAATCAAACCAAACATCCATGACTTCTTTCACCCGTCTCATCTCCCCCCCACACTCGCAAGGGAATGTAACGGCGTCTATATACGGCCGGTGCAAATCTAGTTCGAAATTCTCATTGCGCGGAATTTGCTTGAAAGTGTAGCGCTTAACTTCAGCATTATCGATAAACTCAACCCCGCGATTCTTTATTACCAGAGTCCCCCCGACATCAAGACCCTCCATAGCTGATTCCATCATCCAAATCACCCCCTCGTGACTAACAATGAGTATTCGTTTCCCTTCGTATTTTTGGTCGATCTCTTTGAGAAATGCGCCAACACGATTTTTTGCTTCTTGTCGATTCTCGGCACCTTCGGGCGCTTTCAAAAAGATAATCGCACGCGGGTCATGACTAAAAAAAGAAATGTAGTCATCCACTGTTTTACCCTCATACGTCCCGAATCCAAGCTCGCGCAGACGATCATCAAATATAATTTTTTCGCGCGGATATCCGATTGCGTCTGCAATAATCTCCGCGGTTTCTTTCGTCCGCACAAAAGGAGAAGCGAAAACAACATCAATTTGTTCTTTTGAGAGCTTCTCTCCTGTTGCCTGCGCTTCCTCCTTGCCAAGTTTAGTCAAATGAAATTGCTTTGAAATATCAGAATTGAGTGTGTTCTCCACGTTGTTCTCCGATTGTCCGTGACGCACCACAAAAAAATCGTTGCGCGGCTTTTTTGAAATATCTTCAATTGAACCTGCAACTTTCTGCTTCTTGCATTGTTCACACACCCACACAGGCAGAGGCGTTCCCCAATAGCGCTCGCGCGAGATCGCCCAATCTTTCACTTCTTTAAGCCACTCGCCAAATCGCCCTTCTTTGATATATGACGGTTCCCAATTGATGCTTTCGTTTTCTTTCACCAGTGAATCGCGCAAAGCAGACATTTTGATGTACCACGAATCGCGCGCGAAATAGATAAGCGGAGTTTTACAACGCCAACAATGCGGATAGCTGTGTTGATATTTTTCCTTGTGAAAAAGGAGACTCCCCGATGGCCGGTTGGCTAAATCTTTAATAATCGACACATCGGTTTCCTCCTGCTTCACAAACTTCCCGGCCAAGAATCCTGCTTCTTTTTTAAACGTCCCATCTTCATTTACCAAATGATATTTGGGCAAGCCAACTTTCGTTCCCAATTCAAAATCATCCTGTCCATACATCACTGCAGTATGCACAATTCCTGTTCCATCCGCGGTCGTCACAAAATCCGCCGCATAGACTTTATAGGCATTCGTGAGTTTCACCTTTTCAGGACCCGAAATATTTTCTTTGATAAACGGGTAGAGCGGTTCGTATTCAAGACCCACAAGGTCTTTTCCTTTGTATGTTTCGTTTATTGAATATTCTTTGTCTAAAATAGAAAGTCTTTCTGTCGCGAGAATATACTTTTCTTCACCCCCTTTCACACGCACGACAACATACTCAATATCCTTCCCAATTGCGAGTCCTACGTTCCCCGGCAATGTCCATGGCGTAGTTGTCCAAGCCAATAAAAAGGTGTTCTCTTGTCCGACAACTTTGAATTTCACCGTCACCGAAAGATCTTTAACATCTTGATATCCCTGCGCCAGTTCGTGCGAGGAAAGCCCCGTGCCACAACGCGGGCACCATGGCACCACTTTGTAATCTTTGTAGAGCAGGCCTTTGTCGTTGACTGTTTTTACAATATTCCACAATGACTCAATGTATTCCGGTTTATAAGTTATGTAAGGATTTTTGAGATCAACCCAATACCCCATCCGCTCGGTAAAATCCTCCCACTCGTGAACATATTTCCACACACTCCCTTTGCATTTCTCATTAAACGCCGCGAGACCATATTGTTCTATTTCTTTCTTTGATTTCAAACCAAGCTCTTTTTCAACAGCAATCTCAACGGGAAGTCCGTGGGTATCCCATCCCCCTTTCCGACGCACATGAAATCCGCGCATCGTTTTGTAGCGAGGGATCGCGTCCTTGAACGCGCGTGCTTCTAGGTGATGAATACCCGGTTTTCCATTTGCAGTCGGAGGACCCTCAAAAAATATAAATTCCCTGCCGGAATCCTTGTTTTTCTCAAGCGATTTTTCAAAAATCTGATGTTCACGCCAAAAAGAGAGCGTTGAAAGCTCTTGTTCGCTTAGCTTACTTTTTGCTGGTTTTTCACTCATATAAAAGGAAAATGGCCGAATGTGTGATTTTTACCCCGTTGCAAAGCGTAACTAAAAAGAAAACGCCAGTGGGGTACCTTACATTATATAGCAAGATACGACCACTGGCGTCGAAAGTAGGTTTTGCAACTGGGGCTAGCACCTTGAAGACCGGAATTGAACTCACCTCGAAGACTCTTTGCTCCACGCCGCAACCAAGGAACTGGCAAGATGTTTGTAGAAAACGGCGGATTTGAAATCAAGAGGCTTTGACAGAAAACTATCGGCACCGGCGTGTCTCGCCTGTGGCCAGACTTCTGGTTTTTGTCCGCCGCTCATCACCACAATCTGCCCTACGTTGCACCGCACAGCATCGGCAATGAGCAATTGCGATGTGCCATCCTCGAATTGCCAATCAATGAACGCAACGCTGATAGCTCCCGGCTTGTAGGAATGTAGTGCATCAAAACCTCCTCGAAGGGAAAAAGCACTGACCACCTGAAGTCCCACGTCTTCAAGTGCCTGTATGATGAGTTTCTTCAACGCCGCTTCTTCCTCGACAACAAGTACTTTCGTCATAGTTCACTCACTTGGGTAGATGGTTTGTGTTTCGGGAACCAAAACAGATACTACAGAAAAACAATACAAAGGCAAGAAAAGGAAAGCGCCCCGCAGGATGCGGGGCGCCGAAAGAGAGATTGGAGTGGGTCACTTCCCCGCCGACTTCTTTGGAAAAACAAACGGCACCAGTGCAAGCGCCATACTCTCCCTGTTCTTCTTCGTTACCAGTGCAGATAGAACACCACGCCAGTAAAGGCGTTGCTTGACGGCCATGCGTATCATAAACACATACTGGGCAAGCGCAAGAGGTATCTCGACCTTGGGGAGACCTTCAGGGTTGCACTTGGGAAAATTCTCTGCACTGCCGATCTGGAGAACAATCTGTTTTCGGCGAGACTTGCACACACCTGGCTGTACCAGTTCCATCAGAGATGCCGTAAACCATTCGTCTCCCATTTGGAAGAACACTCGTTTCTCGGCTGCAAGCAGGAATCCGTCAACGAACTGGGAACGGTGGATGTTTCTGGGTGTCGGTTTCTTTTTCATACCGTAAGGTCTTTCTGGGCTAGGGGTTAGGGTGAACTGAACAGAGATTACTTCTTTGACTTGAAAAGTCAAACGAAAGCCCCCGCCAAAAACGGAGGGGGCAGAAGGAACAAAGCGCGTCAGAGCGCGGGCACCGTAATGAGAGTGCCACCTGCTTGGAAAGAAGGGTACTCATCACAGGCAGGTATGGCATCAACAAACCATTTTTCACCACCTTGGTAGGAAATGAAGACGCCGCCCGAAAACTGCAGATGGTGAACCTGAAAGAAAATATCTGGTGCAGAAATGAGTAGGCTTTCAAGTCCAACGGTTCGTCGCGTCGCGATACAAAAGATGGTCCAAAACGACACTGGAGACCACCGATTGGCAAGAAACGCAAGGTTGCATTCCCATTTCGTAACACCAATGGTTTTGAAAACCTCGACGCGCGAAGACTGGAGGTTCGGTTCAACAATGTGGAGACAGTGCCGACCAAATCCAGGGCCCACGGAAAATGTGGTACGTTGCTGATCATCGAGAAAATTCTCCCCGATTGAGAACGCTTTTTCACCGAAGGGAGGAATGTCCAAACAGCCTACGGTTTGGAGTACGCCAGTTGGGCGCGGGGACGTTGTTGCTGTCATGGTGCAGGTCTTTCTTGGCTGAGGGTTTGGCTGAAGTTCGTCCCTTGTTTTACCTCAATATCACTGATTATGCAATGCTTACATTTTCTCTGGAATCTGAACGCCAAGTATCGAAAGTCCTGTTTCCATCACCATTCGAAACGCTTTCGTAAGCGCGATTTTATATGCAGAAGCAGAATCGCTTTTATCTACAATCTTTTCGTTCGCGTAAAAATTATTGAACGTACCTGCAAGCTCAATTAAATAGGTTACCAAGTGATGTGGAGCATATTCCTTACCTGCTCGCTCCACTATTTCACTAAAATGCACAAGTGTGCGTTCAAGTGCAAAAACGCTTGTCGGAACAGTTTGAACATCGGCAGACACACCTTCATTTTCCGCTTTTGAGAGAGCCGACTGTGCGCGAGTTGAGGCATATTGCAAGTATGGTCCTGAATCCCCTTCAAACGAAATTGATTTATCAAAATCAAACACAATGTCTCCCCCGATTGCCTGCCGTAAAATCGAATACTTTATTGCTCCGATACTTACCAATTCGCCGATTGTCTTTTTAAGAACCGAATCATAGTCGCGATCTTTTATTTTCTCCTCAACCAATGTGTGAACTTGGCTCACCAGTGCATCAGCAGTAATCACATCGCCCGAGCGAGAAGACATCTTCCCGCTCGGGAGACGCAACATGCCGTGAGACAAGTGCTTAACTTTTTCAGCAAGTTTCGGATCTATCTGTTTGAATGCTTCAAGTCCTACAGTAAATACCGCATCCTGTTCGTTTGCGGTAATCACCACGGAAATGTCGGACGGATATTTCTTTTCTTTAGCAAGATGAAGTCCAAGCTCTTTTGCTTCATAGGTGGGAATCCCCTGCGAAGTGATGTACACCCGCGTATGAAGCTTAGGATTATATTTCTCGCCGTGAAATACGATCGCGCCTTCACTTGTTTCAAATATTCCTTTCTCCAGAAACTTTTTGACAATAGAAACTCCTGCTTCGGCCATCTCGCTCTCGAAGAAATAGAAATCAAATTTGGTGCCAAGTTTCTTGTACTGTGTCTCAAAATACTCCAGTGACACCTTTCTTCCCCAGTCATAGAGTTTATTCACTTCGCTGTCGGAACGGTCATAAATTTTCTTATTCAGTCCGTTGATATCTTCTTTGTGTCCATCTTCATACGCCGCAGCGCCAAGCGCATACGCATGTCCTAAATACCGAGCTTTGCCGGTCAAATCAAGCTTTTCAAGCGGGGTGCCTTCGCGTATTGGGACACTCTGCATTCCCCAGATGGCCTTCGCAACATGAAGTCCGACATCGCCCTGATAGCACGCACGCTTCACCTCTGCCCCCTGCGCCTCAAACAATCGTGCAATTGATTCACCGATCGTATTCGACATCAGATGCCCAATATGAAATTCCTTGAATGGATTCGGGTCGGTATATTCCACCATCACTTTTTTGCCAGCAAGATTTTTGTTTTTCCCAAAATTTCCCTTGGCCGAGATAATCTCTGAAACCGCATCCGAAAGATATTTTCTTGAAAGAAAAAAGTTGATGAAACCTGCACCCGCAACTTCGATCTTCTCAATTCCCTCTGGTAGATTCCTCTGGAGTTCTGCGACAAGCTCTTTTGCAAACACTACTGGTGCTTTTTTGACCTGTTTTGCCACAACAAGTGCAACATTGGTCGCATAATCGCCGTGCTCAAAATCTTCAGTTCGCTCAACAGAAAAAGAAATGTCTCCAAGGGCTTCCCCTACGGATTGTGATATCGCTTTGTGTATCAAGTCCCGAATCATTCCGTTATATTAGCACTCCATATGTATAAATAAAAAGAACGGGGGTAGGCGTAGAACGCGTACCCCTCGTTATTGTGTCTCGGCAACACCAGCCCAGTTAAGGTTCCCCGCTGAAGGGGTGCTGAATAGAGTGCCTCTCAGATCCTTGTGCAGGATCAGTACACCTCGACTGCACCCAGCAAAGCTGGGTTGGGTCGAGGCGTTAGCAGGTGTTCGTAATGTAGGAGGTCTTCATCGCGATACCGCCATGTCACCACCGACACAAACTGTGGTAGACCAGACAATCCTAAAACAAGAGGGTGATTAATCTAGTGCCTCTCCGTTTACACTGATTTTTGAATCCCAATCAACTTCTTTATATGTGTGTAAAAGCTTATGCAAATATTGTTTGATCTCTTCGTATCGATTTTTTGTTTTTGCTTCAAATTTTATGGTGATATAGGGACCATTTTGCGAATAACGTACCACAAACATCGCATCCGACAGTTCAAGCCTTATTCCGTCCCCTGCCCGCTCGTCATCAATAATTTCCGCATTCGGATAATCAGTCCGGAGCACTGGCGAGATCTTCTTCATTAATACCACTTTCTCTTTGTCAGAAACGTACAATTTTATTTCGGGACTTGATTCATAGTGTGGTATCGAAGCAATAGCCTCCGACAAAGTCTGTCTGCTTCGCGACAAATATCGAAGTAATCGTAATGTTGAATACGCTCCATCATCATGGTTATAAAAATCTTTTGAAAAGAAAAAATGTCCAGACAACTCACCGATAAACGCGGCTTTTACCTCCTGATTTTTCTTCTTGAGAAAAGAATGCCCGGTGCGCCACATAAATGGCCTGCCGCCTTCGCGCTCAATCACCTCCTTCACCGCTTTTGAACACAGTGTGTTGTACATAATGGTTGATTTTGGATGGTCTTTGAGCACGTCTGCGGCAAACAGTGCCACCAGTACATCGTTCCAAATGATTCCTCCCTTCTCATCAACAATACCGATACGATCTCCATCAGCATCATATGAGAAGCCGATATCGGCTTTGGCTTCTAGAACTTCCGCTCGTATTCGTTCTGCGATTTTTGACTCCGTAGGATCGGCTGCACCCTCAAAAAAATTGGGGTCAATCTCACAATGCTTTTCTATCACTTCACATCCGGCCTTTCGCAAGAGTGCAGGGATAATCGAGCCTGCAGTGGTGCCGCTTGGATCCACCACTACTCGGAATTTATTTTCAATCGGTAGTCGTTTTATCAAATCGCTAAAATATGCCTCTCTGATATCCATCACCTCAAGTTTCCCTTCTTTCCCCATCTCAATATCATCTCGAAGTGCTATATCGCGAAGTTCCTGCATTCCTTCGCTCACCAACGTCTCCGAAAAATCATTAGCAAACTTGCACCCATTAAATTCAGGAGGATTGTGAGAAGCTGTTATAAACACACCCCATTGATTTTTCAGGTAGTACTGCGACCAATAAAATGTCCCCACCAGATTCATTCCGATATCAATGACATCAATTCCTGTTGATCGAATTCCTGCAATCATTGCTTGGCTGTACGCAGGGCTTGTTTTCCTCGAGTCTCTGCCGACAATAGCCCGTGAACCGCCACGGTGCTTTACATACGTGCCAAAAGCTTTGCCGATATGTTCAACAATAACCGGATTCAAATCTCGGTCATTTACCCCACGCAAATCATATGCACGAAAAATCTCGGGGTTGATCTTCATATACTGTTGATTTAGCGGCTTCGCAATACCGTATCAATCTTACGCGCGATTGCGACGAAATCTTTTTCTTTCTTGCCGCGAGTAGTCTCTGGAGCACTGCCGAGACGAAGCCCAGATGGATCTTTCGGTGTTCGAGTGTCAAAGGGAATCGTATTTTCATTCACAATGATTCCTGCCGCTTCAAGCTTGTCTGCTGCTTCCCGCCCACCAATTCCCTTTCCATTCTGCCAAACATCAATCCGCAAAAGATGCGTTTCAGTTCCTCCTTCAACCACACGCCACCCGAGCTTACCAAGTTCATCCGCAAGCACTTTTGCATTCTTCACCACCTGCTCTGCATATTTCTTAAACGCCGGCGTACTCGCTTCTTTGAGGGCAACCGCAACTGCCGCAATTTGATTTACATGCGGCCCGCCCTGCATTCCAGGGAATACTGCCCGATTGACCAATTTATTCAATTCCCGCTTGTCTTTACGGGTAAAAATCAGGGCGCTCCGCGGTCCGCGCAATGTCTTGTGTGTAGTGGTCGTTACCACATCAGCATACGCAAACGGAGGCGGGTAAACTCCTCCGGCAACCAGACCTGCAAAATGCGACATGTCTACCATTAGGTATGCCCCGCAAGCATCCGCAATCTCGCGGAATTTCTTAAAATCAATAACATGCGCATATGCAGTAAACCCCGCGACAATAAGCACTGGCTTTTCAGCGATTGCAATCTTCTGTATCTCTCCATAGTTGAGACGCTCGCTCCCCTTTTCCACAAAATACGGAACCTGCGTCCAAAATTTTCCCGTCACCGAAACTTTTTGACCATGCGTGAGATGTCCGCCATGCTCGAGCGCCATTCCCATAATTCTCCCTCCAAACGGCACAAGCCCTGTATACACCGCGACATTTGCCGGCGAACCGGAAAGAGGCTGAACATTCACTGACCACTCTTCAGGATTGAGCTTGAAAAGTTCGAATGCGCGTTCTTGTGCGAGACGCTCCACATCATCGACAACCCCCGTCCCGCGATAGTAGCGGTGCCCCGGATATCCTTCAGCATATTTATTGGTGAGCTCCGAACCAAGCGCTTCAAGCACGTCTTTTGAGACATAATTTTCAGAAGCAATCAGATTAATCACGCCTTTTTGGCGTTTGTTTTCAGCGGCTATAAGTTTCTTGATTTGAGTGTCTTTCATAGTAAGGGTATAGGGTATAGGGTATAGGGTATAGGGTTTTAGACAAAAAGAAAAGCTAAGGTAAATCGAGAAACAGAAACCTAATGGGTGCAAGGTTGACGTTATGTCCCAAGAAGACTAATGTCAGTCGCAGAAAACATCAACCGCAACCCGAGAAACCCAAGGAGGAGATCATGAATCTTTCTTTGTTGCCCAAGCTGGAAGGATTGTCACCACGAGACGTGTTCATGCTTTTGAACGCCACCACATACGAACAGTTTGTGGATACGCGTGCAAAGTTACAAGCAGGAATATGCCAATTCTGCGGCGAAAACCCTTTGCATCACATTGTGGCCGAGAATGAGCACTGGCGTGCGTGGCCTAACCCATATCCTCAAGCCAATCACAAGCATCACTTTGTGATTGCAGTAAAACGTCACATTTACCACTTCAAAGAACTCACGCAAAGCGAACGCTACGCGCTTAGCGAGGTACAATTCGAACTGGTGATCAAGTTCGAAATTGAAGGAGGAGTATTTGGAATGCGCTTTGGTGAAGTGCAATTGAGCCTGGCAAGCGTACTACACTTGCACACCAACCTTCGCATCCCAGACCTCAGAGGTCCCGCGAGCATCGTCTTTGCGCGAAGCTACGGCGAAACACTCAAACGGATCTATGTGCTCGGGCTCTTCGAACGAATCCTGAGAGGAACTCCACTTGAAGCACTCGACTTCGATGATCAAAAGCTGGTTCGGGAACGCGAACAATGGCTCGGACACGGACCGGCAGTCCCAAT
>MHRF01000001.1:56898-104826 GCA_001820875.1 Candidatus Taylorbacteria bacterium RIFCSPHIGHO2_01_FULL_46_22b
CGCGCGTCCTTTTTTTACATAATCAAAGAAAAGACCGCACTGCCCTGAAAGATTGCTCTTCAGAACAGCACGGTACTGGTATGGGAGACTCCGTAGAGTCTCGCGCGTTAGGTCCAAAGGACCTTACAGTTCGCGTTTAGCCCCGCGTTTGGGCACCCGTAGGCTGTTTCAAAGATTACTCCCTAATAAAATAATTGCAAGAGGAAAACAGAAAAATTACTTCCCTGCTGGTTTGTTGTTTGCATCCCGCAAACCCGCAACGGTGAATTCGGCCTTAATCGTATCGTGAGGGTCGTACCCCTCAAGCTTGACCTGATCAAGGTTAAAATCATTGAGAGATTTCAGATCGGAGCTGATAGAGAGAGTGGGAAACGCTTTTGGTTTTCTTTTTAATTGCTCTTTCGCCGGCTCAAAGTGATCTTCATAGATATGGACATCGCCAAATGTATGCACAAATTCCCCCACTTCTCTCCCCAAAATCTTGGCGACAATGTGACAAAGTAAAGCATAACTCGCAATATTAAATGGCACACCTAAAAATATGTCTGCACTGCGTTGGTAGAGTTGGAGCGAAACCTTCTCATTTTTGATATTAAACTGATACATGTTGTGACAAATCGGAAACCGGTTCGCATCCTCTGGTTTTGCCATCGTGTAAAGATATTCAGGATTCCACGACGTTACGATTGCATTGTGACATGAGGGATCATTTCGAAGTTCCTCAATCGCCCACGCCAATTGATCTATTCCTTTGCCATCTTTGGTCGGCCAATGCCTCCACATGTCACCATACACTCTCGGTAAATTCCCAAACTTCTTTGCAAATTCCGCATCCTCTTTTATTTTTCCTATGAAGATCTCTTTTTCCATCTCCGGAAACTCCCCTTTCTTTGCACGCTCCTGATACATCCTATGCGGATAGTCATCCCAAATATGCACATCATTGTCAACGAGATATTTTATGTTCGATTGACCTGTCATAAACCAAAACAGTTCATGTCGAACTCCTTTCCAATACACACGCTTGGTGGTCAACAATGGAAATCCTTTTGATAGATCAAAACGAATCTGACGACCGAATACCCCGAAAGTTGCCTTGCCGTGGCCCTGATCGACTTGCCGATCCCCTTTCTCAACTGTTTCCTTGAGAAGATCGAGATACTGCTGTTCTGGATGAATGCTCATAGAGTTAGCGCCCCGCGCGTTTCTTCGCCGGCGCAAAATTGTTCCAGTTATTTTTTGCAAATCGACCGATTTTTTTATAATTTCTTTTGGGAGGAGACGAGAGTTTCGAGAACGTAAGTTGGGCAATATCCATCCCCGGATGGAGCACAATCGGGACGGTGTTCTGATTAGTCAGTTCAAGCGTGACATTGAGAAAATGACCTGGATTAATAATACCTGCGGTGTTGTGAATCATGAGACCAATCCGTGCGAGAGACGATTTCCCACCGATTTGGATAAGAAAATGGTCGGTGCCAAAATACTCCTTTGATGTTCCAAGCACTGAAATCCCTGGGTGGAGTACAAACTCTGCTCCATCGGCTATATCAACCTCGCGTGTTTTGGCAAAAATCTTTTTTACCGGATCAATCAAATAGGTCGAGCTTTCATCGTTGATAATAAATTTATTTCCGAGACGAATATCGTAGCTTGCCGGCTGAAGGCGTGCCACATCAAAAGGCTCGAGTGTAATCTCTCCTACTTTCACTGCCTTTTCAATATCAATGTCTGAAAGATACATAAAAGATGTTATTCAATAGTAAAAATTTTGTCAGTCCCATAGTATTCCGGCCAGTGAGCGTTGTAATGTGCAAACATCCGCTCCAATCTCTCCTGTGACAATTCCGAAAGTCCGAGCTTCCCCATAAACTGCTCTAGTTCTTTTTTTACTGATGCTATCTCTTTATCTGAATCAATCAATCGTTCAAATTCTGCAAGATATCCGTATCCTGCGTTGCGATCAATACAAATGTTTGTATTGCCTGATTTATACTCCTCGCGCTCGCGAGACCATTTGGCTTGATAGGTAAGACCTGCAGACAGGAGTATTTTGTCTAATTCATCCAAGGTCTTTTCAACTGCTGATTCAAACTCAATACGGGAAACACCATTTGAACTCGTGTGATCATCAACCGATGCTTTCACGATAAATAATATCTTCCCCCGTGCAGAACGAGAACGAATTGATATGGTCTTTGCATCAGTTAACAACTTACTAAGTGCTACCTGTTTTTCTGTGGGGAGAATCGGCAAAATTGCATCGAGTAATTGCTTGCGACTTTTTGGTTCAGTGAAATAATGATTGAGCTCGCTGTGACTTGAAGTGAGCGCGAGAGAGGGATCAATCTTTTTTAAACCAACGCGAAGCTTCTCGGCATTCTCCTTGCTACCCAAGAGTGTTTTTATTTCAATTTCATAGTGGGACGACATAGGATAGAATGTAATTACGTACTAGAAGTATTACACAAGCCGCCACATGCAACAATCTAGACAAACCAATAAAAAAGCGCGTATTAGCGCTATTGCAGCGATTGGTGCCCAAAATCGCGTATTAGGCAAAGAAAACAAACTCCTCTGGCATATTAAAGAGGACTGGGATCGGCTCAAAGCACTTACGCACGGCCACCCCATCATCATGGGCAGAAAGACATTTGAATCTATTGGCAAACCGCTCCCCAAACGAACCAATATTGTCGTCACGAGAGACAAATCTTTTTCCGCAGAGGGGTGTGTTGTCGTCCATTCGCTTGAAGACGCGGTCAGGAAAGCGCGCGAAGTTGATCAGAATGAAATTTTTATATTCGGCGGTGCAGAAATATACAAACAAGCCCTCCCCTTCACCGATCGGCTATACCTGACACTTGTAGAAAGCGAAGAATCGGGAGATGCCTTTTTCCCTGCCTACGCGGAATTTAAAACTGAAATCGAACGAGTGCACCATGAAGGAAATCCTGCGTACACGTTTCTCACTCTCGAGCGATAAAGATTCCTCGGGAGAAACCTCGAAGAATCTTTGTTCGCATCGCTCGTTCGGAAGAGAAAAAAGAGGATACTTTCTTCTCTTCGCACCACACGAGTGCTCCCAATTTCATAGTCGCTTTACTCTTTGAAATTTAGGTCGCTCACTCGCTAGCGAATAAACAAAAGGCGCCCCGATCGGGGCGCCTTTTTTATTACTTCACATCAATACCGAGTGACCGCGCACTTCCTTCTATAATCTTCATAGCAGCGGCTACATCGTTGGCATTTAGATCCTTGAGTTTCTTTTCAGCAATAGCTTTTAGTTGTGCTTTGGTGATACTCCCCGCTTTCTGTTGAGCGCTCTTGCCCGCACCCTTCTCAACTCCAGCTGCTTTCAAAATCAGATTGGTTGCAGGCGGAGTCTTGAATACCAGTCCGAATGTTTTGTCTTCATAGACGGTAATCTCAACCGGAACCAACTCCCCGCGCATCTCTTTTGTTCCCTCGTTAAAACGAGTGACAAATTCACCAATATTTACTTTCGCCTGACCAAGTGCAGGACCGATAGGAGGAGCTGGATTTGCTTTGCCCCCTTCAATCGTCAGTTTAAGTCTGCGTACAATCTTTTTTGCCATAGTAGTGTATTAAATCTTTTTTACCTGCAAATAATCAAGCTCCACTGGAGTCTCGCGACCGAACATCGACACTAGAACTTTCACTTTTCCTCGATCTTCGTCGACTTCCCCAACTTTCCCTTCGAAATCTTTGAATGGACCGTCAGCAATAATGACCGCATCGTCGATTGAAAGATCAATGGTGTGCTTCACCGTATCTGAATTCATCTTCTTGAACAAACCTTCGATCTCTGCTTTATTCAGAGGAACCGGATAGATACCTGAACCAACAAATCCAGTCACGCGAGGCGTATTGCGCACCACGTACCACGAATCATCAGTCACAATCATATCCACGAGAATATACCCTGGGTATACTTTCTCCTGTTCTTCAACACGCTTGCTTCCTTTTACTTTGATTTTCTTTTCAGTCGGGACTACAACACTGAAAATTTTGTCTTCCATTCCCAACGATTCAATGCGCTGGCGCAAATTTCGGGCTACTGCATTTTCATAGCCAGCATACGTGTGTATTGCATACCAATTCCGTGCTTGTTCAAGTTTCTGTTTCGACATGTTTATTGAATCAATTTTTCAAGACCCAAAGAAAATACATAATCAAAAAAACCGAGAAGCAATGCGAACGCAAGTGACACACCAATAACTGCAAGTGTGTAGCCCACTGCCTGTCGGCGAGTTGGCCAGTTCACATGCTTCATTTCACCCTTTGTTTCCTTTATATAATCAACTATTTTCATATGTTCTAAAAAAAACCGCCCCCGTGGGCTTGTCTAAATATACTATTCCTATAGAGAGAAAAAGTCAACTGCAAGACTTAACCTTGCAGGAATCAACGGATACTGACCGAGAGGCCCGCGCGGAATCCTTCCGCGCGGGCCTTCTCTTTTTTCCATCCCTATATTCTACATTCATTGTTCACTTCCCTCTGTCCCTATCGTATCTCGTACGTGATACTCACATTCGACTGATACTTATTCTCTCCAGCTGGCAATTCAGGTGTGGGTGCGGAAGCCGTGTCCCCTCCCATACCAAATGCGGCATTCTTTGCATAATAGATCGGGTAATTTCCACCTTCAGAAAATCCGACAATTCGTACCAATTTCACCCCGAGTGAACGGGCAAGTTCTTTGGCGCGAATCTGAGCATCAGTAATTGCCTTGTCACGTGCCTCTTTGAGCACTGCATCCTCTTCTTCCACAGTAAATGAAAGACCGCTGACCTGTGTTACCCCAAGTTCACCCATACCCGCAACAAGTTTCCCTGCATCTTCAATCTCTCGCACTTTGACATCAATTGATTGTGACACCACATATCCAAGAAGTGTCTGCCTTCCTGATGGGCATGGATATGCAAAACACTGAATAGTCTGGTAATCATACTTCGGATAAATATTGTACGCAGTAGTCTTGATATCTTTCTCGGCAACACCGTTTTTCTTCAAAAAATCGAGAGCTTCTTTAGTCAGTTCGGTGGTTGATTCTTGCGCCTTGCTTACCAGAAGTGACTCATGTTCGATTGTCACAGAAAATGTAGCAATGTCAGGAACTGCTACCGCTTCGCCATTTCCACTGACAGTAATCGAGCTCATGGCCGGCACATCACGTCCAACATACGGAAGTTTTTTAAATGTCTCTACTGCCTTTGCCAATACAAAAACTGACACGACTACTGCAAGCAACGCAATAACTTTACGTGTTCGATCAGTCCACACCCCCCCGACTATATTTGAATCCATGATTCTTCAATTATTCTAATAATTAGTAAACTATGCTGATACAGACGGATAAAACATCTAAGTATTACCGAGCGCTCGCGCCGTGCCGCCGAGCCGCTTCAATCAAGTTTTCAAACAATGAAAGCACGGTCATCGGACCAACCCCGCCGGGAACCGGAGAAATCGCCAAAACCTGATCTTTCACTCGCACAAAATCGACATCCCCGATGAGTTTCGGAGCACTTATTTCCTCGGCAAGAGACTCCTTATTTGAAACATTAATGCCAACATCAACCACTACTTGTCCTTTATGCACGTGTTCTGGAGTAATGAGCAGAGGGCTGCCAGTCGCCACGACCAGAATGTCCCCTCGTTTGGTCACTTCTGGCAGATCTCGGGTAAACCGGTGACAGATGGTAACCGTCGCATTTTCATTGAGAAACGCGAGTGCCGTTGATTTTCCTACCAGCAATGATCGGCCCACCACCACCACTTCCCTCCCTTCAATCGGCACTTCGTAGTGTCTTAAGAGAGAGAGCACTCCTTTAGTCGTCGCAGGTAAAAATCCCTGATGATCATTTTCAAGTAGAGACTTGAGATTACGAGCAGTCAATCCGTCTACATCTTTTGTTGGATCAATGGCTTCAATAACTACCCGCCGATCAATTCCTTGAGGAAGCGGGAGTTGGATAATAACCCCGTTCACCGCGGGATCGGCATTGAGACGTCTTATTTCAAATAATACGTCTTCAGTGGAAACATCTGCTGAAAGACGCACTTGTTCTATTCTTGCTCCAATCAGCTCACCAAACCGAATTTTCTGGATAACATATGCTTCCGATCGTTCCAATCTACCAATCTGTACAATCCCCAACACAGGAGCAAATCCAAGTTCCCGAATTTCACGCCGAAGTTCGGGAACTCTCTGATCTCGCACTTTTTTTCCATCAAGAAGTATCATGGGGGCTCTTAGAAAAGTTATTGTATCACAAAGACAGAACTCTCCTGAAGCGCTCTTTATTACTCGTACCGCAATGCTTCAATTGGAGATTTCTTTGAAGCTTGTCTAGCGGGGTACCCTCCAAATACAAGGCCAACAAGAGACGAAACAAAAATACCGAGTGCAGCTCCTGAAAAAGGAAACACGAATTTCCAATTAAGTCCGAGTCCTGCTGAAAGACCGAGGGAAATGATAAATGAAAGCCCCGTGCCAAGCAGAATCCCTATCATCCCTCCAATGGCAGTCAGAAATACCGCCTCAAGTAAAAATTGAGTCAATATATCCCTATCAGTCGCGCCTATCGCTTTTCGCAATCCAATCTCGCGGGTACGTTCGGTTACTGAAACCAACATAATATTCATAATGCCGATCCCGCCGACAAACAATGCAATGGATGCCATAGCGATCAAAAACCATGTTAGAGAAGTGGTAATCGTCGAAAGTCGAGCAGCTAAATCCACTTGTGTCTGAATAAAGAAATCATCATCGTCCGGATTACTTATACTGTGATTCTCTCGCAAGGTATCTTTGATATCAGCTACCGTCTGTACAATTTTATCTTCGTCAGAAGCAGAAATGATAATTCGGTCAAAATATTTGCGTCCAAAGAGATGTGTTTGCGCAGAAGTATACGGCACCAAAACCATCTCATCGAAATTAAAAAATGAAACCTGCCCTTTTTCTGAAAGAACCCCAATAACTTTAAAATTCCTTCCTTTAATCTTAATCCTCTGACCAATGGGATTATCAACTGAATCGAATAATTCTTCTCGCACCTTATTCCCTATCACTGCCACATCAGCGCTTGCTTTAACATCCTCTGTGTCAAAAAAAGACCCCTGACTTGGGAAAATATCAAATATATCTGCAATAATATTATTGCTCTCCGCGCTTCCCCCACCAAGCACGGTCGTCTGATAAGTCTTGGTACCGTAAGAAGATTGAGCAGTTCCAAAAATTACCGGCATTATGTCTGCGGCAAAAGGAACATTTGATTTGCTCTGCAAACTTTCTACATCTCGAATCTTCAATGAATCAAGAAAAACATTTGCAAAATCACTCGGTCCTTTAGGCTCGCGACCAGGGATAACCACAATGGTCTTGGTTCCTAAACCTTGAATCTGATCTAAAACGAGCTCCTGCGCCCCTGCTCCAAGCGACATCACGAGCATAATCGCCGTAATGCCGATGACAATGCCAAGAATCGTTAATGCCGATCGTGATCGATTTGATCGAAGACCTGCCAACGCTGTTTCTATAGTTTGTTTGAGTTTCATATCATTTGCTAAACTTCTCAAGCGAAGCCCGCTGTGCCACCTGTGTGTCAGATTCAATCACTCCATCTTTGAGACGAATGATACGCTTGGCATTTTCAGCGGTGTATGTCTCATGCGTGATAAGTATCACGGTATGTCCTTCGTCGTTCAACCGGCGGATTATTTCCATAACAATCTGTCCTGATTTTGAATCGAGATTCCCCGTTGGTTCATCGGCAAAAATAACCGAGGGATTATTAACCAAAGCGCGCGCGATAGCTGCCCGCTGTTTCTCACCACCTGATAGTGTAGAAGGTTCTGCATTGAGCCTATGGAAAAGATCCACAGATTTGATAGCGCTAATCGCACGTTCATGCCATTCCTGTTCCGGCACTGAAGAATAACGCAAGGGCAAAAGTACATTCTGGAGAACGCTCGTGCGCGATAATAAATTAAATGCCTGAAAAACAAACCCAAGTCGTTCATTTCTAATACGGGCAACCGCATCAGGTGTATAGGCAGATATATCCTTTCCTTCAAACACGTAACTCCCTTCCGACACGGAATCTAGGAATCCAAGAATATGCAGGAGGGTTGATTTCCCAGAACCAGAAGGTCCCATGACTGCCACAAATTCGCCTTTGTGTATTTCCAAAGAAATATCCCGAAGTGCAATTGTCTTGGTTTCTCCTTCGCCGAATATTTTACTCACCCGATCTATCTTAATGAGTGCAGGCATATGCATAGTATACCCCTTTGTCTCAAAGAAAGAGGCTCAAGGACACGGTGGTATAAAAACTATCGATTGGTTACCACCATGTCGCCCTCGGCGAGTCCCGAAAGAACCTCGATTTGTCCATCTGAACTCTTAAGACCGACCATAATAGTTTTTTCGATAAGAGAGCCGTCCTTGGCAGGAACACGAACAATTTTGCTACCATCTACATCAGACACTGCACGTATAGGAATCATGAGAACATTTTCCTTTTTTGCAGAAAGCACATCAATATTTGCGGTCATGCCTGAACGAATCCGGTCATCTTTCCCAAGAAAACTGAAAGTTACTTTATATGTTGCGACATTATCAATAAGAGTTTCTGCTGGATCAATGCGATCAACAAGTGCATCAAATGCCGTGTCGTTTCCATACGCATCGAGAGTCACCGTAGCGCTCTGCCCCGCAGAAAGTTTAGCAATGTCAGCTTCGGGTACATTTGCTTCAATTTGGAAACCCCTATCTCCAATTATTGAAACCAAGACTGAATTTGCAGAAACCACTTCCCCAATCTTACCGTCCTGCCGAGTCACTACTCCGGCAAATGGAGCGTGAATAGAAGAAACATATATTTTGTGCCTCATGCTATCCACATTTGCCTGATCCCCTGCAACCTTGGCGGCAGCTGCATCTATTTCTTCGGGCGCCGAACCTGCTTCTGCCACTTTAAGATTTTTCTCCGCGATGGTTCGATTGGAAACCGCTGTATTGTAACTATCCAAACCACTTATCACATTGGTAAGCGCCGTATTTACCGCTGATCGGGCAGTAGAAACGTTGGCGCGGTAAGCAGTGATTGTTGTTTGAGAAAGCGGTTGTGTCGGCGTAAGTGAGTTGACTATAAGCGCAAGTGTATCAAAAAAGGCGCTCACAGTGTTTAGATAGGTGCGAGCGGTCTGCGCAAACAAAAGAGTGTCGCTTCCCGAGTTCAGAGACGAAAGCGATGTATTCCATGTGTTTAAAATCTTTTCTACATCAACCCGTGCAGCATTCACTTTGGTTCGAAGTTGATCGTCATTGACAGTAATATTGATTGCTGGAAATGAAGAGCGGGCGTTGTCAAAAAATTGATCGCCGTAGTTGTGCACCGCGTCATCAGTTTTCGTGTACGCATCCTGTATCTTATTGGTAAGATCCGATCTCGCATCCAATACCGCTGTGTCAGCGGCCAACGCTTTTGATTGCAATACCGCGAGATCCGCTGGGCGCGTACCTCGCTGTAACTGTGCCAACACTGCCTGATCAGCAAGAAGAGTCGCCTCGGCTTGGCGCAAGCTATAAACATCCGATGATGCATCGAGGCTTAAAAGCGTCTGGCCTGAAAAAACATGGTCGCCTGCGCGCACTGGAACTGCTGCAATTCTCCCTCCATTT
Source organism: Candidatus Taylorbacteria bacterium RIFCSPHIGHO2_01_FULL_46_22b (assembly GCA_001820875.1). Classification (GTDB taxonomy): domain Bacteria; phylum Patescibacteriota; class Minisyncoccia; order Phycocordibacterales; family DSPV01; genus 2-02-FULL-46-13. The sequence continues at coordinate 66,617 of MHRF01000001.1, forward strand.
TCAAATGAAAGTTCAACGTGATCAACTGCTTTGACACTCCCTGTAATACTTACCTCCTGTATCAAAGTGCCCGCCTTTGCTTCCACCAAATCATACTGCGGAGCTGAACGATGAAATACGGCATACAAAATAATCACCAACACAATAGCTGCGGGTATATAAAATAATTTTCTACGAATGATTTTTTTCATACAATAGTTCTTAAATTACTGCATTACCGAGATAACAGGAAATGCCGATACCCCATAAAAGAAAGTGCTCCAAGTGCGGCGAGGAAGAACCCAAACCAGATGAGCAGTCCGACATACGGGACAAGACCAATAATACTCAAGCCCAGTACACCAAGCACGGCACTCCACCAAGAAACTACCGGCCCCATGGGTTTGCGAAAAACTTTCTGTTGGACGATAGAGGCGAACAGTACGCCGGCATACACTTGCGCAATTAATATCAAAAGTCCCCACACGGCCATCATGATGGCAGAAATAAGTCCTCCAAAAATCGTAATCAAAATAATGATGCTCGCAAATGGAACCACAATCAGCACCACAAATCCAACCAACACCATTTTCCAAAAACCAGCTAAAGAATTATTGACGAGACTGACAGAAACCCTTCTGAAAACTAACACAAAGAGTAGCGCCGCAGTCATCAACAACAATATTCTGATTACAAACGCAACACCAAACAGTCCTGCAAAAAATCCGTGCACATCGCGAGCGGATAAGAGCGGCGCGGAATATTCAAAATGAGTTTCTCCGGTAATAACCGCCTGTGAATCAATGAGAGCTTCTTGGGAAGACTGGTAAGTTATATCACCGTCAATAACAGCATTCGGGCCAATGCGCACTTGTCCAGCAGCATATACGTGTACATTTCCAGATATATGCCCATCAATAAATACATCCCCTCCAGCTAAATAGGCGCTCTTCCCGACACTACCAAGTAAAGAAACTTGTCCGCCAGCAATGAGCGCATCTCCTAAAATTTTCACTGTCGGCAATACCGATATGTCTCCGCCAATTAGGAGCGTGTCTCCTGAAACTGAACTTGTAAGTGTTAACTTACCGCCAACCGCCCGTATATTTTCTGAAACAGGTCCCAATACTTCAACGGTTCCACCTGCCACAAACAACGTTCCTGAAATTGGTCCCGAAAAAGTAGCTGCCCCTGCAGCAACAGTAACATCGCCGTCAACTGGCGCAGATACAATAGCAGTTCCAACTGCCATATAGACATTCGGATTGACTATTTCCCCTAATGGAAGTGCTGCTTCCTCTCCTACCCGTACAGTTGCAGCAGATACTGAAAATGCAAACGACAGAGAAACAAACACTGCCAATACTATGGCGCGGCGTGCAAATACTGAAATCATGGACACAGTATAACAAAATAAAATCGACTCGTCCTGTCTATACAAAAGTGAAGAAAAAACTGAAATAAGCTGTCGAAACTACATTTCCGCGGGACTACGAGAAATCTGCAGATACCCGAGAGTTGAAACAATAAACACGAGACTAGAGGTAAGCACAGAAAACATGCAGTAGATACAGGCCGCATGGAGCACAAATAATTGTACGTACAAAAGCCACATCGAGAACAGAAACGCGGGGATTGCAGCAAAGAAAATCAGCTTCAGAGCTTGGTTGTTTCTCCGATCAAGAAAGATAAGTGTGAGCAAAAAAACCGCGAAATAAAAGAGAAGTCCGAGCAATGCGATTGGTATCGGGCCGATAGTTGAGTAGCTACTCGAGGTCACTGTATCGCATCCAGAAAATAGAACGCAGGGGGGAATCTCTCCTTTGAAATGCTTAACCGTCAAGTATGCGGTATCGGCAAATCCAAACAAGCTAACCAAAAGCAGCGCCCACGGTCCCCAGCTAGTTACTTTTCGCAATAATTTCATCAATCTGTTGTTTAAACGACGCAAGTCCGGTAGGATTCTGCAACTTATACCCGTTCATAAAGAATGTCGGGGTGGCGTTCACTTCGGCAGCAACACCCCCGCGATACTGTTCCATTACCTTGTCCGCAACTTCAGCTTTCTCTATGTCAGAGCTAAATTGAGTCGCATTTAGACCAAGGCGGGCTGCGTACACTGCAAATAATTTCTTAGCGGCAGATTCATCGGCAGCTGCTACCCATTCCGTTTGGTTCTCAAACAAAATTCGATACATCTCCCAAAACTTCCCTTGCATTCCCGCGGCTTCTGATGCCGCAGACGCGCTGGGCGCATACGGATGTTGAGCAAGAGGAAAATGTCGATACACAAATTTAATCTCTCCTGAATACTCTTTGACTACTTGTTCAACAAGCGGGAAATAGCTTGCACATGCAGGACACTGAAAATCGCTGTATTCAATAAGTACATTGGTCGAAGTTGCAGAACCAATAACCCAATCGCTTTCTGAAACAGGCGGAAGCGAAGCAACAGGCTTAGATTCAGGTGCTTCCCCTGGCTTTGCACCCGCAAGCAAAAAAGCTCCGATTATCACAGCAGTTAAGACCAGAGCCCCTCCCACCCAAAGACCTATGCGTTTCCCTGATAGTTGGTTTGCATCCATATATCCTATAGTTAAAAGTTAACACGGCCAGTATAACACAGAGGGATTAGAGAATCAGCTTCACATATCTGAAAGAGTAGCGTCAGACATCCCCCACCTTTTGCAATAAAAACTGCTGAAGACGGTAGGTCTTAGCGTGACTACAAAGGCCGAGGTATGAGGGAAGGTTTTGTTTGCTCACCTGCGCAAACATTCTATGTTTTGTTCGTGTACGCACAACCGTTCGATGTGGCAAAACCACATAACCCAAGAAATCAACGCCACTCTTAATTTTCCGGAAAATAACTTTTCGGTCATGCAACTCAAGATGGAGACGCTCTCGCACATCTCTTACGATATATCGTAAGAGAACGTCTAATTGTTTCCTATCGGTAGAAAGTAAGACAAAATCATCGCAATAGCGAATGTAATATGCAACTTTGAGTTCGTGCTTAATAAATTGATCAAGCTCGTTCAAGTAGACATTTGTGAATAATTGACTCGTAACATTGCCGAGAGGTAATCCTTTTCCAAACTCTGTTTCAAACGAATCAATGATTTTATATATTAAACTGAGCAATCGTCCATCAGTGATCCTCCGCCGTATTAAACTTTTTAGGACACTGTGATCAATTGAATCAAAAAATTTCCGGATATCGCACTTAAGCGCGAATCCTAGCTTTCGATGATTTAAAGTTACCTTTCGGGAAAATTCCTCAAGTCTCTTTACTGCTTTATGTGTCCCGCCATTTATCCTAGAGGAATACGAATCAAAAATGAAAGTCGGGTCAAAAATTTTATACAATTTTCTATACACGGCTTGAAACAACACTCGGTCGCGAACGCTGGCTTTGTGAATTACCCGTGGCTTCGGGTCATTGATTCGAAACGCAACATATGGGTCAGGCTTCCATGACTGATGGGCGAGTTCATGATTCAGTTGAAATAAATTATCTTCTAGAGTAAGCTCAAATCTCAAAACATCAGCTTTCTTATGCTTCCCTTTCCGAAATTCTTTCCACGCCAACAATAAATTATCAATCGAAATTACATCATTAAAATTCAAACCATGACGACCCCCCCCCAACGACATTTTGCCGATTATCCATTGCATTAGCATACTATATAAAGAACTGTATGCTACCGCAGACAAATTTCCGAAACAGCACAAGCTCGGTATTCATGCTGAAATATTGCGTCAATCTCTAAAAATCCTATCGCTCGCCGTTGAGGCGGCCTTCAAATCAAAATTTTTAAAACTGCCTATATTGGAGAAACTGCGAATAGAAATTGAGATATTAAAACATCTTGTCCGCACTGAAAACGAATTGAAAATTATAGACACCAAAATCTATCTCCGCCTATCCGAACAGCTCGTTGAGATTTCCAAAATGACGAGCGGGTGGCTAAAATTCATAACGCAAAAAGGAGTTTGAAGCTCCTTTTTGCGAGAAACTTCACGAGAACGAAGGTTCGGATTCGCATTCTGCAGATTGTACCTGTTCACGTAGAACTTCTCATTGTCTGGATTCCAGTTGACCTTCACCGCATCGCCGTCAACATCAATCGAACCTTGTTGCCCGCGTCCGTCCACATCTCCGAGAATCTTTTGCAAAACTCTCTGTGTCCCACTCAGGGTACTTTGATCATAGTATAGACGCGGGCAAGCAGTTTCTTTGTTATTGGCAAATTGTTATCCCAATTGTCGGAACCAATTTCATAGCCGGATTAAATAGTAACATAAAGAAAATCCACGGCGAAAGCATTCGCCGTGGGTGTGCTAAAGGGAACAAAGCCCAAGGTTAAAGGGAAACTGCACGAGAACGAAGGTCCGGATCCGCATACTGCAGATTGTACCTGTCCACGTCGAACTACTCACCGCCTGGACCCCAGCGGACCCTCACCGCACCGCCGCCAACATCAACCGAACCTGTAAGTGTCGCGGTAGCTTCGGGGTCAATGTGCTTCTTGTGTTCAGTGTAATGCTGATCCTCGAACAAGAGAGCCTCAGTTGCCCGCATCATTTCAACGCGGTCGCGGAAGTTATCTTCCCACGAACGATTCTGAAGTTCCACATCTGCTTCCTGTCGCCCACCGTGAAGCAGAGCGTAGTGCCCAAGACGACGGCGATCATTCGGAATCAGATGGTTGAGGGATTTGCTTTCGTCCCACTTCCAAACCTTGAATTTCGCCTCACTCTTCCATTTACTGAAAACATCTTCCGGTCCGGCGAAATATGACGGCAGAACAAGAATGGTCTTCAGGTAGCCTTTCGGCCGTGGAACGTAGATGGAGCCGAACTCGTTGTCGCCGTAGGAAAGAAGCCAGCGTTCGCGATAGTATTTGAGTTGCGCCTCGATCTGTCGCGAGTACGCTTTTGCTGCATTCTCGAATGGGTCTTGGTGGGCGTTGCAACGCGACAATTCGTCGAGCGATAACGCCTCCGATTCCATTTGAGCGATGGTGTCTCCGAGCAATCTAAGCGCCTTTTTTGTTTCGGCGGGAAGAGTGCTACCAGTAGTTAGAGCGGTTGTGCTCATGGTACCAGCCTTTCTTTGTTTTAGTTTTTACCAATGAACAGTCGAAATCAAGCCCGAAAGCTCAACTTTCTGTCCAGTAGCACTTTACCATAATTGATAGGGTTTGTAAAGAATATCAGTTATTTAAACCTTCCATTCAAAATAATGTTCTTGTATTCTTCCCTTCGCATCGTAAAAACATCTGCCAAAACCAGTAGTTTCCATATCTTACGATATATCGTAAGATATGGATATGCCGCATATATCAAAACGACTACTTGAACAGAAAAAATTTCTTGATATCCACAAAGAACTCTTCAAGGTTATTACGCAACTTTCTCGTTCTGGAAAGACTAGCGTTGCGCTGGGCACACTCCTCACCAAAACCGAAAAATTAATGATTGCGAAACGATTAGCAATCATCTGCATGCTCGACCAAAAAGAATCAACGTATGCTATCGAACAAGTGTTAAAAGTAAGTCCTTCGACAGTTGCTAGAATATTCCTTCAATACGAACGGGGTATTTATTCAGAACTGCTCAGAGAAATCCGAAAACAAAAGAGCTTTTGGATACAACTCGAGAAGATCATTCCCCCACGAGTCGGTAGAAATCGTTTTAAAAATTTCCTACAATTCTAAGCTAACTACATCGTAACAACCTAACTGAAAGATCCCGCTCTATCTCTTACGATATATCGTAAGAGATAGGTATAGGAACAAGAGTAACAAATATTTACTCCTCTCGGCCAGAAATTCGACTCTTACAGAGTCAGTACCCCGATTGGTTTTTCTTTTCGCACAAGTGCTCAAGAAAAAGCTCAATCGGGCTTCGATTCTTGCACGGACGCGCTTAGGCACGTCCTCGAGAGGATTATTCCGTTTCACTCCACAATCCTCTCGGCCAGAATCGAACTGGCATCGTCTCCTTCGGAGGGAGACATCCTATCCATTGAACGACGAGAGGTTGTCTTATAACTTCCATACAATAGAGGGTATCTGGATATCAGGCAAGCATATTTAAACTCTATGCATCAAACCGATAATCGGCAATTGAAAACAGGTCAACACCATAATATTTTTTGTGGACCACGGCCTGATCTTCAAACACCGCTTTCTCCCACGAAAGTCCCAGAAGTTCGGCTCCCTTTCGTACACCTGCTTCACTTGGCGCTTCGATCTCAAGCACCATAGGAATTTTGGGCCACTCATCAATGTCAAATGTCGTATCACCATGCGTAAATGTCTTCCGTTTTTTCTCCTGAAAACGAACAAGTGGCAGGCCTATTGCAGTCAAAAATTTCACCGCATCCTCTGCAGAAGAAATATTCACCTCAACTTCTTCAGTGCTATCAACTCCCCATGTTGGATTTGCTTTGTATGTTAGCCAGTGTGTCTTGCCATCCGTGCGCACGCGCACCCGCCGGAACTGTTTCATCCATTCAGGGTGCGCAAAAATCCATTCTCTAAAAAAGAAATCACCAATTTGTTTTGCTCCAACTTCAGATAACTTCTTGAGAAGCTCTTTCTGATCGAGGTCAAGCCACCGCGCCTCTACTTCTTTGTGTTCGCTGTTCGACATAAAGCGCGATTCGTTTATTAATTACACACTCCTCCTTTTGGTACTGTGATGAGTTCTTTCACAGTAATTGCATTTTTATAATCCGCACCAAATCCATCTTCTGGCGCCGGAACAATTTTTCCAGAAATCACTATATAAACAGGGGCATACGGATCTGTAGCAGTCGCCGCATTTGTATTGTAGGCACCCGTTAAATCTCTATAGGCAGGAGAGTCTCCCATCACCCAGTAATCAGTTTTTTCAGCGCACGACTTAAATGTCCGTGCTTCATGTCCCATAACTAAATTTCCATAGAAAACCGACTCACCTACCTCGAGTGGTTGAATTTCAGACAACACGCCGTATTTAACAAGAAGGTATTTGGTCACCCCTAAAGAAGGCTTTGCGGTCATGGGTTCCGAGGGTTTGCGATCTGCAAAATTCACTGCCGCAAGACCATCTTGTATCGAGATTGTATTGGGGGTAATTCGATCACCGAGTAAAATTGCATTCGTACCTTGGAAACCTCCTTCGCTCTGTATCGCAGCAACCGCATAAAAGAATGAGCCACTTCCCCCTCTCTCTTGCGTCAAAAATGAAACCGCGTCGAGCAACCCATCCCCCGTGACATCACCCAACACTGGCTCGCCAAATAGACGAGTGGTTACTACTGATGCAGAACCGAGCGCTGCTTCATGAGTTTCAATTCCATCTTTCAAAGTAACTGACTGTCCATCAATGACGTACGTCGAGTTCTTCGGACTATCAGCCAGTTGTTCTTTCACCTCATCAGACGATTTAGGTCCAAGAACAAACAGGAGGGCGATAACCACACCGACAAATACAAGCACTCCAATGATTTTTTTCATATACGAAAAGTTATTGATTTCCTCATCTTAACACGCCCCCCAAAACAGAACCTATTTCAGTACTGCAACACCAAACTCTTGTAGCACTTCTTTCAAAACTTCTATCGGTAAGCCAAGTATATTAGTCTCGCTCCCCTCTATACGCTCAACGAATTTTTTACCGACGCCTTGATACGCATACCCACCTGCCTTTTCGAGAGACTCGCCGGTTTCTACATACTCATCAATTTCTTTTTCAGAAAAAGACTTAAACCAGATCTTCGTTTCAACCAATTTTGTAATTTCCCTTCCCGCATGAATAACCGTCAAACCTGAAAGCATTGCATGAACAGATCCACTTAACAATTTCAGCATCTTTCTTGCATTTTCTTTGGTAAGAGGTTTCCCCAGTAGCTTCCCTTCATACACGACAAAAGTATCAGCGCCAATAACAATGGCCTCTGGATTTTTTTGAGCAACATCTTGTGCCTTTCCTCTAGACAAATGTGTAGCAAGTTCATGTGGCAGAAGAGGCAAGGTCATATCTTCTATGTAGTTGCTGGGAAAAACTTCAAATACAAAACCAGCATCTTCCAAGACTTTCCGTCTCCCTAGAGACTGTGATGCGAGGATTAATTTCTTCATAACGTGGGTGCCTACTGGGATTCGAACCCAGACTAGAAGCTCCACAGGCTTCCGTGCTAACCATTACACAATAGGCACCATGTCGTGAACCAACAAGTACAAATTACACTAAAAAAGCTGAAATCGCCACTGGCGTCTCACTCATACTTCGGCGGTTCTTCAACAACACCTGCTTTGAAATTCGCGAATCGTGCAAGTGCGTAACAAAGACTCGAAAGCCGGTTGAGATATGCTCTGGTGTGTTCGCCGATAGAAATCTCCCCTGCCTCAATCGCGCGAATCACGGTACGCTCGGCGCGGCGCGCAAATGTTCGCGCTACATCGAAACTTGCTCCCATTTCTGTCCCGCCGGAAATAAAGAAAGTTTTTATCGGCGGCATCTCCCGCTCAATCTCATCGACAAGCACTTCGATCTCCCCCACTTTGCTCGGTTTTATCGTTTTCTCTGCACCAGCAATCTCGGCCTGCACAATAAAAAGATTTCGCTGTGTCAGTGCCAGCATCTCCGCAGCCGTCTTTCCGTCAATTTTCCATTTCAATGCTTTTGCTTTCACCTTACACAAACCCAAAAACGAATTGAGTTCATCAAGTGTCCCCAGAGCTTCCGTGGTGCATGACGCTTTAGAAACCCGCTCACCGGATTTTTGTTTGAGCGTCTTGGTTGTTCCTCCATCGCCTTTTCGGGTGTAAAGCATACCCTAAGCCTACGCCTCTCAAGAAAGGTCGTCCAGCAAACTATCCTTCAATATTGAAACCGGAAAATCCCCCTGTCGATTCCTTATATTCTGCTTGTATATTTTGGACTTTTGAAAAAAATGACCCTTCTTTTAATTTGCCTAAAAATTCAATCAAAAGAGCAGGATCCCCTTCAGCAATGACCTCAACTGATCCGTCCTCCAGATTTCGTACAGTGCCGGTAATACCAAGTGTTCGTGCATGTCGCCGTGCGAATGCGCGATAAAAGACACCCTGTACGATTCCAAAAGCTTTTGCTTCGAGTCGCTTCATAATCAACTTGTATTTAAATAGTATATCTGCTAATTTCTTCAATATATAGTTCCCAACCCTCAAAGAGAAAGGCTCACTATGAGCAAGGCGAACCGTGACGCAAGACGGTTGACTGAAAAAGCCGACAGGCAAGCGCAAAAAGACCGACAAATGAAAAAACCCGATGGCACCAGCGCCTATGCAAAAAAAATCAGAACAAAAGGGCGTTTTGCGTGGATGGGACAGAACGCAGAAGGTGAGGAGCAGCAACCTCCACCACCGCCAAAGGACTGGACACCCAAGACGTCTTACCAGAGCCCCGCGCTTGTCACTCTGCCATCGGGTCGGAAAGCGTGGATTACCAGCAGTGGTTGTGATCTGAAATTTGTGGGATGACGATGTCGTCTGCGAAAGATGGAGGTCTCCTCCATCTTTTCTTTTACATGTGGTGCAAGAGAGAGGAGAAAGGACTTGGTCACGAGTTTTTGGTCGACCATCGTCTCCCAAAACTCTCGACCCCGACTCGCCCGTTTTGCCTGCTGGCAAAACATGGCTCCGTCTTTCAAGTCCTCACGCGAGCAAAGCAATTTGCTCGCTTCCCGCAACAAAATCAAAAACCCCTTTCGGGGTTTCGATTTTGTGCGCGGGAGAGGACTTGAACCTCCACGCCTTGCGGCATACGCACCTCAAGCGTACGTGTATACCATTTCACCACCCGCGCGTCCGGCCATTATGCCAAAAATTGAGGAATGTTCAAGTAAAAGAAAGCCGGACATCGTTCTGATGGCCGGCGAGCGAGAAAACGTGTAGAACTTACGGGCACACGCATTTGATGTCAAACAGTTCACCGAGCGTGCGAGGCGTCCTGCAGTGAGAACACTGCACATAGTAGTCCTGCGGACATCGGGCACTATGTCTCCCGATTTTTTTGACTGTGTCTGTGAACACTCGCCGACACATCGGGCAGGTGATATCTATCACTTGTCTCCCAGATACATCAGTTCCATCCTTCCAGACGAACTGGCACAACTGACTAAGCAATGCGGACTGGTACACGTGTTGACTCATAGGGATTCTTTCGTTGAACTGGTTCATTGACGAACTGAAGCAGGAATACAACCACTCGGTTGTATTCGGCAGCGGCCATTTTCTGCCGTTTTCCCCTTTTCCATTGAAATCCTCTACGAGCAAGATCGAGGAGCGCTGTTTGTTCAGGCCTATTCGGTTTAGTGCGCTTAACAAGCTCGATTACCTTCTGCGCATCAACATCACGACCCATTTCGACATAGGTCTTGAGCGCTGCGCAGACATCCATCGAAATAACTGATGGGTCATTCGCTAAGTCTGTAAAAGACCTGTCTTGCATGGGTTTCCTTTCTCTTTCGAGTTCAAAAACTAAAATACCATTAAAAATAACTTGCGTCAAATAACTTTCGAGAAAATAACACCGCGCGCCCTCGGGCGCGCGGTGTTATTTGAATTTAAATTTATGAGGATTTGATTGTCTCGACTTCTGCAACTGCTTCCTTATTGACGACTGGGTCTAGTTTTTCCGCTGGCGGTGCTTTTATTACTCGCAATTCGCTTTTCATTTTGCGGCGGATTTCTTTCGCTGCTTTCTCGCGAATGTGATAGAGCTTTGCGCGGCGCACGCGTGCGCGGCGGGTAATTTCTATTGTATCAATCAGCGGAGTATAGAGCGGAAAAATGCGTTCAACGCCAACACCGTCAACTACGCGCCGGACCGTAAATGTCGAACCTGCTTCAGTGCCGTGTTTGACGGCAAGCACCAGTCCTTCAAACGCTTGCAGACGAGTCTTGTCCTTCTCCCCTTTTTCGGCATTCCCTTTATCGACAACTTTCTGCATCACTCGGACGGTATCACCCGCGCGAAGACCAAGAAGCTTGCGCGCTTCAATATCAACGGATGAAATTTTGATTGTTGGGGTGGCCATATAAAACAAACTAAGTAGGAGTAATCTAACATATCCACCTGTATCAGGCAAGAATCCGCCCCAGTCGAGACTGGGGCATGGATGACTTGGCGAGAAATCGCCTAGGGAGCAAATTGGAACGTAAGCTGGTTGAGTTCTTCCGGTTTGCAACTGGGAATTTCCAACTGTGTCCAGCGCGTGGAAGGAGCGGTCGGTGCGGATGCAAGGACTTGATTCACTCTTCGGATGGCTAACGCCATTGTGCACAGAGCAAGAAAGTCTGTCTGTTGTGTTCTCTCGGTTGCTGCAAGCAGCGGTTCAAACATGGTGTTCATAATCTTTTGGTGTTCGGATCCTACACCCAGACTACCACTTTTACTCTGATGTGAGAAGTTTAATCGCGTGTTCAAAATCTGCTGGATATGGCGCGGTTGCGGAAATCTCTTTTCCTCCTCTTCCTTTAAACGTGATCTTATACGAGTGAAGCGCGGTGCGGGAAAATCCGAGCGCGGGAGCGCGCTTGGCGGCATACAAAGAATCAGAAACCACCGGATGATTAACTGCTTTAAAATGCACGCGAATCTGGTGAGTTCTTCCGGTCCGCGGCTGCGCTTCGATAAAACTAAATCCGTCTTTGCGCTTCAATACCTTAAACCACGTGATCGCTTCGCGCATCACTCCTTTTGCTCCGCGACCTGCAGACTTCTGACGAAAATCGTTTGCACTGCGGCCGATTGGACGATTAATAATTCCCCGATCATCTCTAAGTTCACCGTAGACAAAAGCGCGGTATATCTTGTGCACCTGCCTATCGGCAAATTGCCGTTTCATATACAAAAAAGATTCGGGGTTTTTTGCAATCACCATCGCGCCGCTCGTCTCGCGATCAAGTCGATGTACAATCCCCGGCCGCGCGATTGCAGTTCCATCTGCCAGCACAATGGGTTCGCCTACGCTCTCAATTGTAGGGTAATTTTTTACAATCCAATCAACCAGTGTGGGTTCCACCGTCCGCCGATCAGCATGCACCACAAGTCCTGCTGGTTTGTTGATCACCAGAACATCGTCATCTTCATAGAGCACAACTACTTCCATAACACATTGCTAACCTCTGCAGAAAGCACCGTCACCGATGAATCGGAAGCGCGATAGACATAATATGCAGAGACTAAAATAAGAATCATCACGCAAACCGAAGCGACATGGTGTGCACGATGATCATGTCGGACAAAAAGCACTCCGCACAATACAATCAGCAAGATCAGACCGATGATAGCGTATACAAGTGCAAGCAATTTGCTCGGACTTGCGACAAATCTATCTATAAATGATGAGTACTGTGTGAGAGATGATGCCCCAACTGCCGCAATAGTTTCAGGAGAGACATCAATAGCATTAGCATTTTTCACTGCCACAAAACTCTGTGCATCCGTTTCTGATTCTTGTATTGCCACAACAGGCACTTCTGCCTCGATTGAAACAATTGAAACTTCAGACTCGGTAACTTCTTCTGCAGGTGGAGAAAATTCAGAAGGAACCGGAAGTACTGCAGATGCACTTTGCACCGGAAGCTGGCTGCCAAACATCTGTACGACAAATACTGTTCTGCGCCCGTTGTGTATTCCCTCCGCAGTGGCAATGCCAATTTCATTAAAATGTCCACTCAAAATATTTGCGCGATGCCCTGGCGAATTCATCCATGCGTCATTGACTGCAGCAGAATCGTCAAAATCAATGGCGAGATTCTCTCCCGCGTAGAGAAACGGATACCCTGCCTTGGTAAACCAGTGCCACGGAGTAACGCCAGTCGGACTCTCGTGCGCAAAGTATCCGTGCAAAGCCATGTCTGCGGCTTTCAGACGCGCTGCTTCAGAAAGCAGCGGATTAATTGTCAGCGCTGAAAGTTCATATGATGCACGATCACTGTTTGCAAGATCAACCAAGACGCTAGGCAAAACGCTTGCAAGAAAATTATTGGTCTTCAGTACGATCCGATATGTCTGTGAAACAAAAAGTGTTCCCAACACAAAAACAAGGAGCGCCAATACACCAGTCGCACGCAGAATATGCGGGCGAAAATTATTTTCTTTGTGCGGGATAAGAATTTTCTTCACGAGACGTCTCATGACGAAAATTAAAGCATAAAAATAAGGAAAAAACAACCCCTTATGAGCTTGGTGTTCAAAATATGGCTCTAAATCAGAGTAAATTAGTGCTCGTACCCGATTCATCTTCCCAGATGATGAAGGTTTATTAATAGCGCTTACTTCAAGGAGCTTCAGTATTTACAGGAACTTCGGGGACTGTCTCGACAGGCATAACAGTCTCTTCAGGAGAAATACTCACTTCAGAAACAGGGTGGGCTTCCTCTTGCGACTCTACTGGTGTGTCGACAAAAAGTGCTTCGGGCACATCAACAGGAATAGTGTCCGCTACAAATGTTTCTGACAAAACTTCTTGCGTTTCTACCGGCTGTGTGGATTCTGGAATCGGCTCGGGAACACTGGGAGTAGATGAACCAGCCTGATCGACAATAGAATTGTGTTCGGAGATTATTTCCGTGGGAGTAGAAGTTGCCTGTTCTTCTTCAAGAATCGGCAAAACAACAGGTTCTTCAAATTCCCCGCCGGAAGATACACTCTCCAAAATTATTTCAGGAGTTGAAGTAGTGAGAGTGGTTGAAACGTTCTCATCTATTATTTCAACAATCAACACAGCCGGCACGGACAACTCCGCCTCGGAAAGTGTGTTTGCATATCCTGCGGTTGGGATAGGATCAATGTGCGCGCCCAGACCATCGGGAATACGCGCATACGATTTGTTCGGCGGCACTGGGTCGCAAGTACCTCCAGAACTTGAAATAGCGTTTGCTGCACCTGCAGTTGGCTCATGTTCGCACACCTCGTGATTTCCATAGATAAACATATCCACCAATACATCTGACGCACTGTAGAGCCGAATTTCATCCGCATCGTTATCCAAAATCTCCTTGTTCATATACACCACGAGCCACCCATGTGCGGGGATAGTGGTCGCCCCAAATTGCGTATTGGCTCCGATGATAGGAACTTTGTTTTCTGGAAGTCCGCTCTCATCCCAAATATAAAATCCGGAAAGATTAACTGCAACCGCACTGTTGTTGTACAACTCTACCCACTCCCCTTGCGGTTGAAGACTGAAATCATCCCCAAAATTAATCCCATATGCTTGGCCTTCTGGATTGGGCAAAAATTCATTGATAACAATCATGCGAGCGTGAAGCGCAAGGTGTACTCGTTCTTCATCTCGATATCCTTCACCTTCATTTGCTCCATCTCGCCACCCGCGATAAACGAGATCCACATAACAAACATCTCCCTGAAAAACCCCGATTGCATCTCCCGACAATGAAAGTGCGAGTGGCCATGCGCCAACAGTTGTCGTCGCGCCAGTTGAAATGGAAAGTAGCGGCCCACTGTATATAAATGGCGAAGTGGTCGCAGTTGCAATAATCGCATTGCAAAATGCGTTACTCCCCGACTGTTTTTCAGCAGTCACTCGATACCGCAAATCAAAACTCTCAACTGTCGGAGTCACCACAGGAATAATCACCTTACCTCCTCCTGCTTCAGAGCCAATATAGGCCTCTACAGAGCCATCTGAAGAAATTGAGAAGTCGAGCGAACCAGCGGAAAGCACGTTCGCTTTTGATGCATCCTGATCAATAAAATACGAGAGTGTGTGACCGACATTCCCCAAAGAAAGGGTCAGAAGCGTTGCTACTGCAAACACAAAGAACAGAAGCTTCGCAGGATGTTTTCCGCGAACAATATATGCACCTGCTTTTGAAAAAGGGTGCGGCGCGAACACACCATCTGTCATTCGCTGGCGCACATACACTAAATTATTTTTTTGCTGGACAGATTTCATAGATCAGTTTCTTTTTTGCGTTTGCGCCGCAGCAACATGACCTCGCGGATAATGCGTGTCGACTCATCAAGAATAATGAGACTCGCGGGAATACCAATAAGCAAGGTGAATCCGATCGGCTTGCGGGCAAAATCGAGCACAAACCCGAGATACGGAACATCAACAAGCACTTTGCCGATTACATCACTCGCACTGGTTTCAGTCGGATCGGCTTCTTCATTGGCATCTCCTTTGGTTAGAAAATAAGTCTGCCCGCTTGATTCACGGATAGAAACAATCCGGTGCGTGGTTGGAATCTGTCGGGGAGTATCTTCGCCAAACGTAATCACATCACCGACTTTATACAGAGTTTGCGGCTTCACAACCACTACGGAACCAGTCAGTATCGTTGGCTCCATGGAACCTGATTTCACAATCTTGATCTCAATGTTCCCCGTAATAGGAAGAAGCGATACGAGAAAAAGTCCTGCCACGCCGACAAGCAACACTACAAACAATCCGTATAAAATTTTTCCGATGATGCTCATAAATTATCTTCGGCCGAATGAAAAGAAATTCCCAAAACTACTAAAACCTTTTTTCTTTGGCACATTGATATTTCCCCAGTACCCTCCCTTATCCTCATCCTTGTCTTTGTAATCTTTATCATTGTGTCCATATTGATTGCGGTCATAATCTTTCTCATGATGATTATCATCTTTTGAAAGCGGGCAGTACGCCGTGTTCTTTTCCTCAAAATCGTTTTTCAGAGTTTCATAACTCCCTGCCGGATATACTGCGTTGAACATCGAGATCACTTGCGAAGTTGTATAGGGATAATCTACATTCGTATGCGCAGCATTGAGAAGCGCGGCAACCGTCTGCCGGCCGAGCGCATTCAATCCTCCCCCACCTAAATTCAAGACTTGTAGGAGAGTCTTTCCAGGGAACGCATTCTCAAAAATGGCTGAAAATAAGGTGTTTTTAGTGTACCCTTTCCAATTACTTGTGTGATTTTTCCAATACCCAAGACTGCATCCGCTGTCATTTCCTGTTTTACAATTGAATGATGGATTCGATCCTGACGGGACAGCGCGAATTGAAACGTCCACCGACATCGAGTCGGTTTGTGCCGCGTTGCCCAAGGCACTCCCATCGCACGTGATTGCCGCTGTCTCCAAATTCACATTCAAATCTCCCGCGCACCAATACACACCGATATACCGGTCTTGGTTCACCCTGCAGGAAGATCCGTGATTGATATCCCCGATTGAATACGTCTTGTTGTTGAGTACCTGTATCGCAGACTGTGTTGTGGTGCCAAAGAGAGGTCGTTCACCGATTTCAAATATATTATCGCCATCATCAACCCATGAGAAAAATTCCATACCGGCGGCAAGTTCCCCGTCCGCATTTCCATTTCCATCAGCAAGCGCTTCCGGTTCATTCTGACCATTGTCTGCGCTCTGCAAATTCTTGAAATCAACACAGAGCCACGCATCAGACTTTTTCACATGCATACTAATTGTGTTCTCCCCGTAATCCCCCGGCTTGATATCATCGAAGTTAAAGAATTTATCAACTGCCGGAACAAGGTTCTTCAATGCCCATGTGCCAGAAGGGCGGGCCACACCGTTGTATGTCGCCTCGCTATCAATTTTGAGATCAATCCCAGATGTCGCAAATGTTGTTCCCGAATCGACTCCTTGCACCAACGCAGCTGACACAGCAAGCGCGAACACTCCTAGGATAAGGAGTGTTCGCGCCCCAATTTTTATCAGCGTCGCGTTCATGCGCTCTCTAAACTAGGGGTTCTTTGTGTTAGTAACTGTACAGATAATCGCCTGCCCTTCGTTGAGACTCACGTTACCAGGGAGTGTCAGCGGACACGCAGCTCCCGAAACACCCGTCAATGTGTACCCGGCAAATGCGTCTTCAGTGATAGCGTGCGGTGTGTTTGCGGTAACTGCATACGAAGTGTTCTGGGGTACCACCGTCCCATCAACTCGCATCGTAAACTGAACGGGGAAAGCAAGCGGTGGTGTGCCCGCAACATTCTTAATCAGTGTGATAGAAGGAGAAATGTCGTCGTTAGTAATCGTACACGTCTTATTGTCTCCTACGGTAAGCGTGATCTGACCTGACACATCACAATCCCCGCTGTAAATTGCTTGATACCCGCCGATTCCCGATTCAGTCACCATGTAGGTGTCTGGAGCAACTACGGTAGGAACGCCACTGGTCAGCGGGATCACTACAGAATTAACCGCAAAAAGTTGGAAGTCAGCGACAACATTGTTTCCTCCATTATTGTTCGTAATCTGTTTGATGACCGTCAGAGTTGCAAGTCGTGGCTCTTCCTCATTACAGAGATAGTCTGCATTGTGTCTCGCCTGAACCGCACGAAAGGCGACATCGAGAGTTGCGCCATCGGTTTGTGTCAGGTTGTTGAGAGAAGTTCCATCACAATTTACACCTGAAGCAACTGAAGGATTCACCCCTTGACTAGCCGCGACTGGGTTAAGCGTTAATGTTCCAAAGCACCATGCCTTTGCGATGTAGACCGTCTGCTCTGCAGGGAGTGGCCCCGAAGTTCCCCATACGTTATGTGTTGAGTCCGCAAGTGCGACAGAAAATGGTGTGCTGGTGGCAAGGTTGTAGAGCGTCCTTACGCCACCTGAAATAGTATTCTCATTTTCTTCATATACATTGTCTCCATCGTCAGCCCACCAGAAGAATTGCAGATTTTGTGCAAGTTCTCCATCCCACGTGTTGTTGATATCTTCCAATGTATCTGGGGTCGAGAGTTCCGGCTCGGTGGACGAACGATCGTCGTTTGAAGTCAGAGAAACGTCCATACACGCCCATGCTTCGTTCTGCACGTGTAATGAGATAGTGTCTTCACTCTCATCATCAGGCTTTATATCGGTGAAATTGAAAAAGAGAAGCCCGTTGTCGAGATCGTCGAGCGTCCAACTTGTCGTGCACGCAGTCCCAGCAACGGGATACGCGGCACTACCCTGCCATTGCCAGACATGAATATCGTCCTCTAGATTTAGGTCAACATCTGTACACTTGTTGCCGTTATAATAGCTTTCGTTGTCGACCAGAAGATCAATCGCACCGGCGGCAAATGTGTTGCCGGTCGAGGTCTCGGTGTCAGAGAAAAACGCGCCAGTCACCCCTGATGCAATCACTGCACCTGCACCAAGTATTGTGATGAGTCCAAATATAATTCGTCGCATAATATTTTTTTACTCCCTTTCTTTCCCAAAAAGTAGGAGTGAGTTAATAAACCGAGGTTAATAAAAGATCTTCTATGCTGATCGGAAATCCCTCACAGCCCGCCGAGCACCATCACAAGTGGTGCTCGGAACGGCTAAGAGAGACTAGTTGTGCGGATATATCACCAGAGTTTCCGGTGTGAAATCTGCTTCAAGTGATCCTCCTACTTGAACAGCGCCGGTGAGATTCCAGAAGTTGTTTTCTGCAAACACATCTGTCGGGAGTACACCGTACGTATTCAACATCGTTCCACCAAGGAAGTTGTTGAACTCTACGTTACCTCCGTCATACGCTGAATCAACGCCGATTGCTTCCTGTGCCGCAACAGAGTTATTGAATTCGTTAGCTCCGACTACCGCACCATTCAACTGACCAATACCGGCAAGGTTATTGTCGATATCGTTGTAACGAATGAGCCATGGGGTTCCAGCACCAAGATCAGGATTTGTGTAGATACCTGTCGTCCATTCCTGAATGGTGTTGTTCTCGACAAGAATGTCAGAAATTGCTACACCGGCTACGTTAACAACGCCACGACTTCCACCCGATGTGGTAACGTCATTCAAGCCTGGACCATCGATGTCGTTGAACACGATGTCGAGATTATCAACACCCGACTTGATGTAGAAACCTGCAAAAGTTCCTTCAGCATTACCACCAGTCACTTCAAGACCCTTCACCGTTACATTGTCAGCATCGATGATAAATCCACCATTAACGACTGCTGAACCAACTACACCAAGTCCTGCGATCGTTACACTTTTGTTGACGTTAACAACTTCAGGATAGGTTCCTGCGGCAACACAAATAGTTTCACCAGCTGTTGTACCTGCATCATCAATTGCCGCCTGAATAGTTAAGAAGTTTGGAGCAACAGGACTCGAGAATGAATCGTCCACAGTTGCATCACAAACTAATGGCGCAACATATGCCCCAAGCACTGCTCCTACTGGGCGTGCAGCTTGTTCCCCTCCCTCAAACGGAGGCAAACTTGAACAAACAAATTGAGCGTTGTTGCGAGTTTGTACTGCTTGGAACGAAACATCTATGACGATGCCGTCAGTCTGTGCAATGTTGTTGTCGCCAGAGCCATCACAGGTAAAGCCTGTACCACGAACGAGCGGGCCAGATGTATTAACACCATCCTGCGCAACCACTACAGGCGTCAAAGTCCCAAAGTACCACGCTTTGCCAATGAAACGAGTTGAACCACCAAGTATTGCCGAGCTGGTACCTGTCGTCGAATCTGCAATAGTGTGCCAGTTTCCATTAAAGATAGTGCCAGCTGGTCCCGTCAATTCGGTAATAATTGTCTCCCCTGTCTCGTAGACGTTGTCTCCGTCATCGTTCCAGAACGTGAAATTCAAGAAATTCTGAAGTTCACCATTGTCGCCAAGTGCTGGGCCAACATCGCCCGCGTCTGATTCTGGATCAACGAGTGTATTTTCTGGAGTTGCGGTGATATCTGCCGCCATACATGCCCATGCATTATTGCTTCCCGCGTGAACGGAAATAGTATCCTCGCCAATATCCCCTGGTTTTACATCAGCAAAACTGAAGAACAATTGGTTAGTGAGATTAGAAATCGCCCACGTATTGTTCGGGCTTGCAACAAGCACGCCTGCCGCGTTAGTAACGTAACTTGTGTTATCAATCTGAAGATCAATATCACCTGCCGCGAATGTGTTTCCAGTCGAAGTCTCGGTGTCGCTAAAGAATGCGCCCGTGGCACTCACTACGAGTGCGCCGATAAATACCAGTGTCCCTAAACTAAGTAGTATTTTTCTCATACTCTATTATTTATTTTATAAACTGATAATTTTCTTCTAATAGTTCCCCCCGACCACTCATCAAGACTCAATCATCTTTTAATTTTCCCTTGATTCAGGACTCTAAAGCCCTGATCAGTGCGGGGGTTCATACTGTCTTGTATTTTTTTATCGACCAAAAAAATACCTGTCCACACATAAGCCGAGAAACTCTCGATTCCCTTACAAGCGTATGTGTGTCATAGACGGAAAAAGCTTTGCATCCCAGGATGCAAAGCTTTTTCCAGCAACGACAAAAGACCTTTTCAAAAAGGTTTTCAAACAGAAAAATTCCCAGATTAAAAAAGAGTTGTATCAAAGCTGGTTTCCCAAACAGCTATTAACGCAAACTAGTGTAACTGAATCTCTAAAAGTCCATCGTTGATACTGTTAAAAACACTGTGGGTATCATGTTGGAATGTTGTCGGTTTCCTGTGGAGAGCACACTTGCACAAGACTTCCCACTCTCGCGTCAATAGCAAAGCCCGCTCTTTTCAGAGCGGGCTTTGCGTTGAGATTTTAGAGAAAATCTCCTGTCTGCTTTAGTTTCCCTGCATTGCTTTCAACTCTGCTTGGAGTTTAGCAACTTGTGCGAGGAGTGCCTGAAGCTGTGCTAAGAGCGCATCAGTATTTACTGTTGAAGCGCCTGCGACAGTTCCATTACCTGCATTGAGCGCAACACGAGTCTTCGGACCAACGATGCCAACTGGATCAAGACCGTGTTTCGTTTGGTAGGCCTTAACTGCAGCTTGTGTTAGAGGACCGAAGTAGCCAGTGATCGGACCAGTGTAAACACCTTCTGCGGTCAAAATCTTTTGGAGCTCGGTAACATCAGCACCGCGTGATCCAAGAGAAAGCGTTCGGGTGAAGTTGAATGCCGCTGCACCCAAGACCTGTCCTTGTGTTCCTGCGCCAGAAAGTTCAATACCGGCCGAAGCAGTTGCGATTACGCTATTTCCTAATCCGTAGCGGACAAAGACTGTCTTTACGCCGCTTCCTGAAGTGAGTGTCCATGAAACCGTATTAGTCAGCGTCGTCCATGCACCGTCTGCAAATGAAGCGTCATTTGAAATCCACATCTGGTTTGCCGCGGACGGAGCAGCTAGCGTCAAGGTCACAGTAGCAACATTCGTTTGAGTCGCTCCGTTGTTGATCTTGAGCGAAGCTACTTGGGTGAATCCACCTCCACCGCCACCGCCTCCACCACCGCCAGCTGGAGCAGCTGCCGCTGTAGGTGCATTTTGAGTTTCTTTTGTCACTTCATTACCAACTGTCTCTGGAGAACCATGAGAAACAGGTCGAAGGAAGTAGATTGTTCCCACAGAAAGTCCTGAAACGGTTACCGAGTGAACGGTTGTAGTTGCAGAATCCTCAACAGTTGAGAACGCGTAACCGTAGTTCGGAGCAGAGCCGGTCACCGGATCATGCGAAACTGTATCGTAGATTACGCGTGAAGTTGCGCCGTGATCAGTCGTCCAAGTAATCGTAATCGAGTTTGTTGTTGCGGTCGTTGCTGCTTCGCTACCAATAACCGGAACCACGTTTACGGTGCGAGTTACTTGTACTGCTGCGTTACCAGAAAGATCAGAAACGTTGTAAGTGATTACATAGCTTCCCATCGTTGAGGTAGCAACCGTGTCGCCACCAATTACGATGCTTCCGGTCAGATCGCCGTTGACATCATCGAGTGCGGTTGCACCGGCATCTGTGTAGGTGTCACCGACATGGAGAGTTACCACTGAACTACCCGTGAGTGTGATAACTGGAGGAAGAGAGTCAACTACATTTACTGTTCGCGTGGTGCTTGTCGAATTGAGTGAAGCATCGGTCACGCTGTAGAGAACGCTGTAGGTACCAAGTGCTGATGTATTTACTGCAGACGCATCAATCGTTGCAACAAGTCCACTGTCGTAGTTGTCGCTCACATCTGCACCGAGTTCAACATAGGCGTTGGTAACCACAATGATCTGCGGATTAGCGCCGAGGATGGTGATAACTGGAGCCTGTGTATCTACCACGTTTACCGTACGAGTCTTCTGCACTGCAGTGTTGCCTGCGGCATCAATTGCATCATAGGTCACCGTGTAGCTTCCCACCACTCCCGTGTTTACCGTTGTAGTTGAGATTGTTAGTACCGGACTTGCATCAAGTGCATCCGTAACGGTCGCACCAAGTTCGATGTATTCCGAACCGACTTCAATTACTTGTGGATCATCTCCATCAACCGTAATGACCGGAGCGGTCGTATCAACGATGAGTGTTCGTGAAGTGTTTACGGTCGTATTTACTAATGCATCAGTTGCCTGCACAGATATCGGGTATGATCCGTCTACAAGCACGGGAGTGGTAATCGTCCATGTGCCAGTCTCTTCACCGTCTGCGTCGTAGTTGTTGCCGTCAATCGTTACGACAACAGTTGCATCTATATCAGTTGTACCGGTGATTGCTGTGGCGTTGATTACCGGAGCGTCAACCGTGAGTGTCGGAGCGACTGCGTCATACGGCATGGCAAGCTGTGTTGCCTGTCCGTTTGGATTGAGTGCAACGTCAGTGGCGACTCCATAGGCGACATCAGCAGTTACAGTGAACGGCCCTGCATTATCTGGTGTGATGTCGAAAGTGTATACCGCATCCGAACCTGCAAAGTTGCCAATCGTTCCGTTTGAGACGGAAATGTCAGAGCTGTCAAAACCGGTAACTGGTTCAGAGAATGTAACCGTTACTGGGATTGGAGAAATGTTAGTTGGATTTGAAGCTGTGGTGCTCAAGAGAACAGTAGGAGCGGTGATATCAACGGTGAATGAAATAGTCTCCACATCGCTGTTGCTCAACGCATCAGTCGCGGTAATTGAGAGTGAGTGTGGTGTTTCAGAGAGAGCAGAGAGCACGAGTTCAACAGCTGATTCACAGGCAATCGGAGTGGAATCCAATTCACAAACGAGTGTTGTGTAATCGCCAGTAACATGGAATGTTACTGCAGTGTCAGCAGTGTTGATGAATGAAGCCGGAGCGCTGTCGATGACTACTTCAGGAGCAACCGTAACCAAGAATGATTGGTCGACATCGACTGCTGGATTGTAGTTTGCATTTCCAGCCTGTGATGCGCGAACGGTCACGGTGCCTGCACCAGTGATAGTCAGCGTATCCGCGTCAACTGTTGCTGGACCAGAAATAATACTGAATGAAACCGGAAGGCCAGAGCTTGCGGATGCAGTGAGTGCAAACGGAGTGGCATTCGTTGCTTTGTTAGCAAGCGGATCAAATGTAATGGTCTGATCAGCAGGATTGACAGTGTGGCTTACTCCACCTGAAACATTTGAGTTGAAGTTTGCATCACCATTGTATGTGGCAATCAAAGTCTTCAGACCTGCTTCGGTCGAAGTAACATCACACTGGCCGGCTGATACGTCTGCGGTACATTCGCTACCTCCCGTCACGGTTACCGTGCCAGTCGGAGTTCCCGCCCCCGGACCTTGAACGCTCACGCCCCACTTCACAGCGTATGAGCCGTTTACAAGAGTCGGAGTTGAAAGTTCTACCTCATTTGTTATCGCAACTGATACACCTGCCTTGTCTACCGTGTGAGAAACAGCGCTTGAAGTACTGCCCGTGTATGTGCTGTCGCCACTGTAGGTTGCAACGAGTGAGTAGGTGCCGACAAGTGTTGCGACAGAATCACTAACGATACAGCTGCCATTCTCAACGTTGGCTGAACATCCTGTTCCACCGTTTACAGTTACGGTGACAGTTCCGGTCGGAGCTGCAACCCCGCTAATCGGAGTTACTGACCATGCGACTGTGTAGAATTCGCCAGTTACCGTCGGAGTTGCGAGGGCAACATCATTAGTGATGACGGTTGCAGTGCCTGCCGCAGTGATTGCGAAGTCTGAAGAAACAAAGGTGAGGGTGTAATTTGAACCAGCAGTCAAAGTTCCCTGCGTGATTGCGTATGTGCCAACCGCTTCACCAGCAACTCGCGAGAGTTCTCCGGTGAATACATCGAGGCCAACGAGCGGAGTTGCAGAGTAGGTGAATACCGGATCGACAGCGCCATATACTTTATTCTGGCCTACCGTTGCAGAAACGGTAATCGCTTTTGCAACCACATGCACTGTGCGAATTACTTGCACTGCTGCATTGAGTGCAGAGTCGGAAACATTGTAGGTAACAGTGTAATCACCAAGGACAAGTGTGTTTACTGGATTGACAGTAACAATTGAGCCCGTGAGATTTCCATCCACTGCATCAAGTGCAGTTGCACCTGCGTCAGTGTAAGTAAAACCGTACTCAACTGAAACTTCAGCATCACCGGTGAGAGTGATAACCGGAGCGCCGTCAGTCACTGTTACAGTGAACGTAGTCGGAGTTGCGTTATTGCCGCTTGCATCAGGACCAGCATTGCACGTTACGATAGTCGGACCGAGAGGAAATACTGAACCGGAAGCGGGAAGACACGAAGCAATCAAGCCGACATCAATGTTGTCAGTAACAGACGGCAACGTATAGTTGACCGTTGCACCTGCTGGCGAAGTCGCATCAGCAGATACGGGGTCGTGTGCGGCAATTACCGGAGCGGTATCAACTACCCCGATATCAAATGTCTTTGAGACAGCGAGATTGCCACTCGTGTCAGCTGCGGTACAAGTGACAGTGGTCGTGCCAAGTCCGAATGTAGAACCTGAAGCGGGAAGACAGAATGATCCGAGTGTTGAATCAATATCATCTGTTACAAGAGGTGCGCTGTACACCACTGGCATACCTGAAAGCGAGCTTGCGTTGAGTGTCATATTTGACGGCTGAGCGATAACTGGAGCGACTGCACTTGACGCAGGGGCGCTCGGCATCATCGCAAGACCTTGAGACACCGTAATCACCGAAGCGCTGGAAGTCTGAATGTGATCAACTAATCCGTCAATGTTCTCTGTCGTGGTGCAGTAATCATATTCAGCAGTTGCCGGACATACCGTATCCTCCACTTGATGGAACATGAAAATGAGCCATGTCTTTGTTGCAACAGCCGTATTTACTTCAGCGATCATTTCCGCGAGCGTGGTAGTATCAGTCACTTCAAAAATCTTGAGTGCGTAGCGATCTGTGGACTGATCGTTGAATCCTTCCTGCGTGCTGCGACCGCCGCTAAATCCGGCTGCTTGCAAACGTGCGATTACAGAAGGAGCATCGTATCCATCACCGAATGTGTATGCATAGTTGTCCACCGGAACACCCATAGAAGTGATGAGATCGAAGCGTGATCCATCAACTTCGTGCTGAAGCACGTCAGCAGGAGTTGAAGCAGAGAGAGCAACTGTGTGCGTGCGAGAGTGAGCGGCGATATCGTGACCAGAAGTTTTCATGCTCAATACTTCTGTTTCATTCATGTAGATATCTCCGTGCACCTGATTCATTGCGTCGCTGTAGATATACTGCGTGCTCTTGTAGCCTGCAGCATCGAGAAGCGGAATGGCGTTGTCCAAAATAGACTGCCAACCGTCATCGAAGGAGAACGTAACAAATCCCTGATTGAATATGTCGGTATTGATGACGAATTCAGGAACTGAAAGTACGTTGCTCGTATTGTTTGATGCATCCTTAACTGCAACGGTGCAGTTTGCGTACGTTCCGTTTGCAAGTGAGTTAAAGGTGATCGTGTTGTTCCCTACTACTGCATTGGTTGCAGGGATTGAACATGATCCACCAACTACAACAGAGCCAGCTTCATCAGTGGAGAAGGTGTAGCTCGGTGTGCTGTCGTTTGTCGGTGTCGGCACTGCAGTTACCTGTGAGATTACTGGAGCGATAGCGTCAGGAGCAGTCACGGTAACTACCGGACTAACTGCAATGTTAGTTGTCCCGCTAGAACCATCTCTTGTTGCCGTGGTGAAGGTATACGCACTAGCAACTGGCGCAGTAAGATTTTCATAACGAAGATCAAACGAATCTCCATTATCACAGTCATCAATGTTAACTGTAACAACGTTCGAAGAAACCGAAACATCGTTATTACCATTTTCGGGATCATTACCACACGTACTACTTGAAACAGTCACATAACCAGCATTTCCCGAAGTGGTTTCCTGAGGATTTGTCCAACCAGCAGGTATCGTAATAGTTAGGTCTGAGCTGTCAGAAAAATTTCCACCACTGTTATTTGTGAAGTGGAACACAAAATCATTGTTTGTGCTTGCTGACAAAACAGAAGAGGGAGCAACCGTCATTGTTCCACTACCATCCATAACCGGAGTTACGTTAAGAACTTCTGTGGGATCCGTGCTATCGAAAGAAACTGCGGCAGTTAAGGTACGGTTACCGGTAACCGTATCTTTGTAGTAGAAACTAGCTGAGTGTGAAGTGTCACTCCCACCAACATTACTCAGAGTTACCGTTGTGACCGGAATCGTTCCAGCAGCGTCGCTGTAGAAAGTACCATTCGCCGCTCCATCACTTAAAGTTACAACAGCATCGGGAGCTGAAGAAAGAGTACAGTTCGACACAAAGAAGGAATCACTTGCCGCAACTGTAAACACTGTGGTTACCTGTCCAGTTACAACAGTTGAGGGTGAAGAGGAGAATAACAAATTATTGCAACCCGAAGCTTCTGCTACACCTGCAGGAACAAAAAGAAGCGAAAACGCAAAAAGCGCAACGACAAAAGCGCCACCCGTTTTCTTGTTGATAAAGGAGGAAACAAACTTACCAACGCGAACATGCGCGCCGGACCCTATAAAAATAGACATAGAGCTCTGGTTATTTATTAACTAACAAACTAAAAGTACGTACTTGAAGCAGTTTCCCAGAGCTACTTGAAGTAATTTGCTATGCTACTCGCCTGACTTCAAAATACAAGCGAAAAAAATTCCACGACATATTCGAAAATTGATGTCAACTATACAATTAATTGCAGAAGCGTAGTATCACGCACGAACAGCTCCTTTCTTTTGAGAGGGGTTTCATTTTTTGAGAACAGAAACGAGATCAGAGCGGGCCTAAAAACTCCAGCTTATAGCTGGTTTCCCAGGGTTTTAGGCCCGCTCTGATTTTGTTCCGGTAAATCACGACAGGACACCGGACGTATCCACAGTATACCTGCAAAAAACACGGTCAGATGTGGAAGAAAACGGGGGTGCACAAAATAGGTGTACTTTTTTTCAAATAGATAGTAGACTCGAACCAAGTCGCAAACCTGAAAACAAAGGGCGCGCGACACAGGGAAACCAGCTAAGCCGCAAAGGCTATGGCTGTTTTATTTTTGTCAAAAACAAATACTGCTGATATCAAAAAAACCGCGCTGAACCGGATCGTATTCACCTATCACCCATGCCGGTATTTTTAGACAGCACCAAACGCCGCAAGACCTATTTTCGAGTTGCGGTAGTCGCATGTTCGGCACTTCTTGTTGGAGGTGTCATTGGTTTTTCTCTGCTCCTTTTCCGAGGCGAACAAAAAAGACCTGTCGTTCGATATGAAAATACGGCAGACTCGTATCTCTATTACTACAGCGGCGCGGGAGCAAAAAAAGTAGCGCTCACCTTCGACGACGGACCACGCTTTAAAATTACAGAAGAGTTGATGGATATTCTCGAGGCGCAAAAAGCTCCGGCAACATTCTTCTTTCTCGGACAACACATACTCCTCCAGCCACATATCGCGTATGAAACTGCAAAGAGAGGTTTCATAATCGGCAATCATTCGTTCTCACATCTTGAAAATGTACACAAGACGCAAAAGCGTCTCGCGCTTGAACTGCGGTCAACTGGCTATCTGATTTCAAAAATTACTGGGACAAGTCCTGAATACTACCGGCCTCCTTTTCTCCTCGGCATCGGAGTCGATCCGACAGTAAATCCATACCTCCCGATCCCAAAGGATGTTCTCTGGACACTCGAAAATGGATATGTGCCTGTCGGCTCCGACATTGATGCACGAGACTGGCTCGCCACTTCATCAGAAGCCGTACTTCTCGGAATCAAACAGGCAACAGAAGGATCCGCGCAGGGGCATATTGTGCTTCTACACGAAGAACGACATACCGTCGAAGCTCTACCTTCAATCATCTCGTATCTACGAGCAGAAGGGTACACCATTGTACCTCTGTCAGAATTACTCAACCCGCCCAAGACACTTGTACTCACCGATACACTGCAAACAGGAGATACTGATGCAACAACAAACGGACAAGTGTCTAAACTCCAGTGGTTTTTGTATAAAGCGGGCGAATTGGATCCGTATCTCATCACGGGAACATTCGGAGCGCAGACCATGAATGCCCTCGGTCGATACCAGCTCCGCACTGGCATTGTCGAACCAACCAATATTGATCCCTCACGTTTTGGCGTTACCGATCAGAGGACTCGCGAGGTGCTTGCCGAACACGCGACAGAAGTTCTTGCGGGAACATCTGCACTCGCTCCCTCCAGCGCCACAGCCAACGTATGGCAAAACTCACAAGCATGGGTTGGAAATCTCGCAAGCAAGGCGTACATCAACCTGTTCCCCATTTTCAGAAATATTCTTGCATTCATGGTGATGTTTACGCTTCTTCTTGTAGTACTTCGAATAACTCTTCTCCTCACACTAATTGTCATAGGAAAATATAGGAAAGTCCAACCGCGTACTGAATATGATCATGACAAGAATCGAGGAATCTCGGTACTCATCCCCGCATATAACGAAGCCGAAAACATCCGGTCCACAGTCGAAAGCGTTCTCGCAAGTGAATATGAAAAGAAAGAAGTCATTGTTATTGATGATGGATCAACTGACGCAACTGGAGACATCGTCCGCGCGACCATAGCCGCGCACCCCGAAGCGAATCTCAAGCTGATTCAGGTTGAAAACGGCGGAAAAGCTCGTGCGCTCAACCAAGGGGTTGCAGCGAGCCGATACGATATTTGTGCAGTGCTTGATGCCGATGCCGTGCTCCATTCCGAAGCTCTTCAGTATTTCGTACAGCATTTCAAAGACAAAGATGTCGGTGCAGTTGCTGGAAAAGTGTATACAACCGGAAGCAAAAATTTGCTCGACCTCTTCCAAGCACTGGAATATGCTATGGGCCAAAATATCGACAAGCGCGCATTTTCAGTCATCGGATCAGTCGGCGTAGTCCCCGGCCCTGCAGGCGCATGGCGGAAAGAATATGTCCTTGCCGCGGGCGGGTTCAGCACTGATACACTGGTTGAAGATCAGGACATGACATTAACGCTTCTTCATCAAGGAAAAAAAGTACACTATGAGGAACGGGCAATCGCCTACACCGAGACCCCTCACACACTTAAAAATTTCCTCAAGCAAAGGTTCCGCTGGATATACGGAACTATGCAGTGTTTCTGGAAACACAAGAGTATTTTCATAGAACAGCCTAAAAGCATGATGAGTTTGGTAGTGCTGCCCAATGTTTTCTTTTTCAACATCATCATTCCGCTCACCTACCCGTTTGCAGACTCCGCACTCTTGTTCGGACTCATATTCAAAGACTGGACGAGTCTTGTGCTCCCTTTCCTCTTGTTCACTGTGTTTGATCTTACCTATGCGTGGTTCGGTGTAAGAAAAGAAGAGAAAAATTGGCGACTGCTTCTGATGGTACCCTTGCAACGTATTGTTTATCGACAACTCTTGTATATCACTGTCGCTCGAAGCGTTGTGCGAGCAATCGAAGGGATCGGATCGGGATGGAATAAATTCCCCAAAATGGGAGAGACGCAGCGTTTTTATTTCTCGGCAGTTTCTTCTGGGACCGAGTCATACACAATGCATGAACCAATCGTAAGCTCCGTATTTATACCCACCAGTCAGCCGTCAGTGATTGAAACTCCGCCAAAGGCAGAGAGCGAACCACAGGTATTTGCAGAACTTCCTGCGCCAAAAGAAATTTTGCTTGAAACAAACCCTACCGTATGGGCTCCTGACACACTGGCGCATCAACCGGACGAGCAGACAATTCATACCGCCTAAAACACAAAACGATTGCAGTTTCATTAAAAAAGGATAGAATGCTTTCTTTGTAATGAAACAGGATAATTTTTGGAAAATCTTTTGGTCAACCATGCTGACAGTACTCGTGATATGTACGAGTGCCTTGTTGTGGCTGAAAATCGGATATTTGCGGTTGCCGGAAGATACCGCGCTTGCGGCGGCAGTTGGAGTGCGATATGACCCCGCACGCGATCCCTTTAGAAAAGAGGTGGTACCTGAAGAAATGGTTATACGAAAAATCCCTCTTTTGGCAGACTATTTGTATCGAGAATCTATTCCCTTCGGGTTTGAGGATTGGTCGTGGGGAGTTGCGTCAAAATGGAGATCGAGCGAGCAAGCATTTGAAGGAACCTTCTCACTGCACGCAAAATTTCAAGAACCATGGGCGGGTGTGCGCTTGAGTGCCCCGTCAGTCGATATTACAGAATACCAATCACTTTCGCTGTCTGTATATCCTGACGCGAACATCACTGATTTATATTTAGAACTGTATAACATCTATGGACAACCTATTGAACGTCAATCACTCTCGTGGTACGCACATGAAAACAAGCTGACGCCAAATCAATGGAACGCTTTGAGAATCCCTATCTCGAATCTCATCTCATCGCGGGAAAACATAAAAGAAATTACTGGATTTTCTATCAGTGCAGGAGAGAAAACCGGATCTGCTTTCATTGATGCAGTCCAATTTACCCGCACCGCAACCGTATACCCGCGCTGGGAAATGGCAAGTTCAAGCGCCGGAGGATGGGGAGCAGATATATTTGCAAGCACCACGCAAGTGTCTCTTCCTTATTCGCTCTCGAGAACAGAAAGCGATCTTCTGAATTGGCGTCCGATTTTTGGAACATTTAAAAACAGTGAAAAAGGAGTGTTGGTTGGACCGACAGAAAAGAAAACCACTGGGTCTATGGCAGTATTTGGAGGCGGAAAAGAGTGGGGAAACTATCGCGTAAACATGGGGATTTATTGGGGGATGACCAGTACTTTCTCAATCTTGGTCAGATTTGCTGATGACGCAAATTTTGTCGCCTGCGCATATTCAAACTACGGTTCATTCATTCAGATGTATCAAGTCAAAGACGGAGACTCAACACTGGTTGCACAATCCCCTCTGCTTGCAATCCGAACTCTTGAACCGTGGAAGGATGCTTCTCACGGAGCTGAAGTTCGGGGCAATAAAGTCTCTTGTTTCTTGGACGGCGAACGAATTGTCTCTGCCGATTTGCCTACTATGCCTTCTCGAGGGACTGTGGGAATAGAAACATGGAGTGTGAACTCGGATGATTACCCGCACACGCTCCAGTCTCTCACTGTGTCTCCGCTATAAATTTTTTACTCTTCACTTCTCGAGCAAAAAGGAGCGCGCATCGCGCGCTCCTTTTTGGGACTTTGTCCCACCGTGAATGCCCTTTTTATTGGGTTACCGCAGTATTTCCGTATTGCTGCGTGCACGATCCGTTCTGGAATACCGGTCCTGCAACCACCCTATAGTTGGAAGCGGGATTTTTTATGGCAACATGCACTTCTCCGTTTAGATCGGTAACTGCACTTGCGCAATTATCAGCCTGTGCATTTGTCCCACTTTGCCCGTCGATCCACATATCAAGCCATGTAGTAGTTCCTGAAGGAAATCCTGTATGACATGGCCCATTTTGGGGAGTGTTTCCGTCTCCACAGGTATCTTCAACAATGAAGTATCGGCGGACGTTCGGAATATAGAATTTGGTACCGGCAGGATAATCGAGTATATCTTGCCCACTGATAATCGAATGCCCTACAGCAATCGTAATTGGATCAGCATACGTACCCGTGCCTCCGGCTTTTTGATGGATAATCGGATGTGAAATATCAGCACTTCCGGGAGGAGTGTTGTCATAATACGTGTACGCAGTGGTATACGCGTTCAAGTAGATCTCACCTACTTGCGGAGAGGGCGGAGGAGTCGAGGTACCACTTAATCCGGTGATGATAAAGCTTGAAACAGCGAGGGCATTGCTTCGATTCCCGAGCACATCGGTAACTCGTATGGTGCAGTTTGAATGCGTTCCGACTGCGAGCGTGGAAAAGACAATGGTGTTATTTCCAGAAATCGCAGAAGAAGTTCCGCTCGTACAATCTCCAGCATAGGTGATAGTTCCTTTTTCGGTCGATTTGAATGTGTAACTCGGAGTGGTATTTGTTCCCGTCAGAGGAACTGCCGTTATCTGTGAAAGGACAGGTGCTGTGTTATCAAGCACCACAGAAACGGTAATTGTTCCGCTCGTATTTCCTGCTGTATCACGCGCCTGAACGTGCAGATAATATGTTCCGGTTCCTGTGGAACGAGTCGCTGTCGTTACCGAACTGAAGCTTCCGCTCGGAGAAGAGTTAGAAGTAGTGTCTATCAAGAATCGGAAAGTCGCACCGCTCTCTGAATTCCAACTCCATGTTTTACTTTTGCGGACAGTGATGTCATTCGAAAGTCCGCTGATAACCGGTGGAGTGGTATCGGATGGATTTGTCGGGACTGTCGTGGTTGCACGTGGTTTTTTATATTGAGAGAATCTCTTTTGCAATTCAGTAGTCTGCTCAAACGCCGCATTGACTCGTGCCTGAAGCGTTTCAAGGGAAACAGCCGCAGTTGTTGTCGGTTCGGATGCCACTACGTTACTTGAAACTGCTGCTGGAGTATTAGCCACTAATAATGCATTCGCTTGTGTTCGAGACATGGGGCCAAAATATCCGCTGACAGGATTGATATCGTACTTCTGCTGGAACGCCCGCACACCTCTATAGGTCAGCGAGTAAAAATTTCCGTTAATGGGACCGCTGTACACTTCCTGCTCGGTAAGAAACTCCTGCAATTGTCTCACCTGATCGCTGTCTTGCATGCCCCAACTTAGATTGCGCTCAAAGGAGAAATCGGCTGCATAAACTGTAGTAGTAACTAAACTAGTTAAGAGAATAAACGTCACTAGAACACTTTTATATTTATTTGTCATGTAATGAGTTAACGATCTTGCTAACAAAGATGGCCAATATAATGCTAATTACCCTTCTCTCATAGTGAAGACTGTTGTATCGAGGAGTCCTTACAAGAAAGGAGCTTAGAGCGATATTAGCGGCTTAAAGCCAAAAGTAAAGATTGACTAATCTCGATTCGGTGCGCCCTAAGAGACTCGCTGACTACATCGGCAGGTGAGTTTCGACCTCGCCTCCCTTCGGTCGCGAGGTAACGAAACTCCTTTCGAGTCTCTTACGGAAGCACGCAGGTGCTTCCTAGGTCGCATTTCTCGCTTCGTGCCACAAAGGGGTACTTCTTGTTTTCTAATTCCCTCTGGTCATAAGAAAACAAAGTTGCTCGTATGCGCCCTAAGAGACTCGAACCTTACAGGTTCAGTAACCCAATTGGATTTTCTGTTCGCAGAAGCTCCAGAAAATGCTCAATCGGGCTTCGAGTCTCTTACGCATCGTGCATAGGCACGATGCTTGGGCACACCTCGAAAATTCGGTGCGCCCTAAGAGACTCGAACTCCTGACCTTCCCCGTGTAAAGGGGCTGCTCTACCAACTGAGCTAAGGGCGCGCATGCTCACAATAAATGGTATTGGGTCTTAAGGCAAGTCTAGTAAACCCACCGTATCTCTCTTTTTGCCGTGCTATACTAATATCCGTAGATTATTCGCCTAAGAATATACTATGTTGGGAGCGCATTAATTTACTCGACAGAGAGACACTCGTTGCCTCTTTGTCGAAATGAAAACCCGCCCCTTTGGGCGGTTTTTCATATAGAATTAGACATTATGCACAGACCCCCTGAACCAGAGGCAAAGTATGGCAGCGTCAAATGCGTTTTTTGCGGAGACAGTCCGGTCTCCCATATTTCTTCCTACATCAATGAGACACTTCTCATTTTGTTTCATGCGGCAGTTTCTAAGATAGGTTTAGAAAGAATAGTCAGGTGGATTGATCCAGTTACAGAATTTTCCGCACGAAGTTTTATAAAAATATCACGTTTGTTTTCACTCATTACGATAAGTGAAAACCCCGAAACTATCGCTTCCCTGCGCTCTCGCCTCATCTTTGACGAAGCCGTGCGACGCAATATTCCCATCCATCACTTTTTTTTTATGGG
Organism: Candidatus Taylorbacteria bacterium RIFCSPHIGHO2_01_FULL_46_22b; assembly: GCA_001820875.1. Lineage (GTDB taxonomy): Bacteria > Patescibacteriota > Minisyncoccia > Phycocordibacterales > DSPV01 > 2-02-FULL-46-13. The sequence continues at coordinate 100,721 of MHRF01000001.1, forward strand.
GAAACCAGTTGATTGGTTTGAAGCGTATGTAAGAGGCCGGTGGCACTGTTTCCCCAGCATCCCCTTACCGCCCGAACTCGCACGCGATCCTTTTGAATTGATAGATGATAAATATCGTCTGAAACAAGAACTCGCAAAAGCCCGAATAGCAGTTCCTATCTCTTTTTCAGCAACGACTATATCTTCCGCAGTGAATGCGTTCAAAAAAATTGCCGCGCCAGTTATCGTCAAACCGCGCACGGGTTCGCGAGGGCGACATACCACAGTCTTTATCACTAAAGAAAAAGAGTTGATAGAAGCGTTCCGCTGTGCCCGAAAACTAAATCAATTTGTGTTGATTGAAGAATATCTCACCGGTAGCGTCTGCCGTGCAACACTCGTAAACGGAACACTGCGCGGGTTTCTCAAGGGAGATTCCCCATACGTAATTGGCAACGGCACTTCATCAATACAAGAACTCATCGCGGAGAAAAACAAAACTCGACATAGCCGAGTCGCAGAAGTGTTGATCCGACCCGAACTTACTATGTTTACTAGACGCCAAGGATATGAACTCGACGATGTTCTTCCGAAAGGCACCGTACTTCCTGTTCTCTCCCGCACTGGACGACTCTTTGGAGGCAGTACTCGGGAAATGTGTTCAGAAATTCATTCGAAACTTGTCGAAAAACTGGAACAAGCTGCGCGCGTTGCAGGTGGCACTGTTATTGGTTTTGATGTGATAACCCCTGATCCAACAAAAGATCCCGACACAGTTCACTGGGGAATTATTGAAGGAAACAGCGTTCCATTTATTGATCTGCACGATTTTGCGCTTGAAGGCAAGCCAGCCAATGTCGCCCAGTATATTTGGGATTTGTGGAAATAGGTTTCTGAATCTAAGAACTATTGAGAATCGGGTACGTGTTCCGAATACGACCCTCGCTTTTCATCAGGCAATAGAGCTGCAAGAGAGCGCATCAAAATCTCGGACTGTTCTCGAAGAGAACTAGAAAGTTGTTTGAATCTCGCAACCTCTTCTGCAGACAGTTTTTCTCCGTTTCTTCGCTTATCAAAAATTTCTTGATACTCCCCTATTCCTTTGATAGAGGTAAGTTCAATCGGTTTCCCGATTAACACATCCACATCAGGGCGTTCGCGAATCTTATCCAACATATTCTTTCCGACAAGAAAGGGTTCTTTTGATTTCATATCCACCGCGACAGGAAGAAGCACTGCATCAGCTATTTGTGACAAATAGACTGCACCAACACCACCCCGAGTTAATCCTCCCGTCTCTGAGGGATTATGCGCAGATACCACAATTTCTTTTCCGCTTTCCATAGCATCCCGCATCGCGACGAAATTATTAGGATTGAACCGAGCATCTTTTCCTCCCACTCTCTTTTTATAATCAATGGGGAAAAAATTTTCCTTGCCCGCAACAGTGATACTTGCATTACCCATAGGGTCTTCAAAAAAATGGTGGTGCGTCGAAACATCCGATATGGCCATATCAAAATCAGACCCAAGTGTCTTAACCACCAAAGGGATGTCCAAATCTGATATATGGGTCGTAGCAACAACCACCTTTCGATCTGGTGGCAAAATTTCTAAGTTTTCTCTACCCGAAACAGAAATCTCACCAATGAGCGGTCGGATATTCACTTCAAGTGCGAGAAGCAACCGCTTCGGAGTTCCTTTCTTCTCCTTTTTGTGTTCAGAGTTATTTGGAAGAGAAGCGGGATATTGTTCGGAATTCATCTTCTGTTTTAGTGTGATACCCTCTTTGAAAAATCTAGATACCTTGTGTCCTCGACTGACGTGCTCGCTGGATCAATTCGTCTCGAAGTTGTTCAGCAATATCTTTGGAAACTGCGGGAAGTCTTCCTTCTGCACCAGCCCCCATTACCCCATGACGCGACACGGTGGCACTTGCGCCTGCTGTCTGAACATTAATATCAGAAAGTCCGAGAAGACGAGCTAAAATCCCTCGATAGATATCAACATTTTGAATCCGGTCGTACGGGATGGTGACATATTTCTTGTAAATAACCCCCGACTCCTTGCGGAAACCTGACTCAATAAGTTCGTAACGGTAATAATGATAGGTAAGCTTGGCCCAGATAAAACAAAGGATGAGAAACGCCGGAATAATCACCCACAACCAGTTCAAAAAACCGAAAGACATCTCAACTGTATTGTCCTCTACTGCATCACTAACCCCTCCTAAAAAAGCCGACAACCAAACGCTCAAAATTACGATTGGGATAAACGAACGCAAAACAAAACTGAAGAAGAAAAACCATACTGACTTGGGATCAAGTTGTTTCATATAAATATATAAAAATGGTATAGAGAGACCGCCGACCTTCCTTATTATACATCATGTAGAAAAACTCGGTAGGAATCGAGGCTTACAGCTTCAGTATCCCGATTGAGCTTATTTAGATATCAAGCCTGAGGCTGCTAGGTCGGGGTCAAATTCTAGGAATTTCTCTTAAAAATGTTTCTCCAAAAAAAGTATGCGCGATTTGAGCTTGGTTTTTAGCTCCATTTTCATCTGGAATATTTACAGTGGTGCTTATAAGACGTGCAAGTTTAAGATCAACCGGTGTATTTGTTCTCCATTCTTTTAGAATTTTTGCATCTCTAGGATCTTCATTAATCTGCAACAACTGATATCCAACTTCTATCAAATCTTTTGCTTGATAAACGATTATATATCCATTGTCATAAATAATACGGTCTTGAGAAAACGCACAAACCCCGAGACCACCGGCACCAACTGTTCCTGAGCGTATTGCCTTCTCAAGAGATTCTCCAGATATCGCATGCACCAACAAACTATCCGATTCTATTGGTCTGTATACTCCGTTTCCAATCACACAATTAAAGATCCCATCTTTTGAATGTGTTTCATAATAGCTATTAGGTACTTTCAGTAGATCTCTCTTAACTTGCTCCCCTCTTTTCTCAAGTTGAGAAGTATAATAAGTATCTTGTTCTAATGTACTTACCATATCGGCTACATATTTAACACTCCACTCTTCAAACCCAAACTTTTCTTTTTGAAACTCATTTTCTTGGCTATATACAAATTGCAAATATCTATTCCAACCATCGATATCATTGGACAAATTATTTTTAGATATGGTATCTGGAGACAGATTACTAAATTCTCTCTCCCACATTTTACTTAAAAAACTCTTTCTTTGCTCTCTTGCATGCTCAATAGCTTCGGTACGATTTAAGTTTGGAATATTGGAAATAAACCCCTCAATATCTATTGGATGTTGCTCACCATATTTAAACTGTGGCGATGTTTCTGACATTATCTAATTCTAGCTCGTAACGGATAATTTGCGTAATTATGACCACCTCGGTCTATCTCACTAGCGTGTGCCCTCGGTAGGAATCTCTCCCTACGGGAGCAGTATCCCGATTGGTTATTTTATTTCGCTTCGCTCATAAAATAAGCTCAATCGGGCTTCGATTCCTACACGCAAGCACGCGGGTGCGTCCTTGTAGGAAATACATATCGACCCTTACAGGGTCAGTATCCCAATTGGTTTTTCTTTTCGCGAAAACGCTCAAGAAAAAGCTCAATCGGGCTTCGATTCCTACACGCAAGCACGCAGGTGCTTGCTCGAGGGCAAAAATCTCCCTTCGCTCTATTTTTGCCCATAAAGGAATTGAATTGGAACGGAATACTCCGAAATATCCGAGAGATTAAAGACCTTTTGACGGTCGTCCTCCCGGAGGCAGGCATAATTCCGGACTTTTCAACCATTTATGCCTAAACACATGGAACCTGCCTTTTACAACCATCATTTTAGCAGAAAAATATGGATCATTCCAGACCTCATCGGCTCCCAATTAAACGCCCCGATTGTTGCCACGTGTGTGCCCTTGTGGCGAGCTTTGTGCCAAGAGTAGGAGCTTTGCACCAATTGAGACACTGACGAGCCGTAAAACCAAATTTGAGAGCGTGGGACGATTTGCTTAACTTATGTAATGTTAAGCAAATTATGCCGAGTCATATTTGCTTAACAAAACTTCTTATCCAAACACGAGCACTTTATCCGACTCTTCAACCATCTTGAGTAAATCTGTCATGGTAGAAA
>MHRF01000002.1 GCA_001820875.1 Candidatus Taylorbacteria bacterium RIFCSPHIGHO2_01_FULL_46_22b
CAAATGAAAGGCATTACCGGCGCAAATAAAGTCATCATGCTTGACGGCTCTCCAGCCCAGCGATCGCGGCTTAATCAGGCTCTGGTTAAAAGCGGCGCCTTCCAGGCGCTTGACCCTGCTAAATGGCCTAACTCCTACGCTTCACGCTCAGCACCAACCGATACGGCCCGAGCCGAAGATAAAACCCTCATGGTTTATAGTGAAAATCGCGATAACAATCGTTCTTTTAAATATATGTCGCCCGACGCGGCGCATTCCGATGTGCTCCCACTCTTCAAAAATGCTATGAACGGCAGGGATATGTTTGTCGTCCCTGCACTTATGGGTCCCGAAGGCTCCAGCCTGAGCCGGGCACTCGTTCAGGTGACAGACAGCCCCTATGTCGCCGCAAATATGGCAATTATGTCACGCATGGGCGATCCCGCGCTGCGGCATATTAATGAAAATAATGGTGTCTTCACCCGCGGCTTACATGCTTCGGCCGACCTTGATTACAGCAAGCTCTATGTCCTGCATTTTCCCGAAGGCGATCCAATAGCTGATATCTGGTCAGTTAATTCTGCTTACGGCGGTAACGCACTCCAGGGTAAAAAGTGTTTGGCGCTAAGGCTTGCTATGACCCAAGCTCGTGCTGAGGGCTGGCTGGCGGAGCATATGTTAATCCTGAAAATAAAAGATCCTTCTGGCAAGACCCATTATCTAACTGCTGCATTTCCTAGCGCCTGCGGCAAAACCAACCTGGCCATGCTTAACCCGCCCACCCACTTTGCCCAACAGGGTTGGGAAATTACAACACTTGGCGATGACATCGCCTGGCTCAAGCCGCATTCCGATGGCACTTTGCACGCAATCAACCCGGAAAATGGCATGTTTGGCGTGGCGCCCGGCACCAATGACCAGACCAACGGCAATATGATGGACACCCTGCGCCGCGGTAATGTCATTTTCACTAACGTGGCCACGACCCCGGACGGCGATGTCTGGTGGGAAGGCCTAACACCGCGGCCGCCGAAACAATTTCATGACTGGCGAAACCGTGAATGGGAACAGATCGGCTCAAACACCTGGGCAATTGATCGGCAAGTTAAGGTTGAGTGGAATGAAGGTCGAGGCAGCTGGAAAGTTACCAGCGGGGAAGAATTTTTGCCCGACGCCCTCCAAGGCGCCAAGGAATTACCGAATGCCGCGCATCCCAACTCACGCTTCACCGTTGCCGCCAGCCAGTGCCCCAGCCTTGCGCAAGAGTGGGAAAACCCTGATGGCGTACCAATCTCACTGACTTTATTCGGTGGTCGCCGCCCGGAATTTGGTTTAATTCCGCTGGTCTCCGCCGCCCAAAGCTGGGAACAGGCCGTGTATATGGCCACCGTTATGGGCTCGGCTATGACGGCTGCGGCCTTTGGCGCAGTGGGCGACATTAGGCGCGATGCTTTTGCCCAGCTTCCCTTCATGGGCTACCCGCTGCCTGATTACCTCAGGCATTGGCTCTCGATGCCGCAATCAGTCAGGCATTTACCGCAGGTGGCCACGGTTAACTGGTTCCAGAGAGATGACGAAGGCAGATTTATCTGGCATGGTTACGGGGACAATTTCCGCGCTCTCGAATGGTTGATTCGGCTTGGCGAGGGCAGTGCGCCCTACCTTGATTCTCCTGTTGGCCGCTTGCCGGGCATCAATGGTTTAGATATGACCGGATACAATATGCCTGAAAAACACTTGGCAGCGCTGACCACATTTAATCCTGAAGCAGGCTGGCCCGCAGAAGCAGATTCACGCGCCAGGCACCTGGCCAAGTACCCAGATATGCCTGAAGCAGTCACCAATGAACAGAAAAAATTGGCAGGTGCGATAAATAGCTTTTAACTACTTCGCCCTTGGATGCGCCTCATCATAGACCTTCTTAAGCCGTTCCTTGGTCACGTGCGTGTAAACCTGCGTGGTTGAGAGCGAAACGTGGCCCAAAAGCTCCTGGACCATCCGCAGGTCAGCTCCCCCTTCCAACAAATGCGTAGCGAATGAATGGCGCAGGGTGTGGGGCGTGACCTTTTTGTTTATCCCCGCTTGCTTGGCGTAAAGCCGGATGATCCGCTCGATCTGCCGGCTGGTGAGGCGTGAGCCCCGCCGGCCGATGAAGAAGGCGTTCGTTTTCGCCGCTTTCAGAAGCTGCGGCCGCCCGTTCTTTAAATAGTCTTTCAGGGCGGCCCTGGCATGCGAGCCGAAGATAACAACCCGCTCTTTTGCTCCCTTGCCGAAAACCCGGATCTCCCCCTCGTCAAAATCGACCTCGTTCAAATTGAGCCGGGCGATCTCGACCACCCGGATTCCCGTACCATATAGTAATTCCATTATGGCGCGGTCGCGGCCGCCCGCTTTGGCCGCTTCCAGCAGCGACTTCATTTCTTCGGGATAAAGGAAATTGGGCAGCTTCTTCGGCAGCTTGGGGGTCAGTAAATTTTGGAAAGGATTGGCTTTGGTTTTCTTTTCCCGCTGGAGATAACGGAAATAGGAGCGGGCGGCCGAGAGCTTGCGGGCAACGGAGCGGCGGGAGAAACTTTTCTTCTCCAGCGCGAGAAGGTACTCGCGGGCGGATAGCCGGTCGATCTTTTTGTCAGCCAGGAAAGCGATCAGGAACTTGAGGTCGCGCTCATAGTTGCTGGTCGTGTGCGATGAATAATTGCGTTCGTTGCGCAGGTAATTGAGGAACGGCTTAAGCCAATCCATACTGCGCGCGCTTATCGGATGTCAGAGGATAATACTTGCCGCGCTCTTTGAGCCAGGCCTCTTTCTTTTCCGGCGGCCGGGTGTCGAGGTGGACCGCGTTCTCTTCCGGATAAAAACCCAGGCCGTTGACGCCGGGGATCGTTTCAGCGTACTTAAACAGTTCGGCGGCCGGCACCCCCTCGAGCGCGATATTGGCGGCTTTCCCCTTTGAGTGGTAGCTGATCTTTTCGCGGTTGAGTTTTTCCAGATACTCCGCGCAATAAAAACCGGCGATCACCCTCGGTCTTTTCTTAAAATGGACGGCGATCTCTTCGAGAATACCGACGAGCCCGAGGTGGATCCGGTATTCGCCCTTGCACTCGGGGCACTGGCAGGCGAAATCCTTGTGATTAAAATGCTCGCTGAGGTTGCCCATTGACTTTGTTATTATAGCATAGTAAAATCCGCTTATTCATTAAAATCTTGTCCGCTCGCCTGAGGGAGGAGTTAATATGAAGAACCGGCATCTTTTTACCTCTGAGTCAGTCACCGAAGGGCATCCCGATAAGATCTGCGACCAGGTTTCTGACGCGATCCTCGACGCGATCATCGCCAAAGACCCGCTCGGCCGCGTCGCGGTCGAGACGCTGGTCACCAACGGCCTCTGCGTGGTGGCCGGCGAAGTGACGACCGGCTGTTACGTTGACATCCCCCAGATCGTCCGCGAGACGATCAAAGACATCGGTTATACCCGCGCCAAATACGGCTTTGACTATGAGACGTGCGGCGTGCTCGTCTCCATCAAGGAGCAATCCAAAGACATCGCCCGCGGCGTCGACAAGGCGCTCGAGATCCGCGGCGGCGCAGTGATCAAGGAGGACCTGGAGGGAATCGGCGCCGGCGACCAGGGGCTGATGTTCGGCTACGCCAACAAAGAAACGACAGAGCTGATGCCGCTGCCGATCGTTCTCGCCCATAAGCTGGCCAAAAAATTAGCGGACGTGCGCAAGACCGGCGAACTGTCGTATCTGCGGCCTGACGGCAAATCCCAGGTCACGATCGAATACGAAGATGATAGACCAGTCAGGGTCCATACCGTGCTGATCGCGGCCCAGCACGCCCCGGAAGTCGACGCCAAAAAGATGCATGAGGAAATAGTCGAGCGGGTCATCCTGCCGATCCTGCCGGAAAAATTGGTCGATGACGAGATCAAATACTATGTCAACCCGACCGGTCGCTTCGTCATCGGCGGACCGCAGGGCGATACCGGCGTCACGGGACGCAAGATCATCGTTGATACCTACGGCGGCTACTCGCGCCACGGCGGCGGCTGTTTCAGCGGCAAGGACCCGACCAAGGTCGACCGCTCGGCCAGCTACGCGGCGCGCTGGGTGGCGAAGAACGTGGTGGCGGCCGGCCTGGCGGACAAATGCGAGGTCCAGCTGGCCTACGCCATCGGCATCGCCCATCCGCTCTCGATCATGGTCGACACCTTTGGCACCGGCGTTATCGCCGAGGCTAAGATCGCTAAATTGATCGATGAGGTCTTTGACCTGCGGCCGGGGCTGATCATCAAGCAGCTCAATTTGCGGCGGCCGCTCTACAAACAAACGGCGGCTTACGGGCACTTCGGCCGACTGGACCTTGACCTGCCGTGGGAAAAGACCGATAAAGCGGCGGAGCTGAAGAAACGTTAAGAAATCTTCGCCGGCAGCGTAATTATAAATTTCGCCCCTTTGCCCGGCTCGCTCTGCGCGCTGATCGTCCCTTTGTGTTTCTCGACGATAATGTCGTGGACGATCGAGAGGCCGAAGCCCATCCGGTCGTCGACTTTGCCGAATTTGGTGGTAAAAAACGGCTCGAATATTTTCGGCAGGTCTTCCTTTGAGATGCCGGGCCCGGTATCCTCAACTTCTATCCTGACATAGGTCCCTTCCATCCGTGATTTTAGCCGCAGTTCGCCCCCTTTTTCCGCCATCGCGTCAAAGGCGTTGGTAAAGAGATTGATAAAGACCCGCTCCAGTTCGTGTCTGTCCCCGGCGATGGGCGGTGTCGGCGCAAATAGCCTGACGATCGAGACATTGCTTTGGTGGGGCATGAAGCGGAGTGCGCTTTCGATCGGGTCTGTGATGTCGAGCGCCTGCGGTTCGTGTTTCGGCGGCCGGTCGAGCGCGCTCATGGTGCCGACGACCTTCTCGATCTGCTCGCACCGGTCGACGATCAGGTCAGCGGCCTCCGCCAGATAGCCGGGATTGCCGGCGTTGGCTTTCAGCCTGTCGGCCTTCGAATAGATGACGGCCAGGGGATTCCTGATCTCATGCGCCACTTCGCTGATGATGCGGCCGAGCGACGAGAGCCGCTGGGCGCGCTCGAGCTGTTTTTCCGCCTCAAAAAGTTTCTGCTGGCTGGCCTCGAATTCTCTCTTGACCTTTTCATACGGCCGGATGCGGTCAAGGATCGCCAGCGCCTGGACCGTGATCGTCTTGAAGATCATGATATCCTGTTCGCTGTAAGGGTCCTCCGAAACTTTTTGGCCCAGGACGATCGCCCCCTCGATCCCTTCCGATGAAACAAGGGGGACGACGAGCCCGGCCTTTGTCTGTTTGATATCGCCGGCTTCGATATTGCGCTTGTCCGTGATTATTTCATAGCTCTTTATCTTGATTGTGTTCTTGATTTCCTCCGCGATCATCTTGAACGCTTCCCCACTCTCAAAGACCGGCACAAGCTTTCTGGCAATGCTGTTGATCAGTTTGTCGGAGTTATACCAGCCGGTTATCCATTTTTCCTCGAGTGGCGTCTGGATGAACGCGCGCAGCCGGTGAGCGGCCCAGGCCCAGGCAATGGCCAGGGCGGCGTTTGTCGCCATCGCGGCCGCCATCGGCATTGTGAGCGCGTTCAGGCCGACAAATGAGGCAATGATCAGTGCTCCAACAAAGCCATACGCGGCGGTGCGGGTGATTAATACACGAATGTCGAGAAAATCGTATTTTGTGATCGAAAATGCGGCAAAGCCTATTAAAAAGATAGTCCCTAATCCTCCGACGTAGATATAGTTCGTGGTGCCGAAATAAACCAATAACACATTGCAAAATATGCCGATCGCAGAAGTGAGAATTAAACCCAACAGAAAATAAGCGATTTGCGTTTTTCTCATGCCCTTTGAATGAACAAACGAAAAAAACAATTTGAAATATACCCATGAAAAAGGCAAAATAAAGCTCAAGACATATGGGAGTGCAAGCGGTCCCAGTTCGACCCCAAGTTTCGTTTCTGTTATTTCGCTAATAAGCAATAAAAGATTTGTTGGAGATAACGCGGCAATAACAAACAACAATGGGAGCAAAAACCTAAATGCAAACAATGTATTGAGTGATGGCTTGTTGTCGGGAAAATATTCCGTAAAAAGCAGAATAGAAATCGGGATAAACGCTCCTGATAGAGCCACAATTCTGAATGATATATCCATGATGTCCGGGGAAATCCCAAGGCTGATAACCCCTAGGAAAACGCACCATAAGCCGACAAAAAGTGAAAAGAGCAAGAAAAGCCCCTGTAAAAATTCTTTGCGAGAGAGAAAGACGGCCAAGCCAATGATAATTTCGGCAATGCCGACAATGAATAAAGGAATAGAATAGGAAGGGAGGGCGGATAAGATCATCTATATTCTAACGCGAAGCCGCCATTCATCCACTTCGAGCTTTCAACCGCGAAGCAGGCTGTCTTTTGGCCCTTAACAAATTTCTTTTCACTAATTAGATCATCAAGTGTGCTGATCAAAGATGCGCCCCCGCAATATCCCTTGGTTTCGACATTGCTTTCCCATTTTTTGGGGTCGATAGACAACCTTTCTTTGAAAATGTCTTTTGCCGTCGCTTCAAGGGTATAAGATGGCAGCGTAATAATCAAATGATCGATTTCATTTGCGGTCAAGCCGATTTGCCGCATTAATTTACCGAAGCTTTCAACCCCCATAATGGGAGCTTTTTTATTGACTAATCTGTAGTCCTGGCCAAAATGATGTTCCCCTTTTTCGATAACCGCATTGAGATCAAAATTGGCCGCGCCGAGCTTAAGCCACATGCCCATTTTTGTGCCTGTGCCGACCGAATCGTTATAAACATCAATAAGCTTGATGCCGTCTTCAACTTTATCAGCCGCCTGTAGCACAACGGCGGAGGCGCAATCGGAAAGGAACCATCTTAAAAGAATGTTCTCCAAAACGACTTGCTCTTGATTGTAATAATTCGCCGTTAAATAGGCAGACGGATTTTGAGAATAAATAACGATCGCATTTTTATATCTGCCCACTCTTAAGGCATCAAATGCGATTTGCAATGTTTTTGTCATGGCAGTGCAATTGGAGTGGATTTCCATTTCTGAGCAATAGGGTATTCCTAATTGTTCTTGAATAAAGGGGGTGCTGCAAGGGATTAAATGGTCAGGTATGGGCAAGCCTAAAACGATCAATTCGATTTCTTTTGCCTTAAGTGATGATTTGTCCAGAGCGGATTTGACCGCCTTGGTAGCCATGGAAACATTGCTTTCAGTTGGTTGCCCGGTCTTTTCATCCAAAGCAAAATAACTATACTTTGTTTTGATAACATCTTTCATTTTTGCGCGAAGTTTGCCGATCAGCTTTTTTATTTGCAAGGAAGCATTGTCAAGAGGGCCCAAAGCTTCTTCGATCCTTTCAAAGTTGACCCTTTTGGGCAGGAAGACCCCGGTGCTTACCAGCTCAACTTCTTTTAGGCTTGCCATGGGATTATTTCTTTTCCACTCTTCTATTTTCTCAACATGTTTTTCGAAAGTTTGCCCATTAAGATTGGCTTACGGATTAAAGAATTCTTTTGCCATAAGGGCTTTCCGGCGGTCTCGTTTTTTCTTTTCTTTCAATGTGTTTTTCAAAGACACCGAGAGTCATACTCGCTTCTCTGCCGGCGAAATATTTTTCAATGGTGGCGAGCACATCCTCGTCCTTATACGGCTTCTTAATGTAGTTGATCACGAACGCCGCCGTTGCCTTATCCCATTTGTCCTCATCCTCATACGCGGTCAGCATGGAGATCCCCACATCCTCGCCAAAATCTTTTCTGATCTTTTGCAGCAGCTCCAGCCCGTCCATTTCGGGCATTTTAATGTCAAGGAAGATCAGCCGGATATTGTTGCCGCCCAGCCCGAGCATGGTTTTGTTTTTCTTCAGATGCCGCAGAGCTTCTTTCGCTGAATAGGCCGCAATCGCATGATATTTACCTGTGCTTTCAATCAATTCCGCGATGGAGTCAGACACCGCTTTATCGTCATCAACCACCATGATTATGGGCTTAGCCATCTTTTGTCCCCCTTTCCCTGCTCCCGCAGGCCTGCCAAATTATTGCACGCCCAAATCGCGATTTCAAGCCGGATCCGTGAAAAACGGCTGTCACCTGGGGCAAAATGGACTATATGTGGGAGGGGTTGAAGGGGTGTCAAAATTTAGGACAGTTGGCTGGAGGAGCAAAATTAAATTGATGATTAAAACGCAAAATTTTAAAATCGAATTTGCTGGCAATGAAATTGCTTGTTATGCATTATCAATCGCCGGCGGACAGTTGTTGACAGGAGCAAAGCATGGTAAAATATAACTACCTCAATAAGGGGGCAGCAATGTCCCGATTTAAACATCCACAAATCAGCCTGTTTTTTCCAACTGATAGAGGACTTGTCCTCCGAAGCCCGAAGGGCGAAGGAGGAGTCGGACGGAAAGGGTGTAATTTTATCCTCGCTCCCTCATCCCGCAAAAATACGCTGAAATATCCGCCAAAATCTGACGATAATGTTATAGTGGAAATCAGTCTGTTGAATTTTTAAAAAAATCGGAGGGCTGTGATGAACAAAAACCTAGCTCACATTTTCATCCCCATTTTTGGCATCCTCGTATCTTCAATTCTGATGCTTCCTTCTTTTGCCGCTGATTTACCCGCCGAGGCGGGCTTATCTCTCGACGATCTCATCGCCAAAATCCAATCCAACCAATCCAAGATTCACGACATGTATGCCGAGACCACCACAACCATTACTTCAAATATGGTCATGCCTGGACAAGAGAGTAGGGGGACGCAGAAAATTATCCAGAAATCAAAGATGTGGACGAAGGGGCAAGACAAATCAAAGATCGAAATGCTGTCGCCGACAAGGCAAATAACGATAATAAACGGTGATCAGATGGCGACCATCAATCCTGAGACAGGGCAGAAGGTTGTTCAGGACTTGAAAAAGCTGCGTGACAAGTCGGGCGGCCTGGCGGGTGGGCAGTCCGGCCAGATGACGTTAGATAAAATTAGTGAATTTTTCTATCTTTCTGTCAGAAAGCTCGATCCATCGACAACCGAAGGTGTGAATACATATGTTGTCACTGGGGTCCCGAAGAAAGAGAATAAATTCATGGGGAAGATGGAGTTTTATGTTGACAGCGAGCGCTGGGCGCCGGTCAAAATATTGATGTATGATCCGAAGAATCGGCCGATGAGCCAAACGGAAATTGAATATTCTTCTGTTGAAGATAAATCGGCAACGGCATCAGAAGGATCAGTCATTTTCGTCCCATTAAAAAACAAGTCCGTTGTCAGTTCTCCGATGGGGAAGATGGAGATAGAGGTCGAATATACTACTGTCAAAGTTAATGGCGGGATAAGTGATAAGGAATTTGTTGTTGAATAGGGGGGGGGTAGATGTTTAGCCGATTAAAAGAGTCAAAAAATACAATATTAAAGCTATTTCTTATAATTTATATCACAATAATTGCAGCATTAGTTTCTAACGCACAATCAGAATCGCGTTATACTGAACAAAAATTACCATCCGGGTTTTTTTATAAATACGGGATGGAATATCTTTCCTATAAATCAAAAGATAGAGCTTATTCTGATTTTACTCGCTTTTACCCGATAAGTTTGGGTGTCGGATATAAAATAGCAAATACGAATTTCAGCACAATTTCTTTGACTATTGATAGGACCTTTTTTGGCGATGGCTATATTATGCCTATATTTTTGCATTATGATTGGTACCCCTCTATATACTATAAAGGGGTTTGGGGTAAAGAGATATTTATTGGATTAGGACTCGGCTATCTATCGACAGATATGCGCACGTATTTGAATGAGAATCTCGGCGGTTATGTATATGAGGGACATTTTGGGGCAGATAAATCAAAAGATACATTTTGGGAATTGAAGTACAGCAGCTTTTACACGACCCATTATCAATATTATGTTGATTACTGGACTTTAACTTATGGGCACAATATTTAGAATGAGAATTATGTTATATATATTAATAATGGTCTCTATAATGCTTATGCCCGGCTGTGCGAACTTTTCAAATGTAGATGTGAGGTCTTCTTATTTTTCTCCGCAGTGGTCTCCTCAAGGAGAAATAATTTGCATTAAAAATAGAATGGCAGTTAGTGGTGGGAAGGGTGGCGGGTTCGGCGGCTCAGGCACAAGCTTTTCGCCTTATTATTACTTAACACGCCTAAATCCGAGCGATTTTACCGAAAGAGATCTTTTATTTATCGGGTCAGATTTAATAGGTATTGGTGAACTTTCCTTATCTCCGCTGGGGAATTATTATGTTTATAAGACCTATAAGAAATTAAACATTATCAGCTCAAATGGGGATTTAGTTATAAATATTGCTCTTGACGATGAATATGCTTCTTTTGATTGGGCCCCTGATGAATCAAAGTTAGTTTTATTGAAAAATGGAATATTGAATATAGTAGACAGAGCAAGCGGGAATATTATCTTAATATCAACTATTGAGGCTTATGAGCCGTCGTGGAGATATGCCGAAAAAATTGTGTTTTACGGAAAACAAAACGATATATATTATCTATCTTTCATTAGGCCAGATGGAACAGGTTTAGAGATGACAACCCTAACCTTGGAGACAACAGGGGCATATCCGCAATATTCTCCAGACGGAAGCAAGGTATATACAATTTGGACAAATTATATAAGACAAATAGATGCCAGTACAAAATCCATCGTAAATACAACTATTGCCTCAAACGACTCATTCGCCCATAAAATATCTCCGGATGGAACGAAACTGTTGGGGGAGGATGACAATATATGGAACTATTATATATTCACTACCGATTTGGATGGCTCTAATAGGAAAAATATTGTGACATGGTAAATTATGGGTTAAAGGAATGTTGAAATTTAATAAAATAGAGGATATTTTGGTTCTAATCTTACTGCTAATAGTGTTTCTATCGGCATCATCTACCTTTGCATCTAATATTGAAGGAACGTCAACATTTGAAGATTATCTTTTTGTACTTGTTCACGGCATTAACGGCGGAAGCAATCATTTTAATGGCCAGGATCATCGCGATAAAGAATTGAGACTTCTTCAGCGCCTTGAATCAGATTTAGGTCTTCAAGGACACGTTTATGCCTATTCATTCAAAGACAATAAGGGTAGTTCCATTTATAATGCCAGGGAATTCGGGGATAGAAGTTATGCAAATAGTGCTTCATATATCAATAAGGATAGTAATTATTTATCGATGGATGGGAAATGTTGGTTAGAGAAGGCTAAAGCGGACTTCCACGCAAGATATCCGGCTAAGCCTATCCCCTCTAAGTACATTATAATTGCGCACTCCATGGGAAACATGGCTATTCGCCTTTACGTCTATTCCAAAGAGATGGGTTTTGTTAACGGCGGTTTTTATCAGGATGACATCGCGAAAGTTGTTTTCGTCGCGCCGCCGTTTACAGGAAGCGATCTGGCTTATCCGGCCTTGTTGCCTAAAACTTTTATTTACGGCATTCAAGCAGTAAGAGAAAAGAACGCGTGGGCTGATCTGTTAAGAAAATTATTCAGCAACGAAAATAACTTTTTAGTTGATCCATATGCCCCTTACAAGACCGCGAAAACAGTTTCCAGCTTTATTATAAATTTAGCAATGTACCAGGATTATATTGAAGGGTTATACGGAAGCGGTGGGCGAGCTCCAGACTTGGCCGATGGAGGAGGATACTCCGTAAAAGATGACGGAACGATTGAATTAATTCCTGAAGAATGGAAGAAGTCTTTTGGAAAACTGCTAAGCGCGAAACTTGATGACCCGGCCAAGGAGCCGTCATATAGTGTTGTTTACGGAACTGGTGGGCCGGTATTAAATATTTCCGACTTAGCTAAAAATAAGGTTTTGGGCGCGCTCGTAAAAAGCAATATCAATTTAGGTGATACAACAACCGAAAAATTTAATTTGATGCCGGGAAATGGCTCTTGGAAATTCCCAGGCGAAGTTGGCGGCTTGTTTAACAATCTTGGCTCAGAAATAGACTTACTTATGCCTGGCTCCGGTTTTTACAACATGTCAACTGCTCAAGCAAAGTTTGTTAGTCTGGTTATGTCCGATGGTCTGATCATGCTTTCAGAAGACGGAGATAGCGCCGTTCCCGTACACAGCGCAAAAGGTTTGTTCGAAGATAAATTTGGTGGCGGGACCATTCCTACCGCTCATCTAAAAAATGCAGCATTCTACTCCAAAGCGTTCAAAGGCAGATTTAATGACTTTCTAGAGAAGGAATTGCCTGATTATATTGTTGGCGCAGGGGTCGCTTATGCCGGCATGCGTTTTGTGGGTATTCCTCACGAAACCGCATTGCCTATTGTGCAATGGTCATTATCATTGTTAATTATAGAAAAAGTCATAGAAAATAGAGATGATATCGCAGCCAACAATTTTATTCACACAAATACAATGCTCAAACAGTATGATCTCATCGAAAAAGCCATGCTTGACACCCCCGCCATATTTACAATCAATGATCTCCAAGCAAACGCTTCCAGTGAGGGCGGCGGATCGCCGGAAGCAACCGCGCTTTCTTTCTCCGTTGGCGCCCCGGTTCCCTCCGGTTATGAATCGCTAAAAGTTAAACTCACGTCTGAAAACAGGAATGTCAGCGGCTTTACGAGCATGCCGGTGCCCATGACACTCCGGGCGATGTCCGCCACCGGAGAAGGGGACCGAAAATACGCGACTTCAATTATGCTGACCAAGCCGCCGCAAAGGATCGTCGGCAAATTAAATTATCTGGTCCCGAAACTAATGAAAAGCTTTGAATATTCCTTTAATTTCGCCGCCTGGAAACCGATCGAGGGGGTCGATCCCGAAACCGGAGAGTTCGTTTTAGAAGAGTTGCCTTTTGCCGAAGGCCAAAACGTCTTGGCGATAAAATCGGTTAACGCGGTCAATGTTGAGTCGAATCAGATTCTCCGGTTCATGGTCAATTCGATCCCGCTTTTACCAACGGCGTTCACTCCCCAGCCAAACTTCTATCTTAACCAAACCTCTCCCTTGCTTTCCGTCGAATTTAATAAATCCGAGTATTCGGGTAATTATGAAGACGAAAAGATAAACATCAAGGAAATGTTGGTTGACGGAGTAGCTGTTGCTCCCCAGGTCCAGTCATCAATGGAATCGTATCACCCCTGGGCCAAGGCAAGCTATCAAGTGCCGTCCGACGCGCCATTAAGCGAGGGAGAGCACAGAATAGCGGTCAAGGCGGAATCAAATGTCGGTATTTCGCAAGGACTCTGGAGCTTCTTCATCGATCGCAGTCCGCCGTTGATCACCGTTGAGGCAATTGCCCCATACAGCGCCGCGTCGCCGATGACTATCCGCTATTCGTCTTACGATCAAATGTCGCCCAATCTGCGCAATGTTTCCTGCGATCTCTATGATTCTTCCGGTAAACTTGTTGCCAACATCGCCACCGCCGAATCGCCCTCTAAAGGTGAAAACTTTTTTAATTGGGACGGCGCCGGGATGAAAGGGCTGGACGGCTCATATAAGATCAGGGTCAGGGCGTCTGATCTGGCTGGCAACACCACCATAGCCGAACAGCCGCTCGTGATCGATTCAACCCCGCCAATCGTAGCCGGCATTGATGTTTCACCCCTGCCGATGACCTCAAAATCGACCGAGTTTGGTTTAACGGCTAGAGCCAGCGAGAAATCGACGATCATTATCAAACTCAACAATACAGCCAACAATTCAATTACGAGTTACGTGAGCCAAGCCGATCCAGCGCCGGACGGCAACGGCTTCCTTTCAACCTATAAATGGA
>MHRF01000003.1 GCA_001820875.1 Candidatus Taylorbacteria bacterium RIFCSPHIGHO2_01_FULL_46_22b
AAGAGTGCAATGAGGGAGGCCACGAGCATGAGTTCGATGAGGACGAGGCCGGAGGTGGACGAGATCTTTTTATTCATAGATGTTTTTAAAATGTGTAAACATTAATTAAATCGGCACAACGCGAGGAGGAGCCTTTTCAGGAAATACCACTCGCGTGCCTGAAGGAAGTTCTTGAGATGAACTTGGTCCGCCAAATACAAAAAAGAGAATTGCAATGGTAATACAGACCGCAACAACTCCAATGAGAATTTTCTCGGCTCCGGTTCGAGTTTGGGTGAACCCTTTCTTCACCAGCCAGCCAGCAAGCCCCGCTTCCGCTTGTATTGCGTGATAATCCAAAATCTGAGCGGCTCCCCTCGCCTTTATATCTTCGTCTTCAAGATGGACTATTGCCATAGAGACAATTATATACCCCTCTCCTCACTCACAAAAGTCCAATGGGATATAATAAGAGCATGAGCAAATTCGTGCACCTGCATATCCATTCCCATTACAGTCTCCTTTCTGCGTTACCTAAGATACCTGATCTCGTCACTATTGCAAAAGAAAGCGGCATGAAAACACTCGCGCTCACTGATCTGGGCAACCTCTACGGCGCAGTAGAGTTTTACAAAGAATGCCAAGATAATGGCATTAAGCCTATTATCGGAGTCGAAGCCTACACTGCAGCGCGGACACGTACTGATCGGCAAGCGGGCATCGACAATCGCCGCGGCCGTCTCGTGCTCCTTGCAGAAAATCTTGAGGGGTACAAAAACCTTTTGAAATTGGTGACTCAAAGTGCACTTGAGGGATTTTATTATCGTCCGCGCGTAGATCGAGAACTACTTGAAACGTATGCAAAAGGTCTCATCGCGATCAGCCCCGCATACAACGGAGACATTGCCCAAGCGCTCCGAAATAAAAACACGGAAAAAGCCGAGGAGTGGGCATCATTCTTAAAAAAAACTTTCACTAATCGCTTCTATCTTGAGATTACCCGTCATACGGAAAAAGAAGGGTACGATCTGGAAGATCTGGTTTCATTTGGACACGAACGCAAAATCCCTTTAGTTGCTGGACACGATCTCTATTATCTCTCTCCCGACGACAAGCAGGCGCACGACACACTGATGTCAGTGCAAAACAATCCCGATTACGGAGATATTTCAACCCGCAACAATGGCCTTGATTTGTCTTTTCTTTCAGTAAAAGAAATAGCCGAAAAATTCAAGGATCTGCCAGAAGCAATAGAAAATAACGCGCTTATTGCTGATCAATGCTCGCTTAATCTCACGCTCGGCACATGGGTCTTCCCCGCTTACCAAACTTCAAAAGGGAAAAGTCATGATGATGAATTGCGCGACAAAACACTTGCAGGACTTGCGAACAAAAAAATGGAGGCAAGTCCTGAAATCAAAGCTCGTATTGAATATGAGTTGTCTATCATAAAACAAAAAGGGTACGCACCGTATTTTCTCGTGGTCGCCGATCTCCTTCATCACGCACATGAGACGAAAATACTCACTACCACTCGCGGATCAGCAGCAGGATCACTTGTCTCATATCTGACCGGCATCACCAACGTAGATCCGATCGCCTATCTGCTTCCCTTTGAACGATTCCTCAATCCCGAGCGTCCATCCCCGCCTGATATTGATATGGATATCGCGGACAACAAACGTGATGCCATGATTGATTACGTCCGCCAGAAATACGGTGCCGATCGTGTTGCGCAAATCGGGACATTCGGCACCATGCTTGCGCGCGGCGCCGTTCGAGATGTCGCGCGCGCGCTCGGTTATGAATATTCGCTCGGCGATCGCATCGCCAAACTCATCCCCTTTGGTTCGCAGGGATTCCCCATGACGCTTGCACGCGCCATCGAGACAGTGCCTGAACTTGCAGAACTTGAGAAGAAAGAGAAGGAGGTGCGGAATGTGATCGCAATGTCGAGAAAAATAGAAGGGTGTGCGCGACACATCAGCGTGCATGCCGCCGGTGTCGTCATCTCTCCCACGCCACTGACCGATTACGTTGCACTCCAATATGATCCAAAAGGTGAGGGTAAGATCATCACCCAATACGATATGCACGCAGTCGAAGACGCGGGGCTTTTGAAATTTGACTTCCTCGGCATTAAAAACCTCTCCATACTCGCCGCCGCGGTTGATCTGGTTGAAAAAATTGAAGGAATCAAAGTTGATATCGAAAATGTTCCGCTTGATGATCAAAAAACATTTACCATGCTCGCCAAAGGCGAGACAATCGGACTGTTTCAATTAAACGGCAGTGGTATGACGCGCTATCTCAAAGACCTCAAACCCACCACGATTCACGATATCAACCTCATGATCGCCCTGTATCGTCCGGGGCCAATGGAAAATATCGACGAATACATTGCGCGCAAACACGGACGCAAACCCGCTGTGTATCTCCATCCAAAAATGAAATCGTATCTCGGGCCGACCTACGGTGTGCTTGTCTATCAAGATGATCTTCTGATGACCGCGGTTGAAGTGGCTGGCTATTCGTGGGGCGAAGTTGATAAATTCCGCAAAGCTGTCGGAAAAAAGATTCCGAAAGAAATGGCAAAACAGCATGATTTGTTCGTCGCAGGATGCAAAAAGCACAGCAAACTCTCCGAGGCAGAAGCAGAAAAATTATGGATGCTCTTCAAGCCTTTTGAAGGATATGGTTTCAACAAGGCACATGCCGCAAGCTATGGCAAAGTCGCCTACCAAACTGCCTATATGAAAGCTAACTTCCCTGCGATTTATATGTCAGCCGTGCTCACAGCCGATTCAGGCGATGTCGAAAAAATTGGTGAGACCATTTCCGAATGTAAGCGCATGGGAATTCCCGTGCTCCCGCCTGATGTCAATGAAAGTTTTGAAGGATTCACCGTGGTGAAATCAGAGCGAGTAGCGAAAAGCAAAGAGCGAGAAGAACATAGGGACAAAATTCGCTTCGGCCTCACCACCATCAAAAATTTCGGCGAAGGTATCGCACATGTAATCATCGAGGAACGTAAACGGGCGGGCAAATTCAAGTCGCTTGGCAATTTCCTTGAGCGCGTTGAGGATAAAAATTTAAATAAAAAATCACTCGAATCACTTATCAAAGCTGGTGCACTCGATAGCTTTGGCGAACGAGGGGTGATGCTTGCAAATCTTGAACAACTCCTCCAATACCACAAAGAATTTGCTGCGGGCACAAAAAATCAATCTTCGCTTTTTGGAGAATCAAGCAATGCTGATAATCTTCGCCTCACACCGGCCGCAGCCGCAACCCAAGCCGACAAACTTCTTTGGGAAAAAGAACTTTTGGGTCTCTACATTTCCGGACACCCGCTGGATAAATTTAAAAGCGTGCTGGAAAAACGGGCAGTCAATATCAAACATGTCAAAGAGGAATATCGGGAAGGTATGGCGGTCGTTCTCGGGGGCATCATTGAAGAATTGAAGCCGATTATGACCAAAGGCAACGAGCAGATGGCGTTTTTAAAACTTGCCGATCTTTCTGGAAGCGTTGAAACAGTTGTATTTCCACGCGTCTTCACTGAATTTAAAAATCTGCTTGTTCCTGAAGCCTGCATCGCCGTCAAAGGTCGTGTCTCAAATCGAAACGGTGAGATAAGTATTTTGGTAGAGAAAATAAAGAAATTGGATCTCCCTTCTGTTGCTCCCGAAAAATCTACTGATTGACAAAACAAAAGATGAGTCTAGGATGGTCGAGGAGACCAAAACTATGAATGCTGAACGCTCTGCTCTGCGGAGAATCTTCTCCGAAAAGCCGGAGAAATCACAACAACGGCGCGAAGCAAGGCTCCGATTTGAAAAAGGAGAAAAACTCACTCGAGAACTTCTCGCCCGAAACGGTTCTGAAACACACAAAAGAAAAGGGGGTGGCCGGTGATACAAATACCTTCTTCCGTTCTTCAAGACGGGTTCCAACTGGAAACAGTTACTCTTCCTCCAGAAATACCTCACTGTACAAGCCACTGCATTCTTGTTGCACGGGTAAAAGGATCTCGCTGGGTCACTTGTTACGACATTACAAACCCCAGTGATTACTTTTCGCTCCGCGAACAATTCCTACGAGTTGGGAGCTATATCGAGAGCATCGAGCTCTGGATCGTTCCACTCTACGCTCTTCAACCCACCACGACCGCCCGCAACTAATGACGGGCGGTTCGCTTTTTCCCATTTTGGGAGTCCGACTCCCAAAATACTGGACAATCCTAAATTTCTGATTTAAGGTGCAGTCAGAAACCAACGGAAACCCGAAACCCCATTCACCGTATGAAAACTATCGGCCTAGTTGTCCGAATCGGCTGTAACCACTACCGTGTCACCTACGCAGGAAAGAAAGAAGGAACCTGTGAGTCCCAGTTCGTCATAACAGGTGTCCATCGACGCAAATACGCCAAGGTCGCACAAGTACAACGTGCAATCAAGGATGGTTCCTTTTGCACCAAAATCTTCAAGATCTTCGCACCAATCTACTGTGTCATGAAGGTCAGTGAAGACGGTACCACTGCGACAGTGCGAACTGTCACGTTCCAAAGTCTAAAGACGGGCTGGGCGATAGCAGAAGATTCCGGTACTACATTCTTCACACGCGTAGAATCTTTCCTCTGCGTCTTTGATGACTGATCCAAACTTTTGACTTCGAGCGCCCCGTCCTTCGGCGGGGCGCTTTCCTTTTCATACATGAATTGACTTTCTCCCTCCTTTAACTAATATCTCAAACAGGACGCACCACGGACAAACCTCAACCTACCTAACCATGAAAGCAATGTACACCTACGCACTTCTCACTGGCCTCTTCTGGGGCTGTTACGGGCCAGCACTCGCAATCGCACGCGGACAACTCAAAAGCCCTTGGGCTCCCTATCTCGCTATCGGGATTGCCTACCTCGTGTGGGCCGTTGTCTGCGGATGGATCGGCATGAAAGCGCGAGGCGAGACGATCAGCATCAGTAACCCTGGATTTTGGTGGGCATTCGGAGCGGGCACCCTCGGCGCCTTTGGCGCTTTGTCCCTGACACTCGCCATGGTCTCCGGCGGGTCACAAATGCCCCAAGTCATCATGGCGATGGTGTTTGGAAGTGCTGTTCTCGTCGCCGCCGTTGTCGCGTTCATCCAACTGCACAACGAACACCATGTGCCTTTAGGCCTCTGGATAGGCATCGTCGCAGTGGCTGGAGGAGTTATCCTGATCTCCTACAATACGCCAGTCAAACATCCTGTCCGAACTGCCGCTCCAACCGTCAGGTTGTGAGAAACAGAAGAGAAGCTTCGAGAGGGAGTCAGCACTCGCGCTGACTCCCCCTTTTCTTTTGCCAAAAACCCAAAAATCCCCTATGATTTCCTTATGTCCATATCACTCGAATATAAACGCCATTCACTCGCCCATCTACTTGCCGCAGCGGTTTTAGATCTGTATCCAGAAGCAAAACCTA
This sequence comes from Candidatus Taylorbacteria bacterium RIFCSPHIGHO2_01_FULL_46_22b, assembly GCA_001820875.1. GTDB lineage: Bacteria > Patescibacteriota > Minisyncoccia > Phycocordibacterales > DSPV01 > 2-02-FULL-46-13. Next base: position 5,447 of record MHRF01000003.1, read on the forward strand.
CTATCGGCCCCGCCATTGATAACGGCTTCTATTACGACTTTGACAATATCTCAATCAGTGAGAAAGACTTGCAGGCAATCGAGAAAAAGATGCGAGAACTCGTGAAATCATGGAAAAGTTTTGAAGGAAAAGAAGTTTCAGAAAAAGAAGCGGGGGCACATTTTAAAGATAATCCCTACAAACTCGAACTCATTGGTGATATCGCAAAAGAAGGATCAAAAATAACTTTCTATACATCAGGCGACTTCACCGACCTCTGTCGCGGCGGACACAGCGAAAATCCGTCAAAAGATATCGCACCGAGCTCATGGAAGCTTGATCGCACTGCAGGCGCATACTGGCGTGGCAATGAGAAGAACGCGATGCTCACTCGCATCTACGGCCTCGCATTTGATACTAAAGAAGAACTTGAGAATTACCAGACGCAGTTGGAGGAAGCCAAAAAGCGCGATCACAAGAAGCTCGGTCAACAACTTAAACTCTTTATGTTCCATGAGACCGCACCGGGTATGCCGTATTGGCTTCCGAAGGGACTTATTCTCTACAACGAATTAGTGGACTTCTGGAGAAAGGAACATCGAGAATACGGGTACCAAGAAATCGCGAGTCCTTTGGTGAACAAAGCCGAACTTTGGAAAACTTCGGGGCACTGGGATCACTACAAAGACGACATGTTCATTGCGGACATGGGAGAAAACGAAGTATATGGCATTAAGCCTATGAACTGTCCAAATGCGATGCTCGTATTTCAATCTATGCAGGTAAGCTACAAGGATCTGCCTGTACGTCTTTCTGATACAGACCGTCTACACCGCTATGAACGTTCTGGGACGCTCAACGGACTTTTTCGCTGTCGCTCATTCCAACAGGACGACTCACACAATTACATCTCTGAAGACATGATCGCGTCAGAATACGCACACATATTTGAAATCTGTAAAAAGTTCTACGGCATTTTCAATCTCTCCTACTCCTTCCGACTGGGGACCCGACCCGAGAAATTCCTTGGTGAGAAAGCGACGTGGGACAAAGCCGAGCAGGCACTGCGTGATATTTTGAAACAGTCAGGAGTTGCTTACACAATTGCCGAAGGTGATGGTGCGTTCTATGGACCAAAAGTGGATATTCTGATGAAAGATTCTCTCGGCCGTGACTGGCAAATGGGCACCATCCAGCTTGATTTCCAGCAACCGCTTCGATTTGGTCTTGAATATACTGACAAAGACGGAAAAAAGAAAACACCAGTTGTCGTGCATCGTGTCGTATACGGATCACTTGAACGCTTTATCGGCGTATTGATAGAACACACCGCTGGCGCATTCCCCCTCTGGCTCTCGCCAGTGCAAGTGGTTGTGTTACCTGTGAGCGAAAAGCATGAAGGTGCGGCTCGCGAAGCGCTCGCCGCCCTCAAATCCGCCAACATCCGCGCCGAGCTCTCCGACCCAAATGAATCCCTTGGAAAACGCGTCCGCGAAGTCAAACTCCAAAAAATTCCCTACTGGCTCGTTATCGGCGACAAAGACGTTGCCGCCAACATGGCCACACTCGAATCCCGCAATGAACAACTCGGTCAACTCTCCATCAAAGAAATCTCCAACAAACTTCTGGAGGAAATAAAAGAGAGAAAGTAGATGAACAAACTTCTTCTCCTATCCACCGCCCGATTTCTCATAAATCATTCGAGCGTATTCGGCAAACCGTTGAATGAATACAAAATGCTCCATATCATTACGGCTTCAAAAGGTGTTACAAATCTTGCGTATCTTGAACGAAACCAAAAATTCTTTGATGAACAGGGGTGTGCGAGAACAGAATACGATTTGGATGGAAAAAATGAAGACAACATCCAAGAGCAATTAAAGAAACATGATCTGGTCTATCTCGAAGGAGGAAATACGTTTTATCTGATGAAATCTATTCGCGAAAGTGGGTTTGAGAAAGTCCTAAAAGAATTTTTACCCAAAGGTCTTGTCTATATGGGCGGGAGTGCCGGAAGTTATGTCGCATGTCCCAGTATCGAGATGTCATTATGGAGACATCAAGATAAATACGAGCATTATGGAGTAACGGACATGACTGGAATGGGATTAGTCCCTTTCATGCTTAGCGTCCATTACAAACCGGAGTATGCAGATATTCTGCGGCTGAATATCCCAAAAGTAAAATATCCAGTGCGTATTCTCACTGATGAGCAAGCAATCTCGGTTATTGATGACACATACAAACTAATCGGAGACGAAAAAGAAATCACGCTTTAATCTATACAGAAGTATTTATCCGAGGTTTCGCCTCGGATAACGTTTCTGCAAGGTCAACCTTGCAGAAACGGACAAAAAAACCAGCCGACGCGGAACGCGTCGGCTGTATGATCAGAATTGTGGGAAGTTGGTTACCCACTTTGGCAGTGGCAACTCAAGTCCACTACCTTGGCGAGGTTACTCTCGTAGGCACATTTCGGACAATAAACAAAGTACCTCCAGAGGCAATTCGCGAGATGAGCACCAGTTGATGCCACAGTTCCTCGAAAAACATGGCTGCAGCCGAGACACTCAAAATTCTCAAGTGTCTCTCCAACAATGTTGTCTCTGTGACGAATCTTGCTGTGAAGAACTGCGACTGCTACCTGTAAAGGAGTAAACGCACTAGGTTTCACTTCAAATCCTTTCCCTTGAGGGTTATGCTGCGATCGGCTCCACGTCTGTGATGACAAGAACTGTGTTGGGGCCGAGACCTCCCTCAACCTGAGGCATGGTCAGCATCGACCGACCGAGTAGTCCTCCAGTGTAAAGCGGAACTACCATTTGATGGAGTCGTGCCGCTGACTGAATGGCAGCAAATTTTGCCAGAACCTGCGCAAGCTCCGTGGTGTCACTGAACGTCTGCTCGCAAGAGGTTTTTCCAACGTAGTTTCCGTTCTCGATGACGATGAATGTGAATTTGAACTTGAGCACCGCCTTTCGAGCCGGTTCGTCAATGAGGAGCTCAAGCGTCGCCTTGTCAGTGATGGGGCAACCGTCTGAGTGATCGAGAAAACCTCGTTCACAGGCCAGCCAATCAGGTTTTCTCTGTTGAATGGCTTTTCGACCTTCGAGTGTGAAAAGAACATCTGTGTCCGCTGTAGACATATGCTTCCTTACTGGTTGATGGTTTCGGTTTCGTGTTGAAATTACTATACCATTACACTTCTGTCAATCCCCTTTCAATCTCTCCAGCCAAAATCCAAGCGAATGTGTGTCAGTTGCTTGAAATGCTTTTCCTCCTATGTCCGTAAACGCTTGGCAATGCTCGGAAGAATCATCTATGAGAACTGATTTCGAAATATCAGCTCTGTGCCCAGACACTATGTTCTCAAATAATTCCCTATTCTTTCTCGCCCGATGTGAATGCGAACTAACAATCTCATCGAAATAAGTATTCAGCCTTTGTGCCGGAATCGTAAATCGTCCAAATGAATCCATATTGTCAGTTACCAAAATCACTCTGTGTTTCTCCCGCAAGAGTGAAATTGCATCAAGATCACTTTTCTCAATATGCATTGTCTTTGCGTCAGAAACAAAAATCTCCCAGAGTCTCCCGTAGTCAAGCGAAAATTCTTTTGCAACCAGCTGATTTATTTCCTCTGAAGTCCTTTTTCCTTCCATCCATTCTTCAACCAATTCTGGATGCAAACCAAATATAAAATGCTCAACTTTTTCCCGCAGTTCCTTCTCCAATCCTCGCCAGAATTTATCATGTGACAGCGTCCTATAAAAATCAATAAGCAAAAGCGGTTTCATAAATACATTGTATCAAGATAAAAAAACAGTGCCCTGTCGGAGACAGGGCACTGGCGCGTTGAGTTGAGAGGTCAGAAGAGCTTTTCCGGCACATCGTGTGCAGAATCGTACTGGAGATTCGAAAATCCCCACAAACTTGCTCCACCTTCATCCGGCATAAACGCATGACTATTCCCTGGAGGAATCAGACACGCATCGCCGTTGTGCATGATGTATTGGGAGTGGTTAGCAGTTTGGCCTGCCTCGCACCACCGGAAAGTGAACAGTGGAAGCGCAGGCGGTCCGACGGCAACAAAGAATTCCCACCGGTTGCACTCCACAATGTGGTAGTGATTCCCCACTGCAAACTTCCCTACCGACTCCGGTTTGAAACGAATGACCTTGGTCTGGACAACTGGGAATGGGATGTCCTCCACCACAATGTCAGTAATCACTCTTCGGTGGTCTTCATGACCACCAACAACAGCTTTTTGGAGACGAACTAACATGGCCGGTTCCTTTCGTACGAGGTTAACCACAATTCGGGTTCGGGCGATATTATATATTATAATTACCCATCCGTCAATACTTATGAAATCCTGTCACGGCGGCGTCGATGGAAGGAAATCGCGAAACGGTGTGCTTCGCTGTTGGCAAGTAAAATCCCCTGCTCATATTTGTGTATGTATTCGACATCACCAAGGATGTGATGTGGGCGATGTCTTTCGTCTTTAACGACAGAAACGATAGGAGGCGCGCCATATTGCAAGAGTATCCGGCGCGCCGCATTCAACTGCGCTGTGCCACCGTCAATCACCACCAGATTAGGAGTCCCCCATTCTGTATGTTTGAACCGCCGTTCCAACATTTCTTTGAGTGCGCCAACGTCATCCCCTGCCACCGCATTTTTTATCTTAAACAGACGATATGCATTTTTATCAACTTGTGTTCCCTGCACCACTGTCATAACACCTACCGTCTCTTTTCCTGCGGTATGTGCCACATCAAACGCTTCAATCCTCATCCTTAAAAACTCCAGTTTGTAAGGATGTTGTGTTGAGTCAGAACTTGAGATAAGAGCGACATCGGAAATGTGCTGAAGCGCAAAAAGTTGCCTCCTAATTTCTACTGCTTTTTCAAATTCCTGTAATTTAGCATACCGCTTCATATCCTGCGTCAGTGCACGAACAATTGTAGCTTTCTTACCTTCAAACAGTCGGCGAATGTTTTGTATCAGTCGTCCATACTCTTTTTTTGAAATCTCGCCTGTACAGACGCCTGCGCACAACCCAATCTGTCGATTGAAACAAGGCTTACCTTGATTAGGAGTGCACTTATTATCTCGATATGGAAAAATCTTTCTGATTATCTTGAGCGCAACTGCAAGCTTCCCTCCTTCGGGGAACGGGCCATAAGTAGCGAGAAGCGAAAAGCGATCAGCAAAAAGATCTGATTCCAGATCTTTTTTACGGACAACTAACACGCGTGGGAAATCTTCATCTGTAATCACTACACAGTTAAAACTCTTGTCGTCTTTATCATCGGTGTTGTACGGCGGTTTGAATTTCTTTATCAAATCCGCTTCAAGTAAAACTGCCTCGAGTACAGAGTCGGTTTTCCTAAAATCGATTGATTTCGCATCGTTAATCATTTTGACGATTTTCGGCCCGCGCGTTTCAGACAAATCATGAGAAAAATAACTGCGCACCCGATCACGAAGGGTCGTTGCACGGCCGATATACAAAATTTCTTTCCTCTTCCCCAGAAAGAAGTACACGCCTGACGAGTCAGGAAGCTTATATTTTGAAAACTGTTTGGCCTGCATGGGCTCTAAAATAACACAAAAAAGAGAGGGCGGCGAATATGCATTCGCCGCCCTTGAATCTCAAAAACTGTCAGAACTTGATCTTAACTCTTCCCTTGTTCGGCCAAGAAAGCCGCGCCATGGCCAAATTGGGTGTTGATTGGAACTCCTGCTCTGCAGAGGCCATGATCTGCACACTCCTCTCTGGTGAAGATCTGACGCTTCACTCTCAAGAGAGACTCGAGTCGAAAAACTCCAAGATCATCTGCCGTAACGCCCCCACCCTCCACCAGCGCGCCAACACCGACAAGGATACCGCCGGCTGCCTTGATGGCATCGGCAGTACCTCGGGCAGACAAACCAGTTGTGAGAGTGTCCTCAACGGCGAGCACTCGCTTCCCTTTCACATCGGCAGCAAAACCCCTTTTCAGAACGAAGGAGGTCTTCACAACGACAAGCTTTTCGCCTGGAAACAGACGGAGTACGTCTGTCGCGTCGTCATGTTTATGCCAAGGCAACTTGATGACAACTGGTTTTGACCCTGGTTCGCATTGCGCTTCGATTGTCTCAAGATGTTCAGAGTAGAGTGCCAGTACTTCAGGGCGATCCGGACGGAGCTGCGACAAGTGGTATGCAGTCCATTGAGACAGTGCGATGGCGCCGACCGCTGGGGCAACCACCACGTCCACGTCTTCTTGAGCAAAACGCCTGGCAATCTCGAGACATAATTCAAACGAAACGCTCGTGAGACGTGTTGCGCGATCTTTGGCGACATACAACGAGAGATGTTTGCCACTAGTACCAACAAAATGGCCTTCGATCACCGCGCCCGTTGAAGCGAGAATCTCACGCACTCGATCGGGAGAAAGGATCATGACTGACCTCCTTTCCCAAATTCTATCGCCTGCGCGATCCGAACATTGAGTGCTTCCGCCGCATCACGCGGGGGAAGTTTCGGATTTCTGAGAATCTCATTGCCAATGACTAGCCAGTCGGCGCCGTTTTCAATCGCCACCTCCTGTGTCTCAACATTCTTCTGATCCTGATGTTCTGCTCCTGGAGAACGCGTCCCGGGAATGACCTTGATCAGGTTGCCCAACTGAACTTCAGGATGCTCCTTCCGGCCAGAGTATCTGGCCAGAAATGCAAGTTCCTTGGGTGAACAGATAAGTCCGTCACATCTGGTGTACGCTGCCATACGAGCCAAGTAGAGCACTTTCGCGTTACGCGAGGCACCGTGGTCAAGTTCGACGTTTTCCGTGTCGTGACTTGTAAGCTCGCTCACGGCAAGAAGGTCGGCATCACCTTTGTTCGCAACCGCAGCCAACAAGGCCTCCACACCAGAATCGGCGTGAACGTTGATGAACTTGGCACCGTGTTTTGCTGCTTCCCTGACGGCTGCGGCAACTGTCCGGGGAACGTCTTTTGGTTTGCCATCCCAGAAGGTCTCAAAACCTAGGGATCGCGCAACCGCAACAACTTCCCCAGCAAGCTGGGCAGTGATCAGTTCGAGACCAACTTTGACCCATCTGATCTGGTCAACCACTTGCTCCATCACTTTCCGCGCCTCCTCAACAGTCGGCACGTCAAGCGCAAGGATGATCCGACTACTGTCTCTTGTGTTTGGTTCACTCATAGGAATTCTCCTGTCAAATGTAGGCGTGCGTAAGCATGCCCTGTCCACCACGAATCGCGTAGCAAACTCTGGTATCAGAGTACTCAAAAATTGGCCGAGGTCAAATTATGAAAAGAAAGTGGGCGGTGAATGCATGCATTCACCGCCCCTTGAAATCCTTCTATGAAAACAACTAACCTCCCCAATCCTCACACTTAAGCGGGCGGGGTGATCTCCTGAATAATCCTCATCGCCGCTTGGCGTGGATTTTGTGGCAAACCCTTTGTGTTGGGTTTTGCATCGGTGATCGGATCACCGACGATAATCCATGTTGCTCCAAGTGCAATCGCTTCGCTTGGAGTAACAGCCTGATCAGCATCCGGACTATTATCGGAAGCTGTGAACCAATCGGGTCGCACCGTCGGCGCGGCAAACTGCAGTCCAGTGACTCCGGCGTCGAGAACTGCTTGGATATTGCGCGCTCCAAGCATCAAACCATCAAGCCCTGCCGCCTGCGCCACTTTGGCAAAATGGACGATAGTATCGGCAATTGATCGCCCGTGATGTTGTTCCACTTCTTTCTCCTGCATATGGTTGAGAAGTGTAACCCCGAGCACCTTGGTCTCACGACTCAATGTTTCCCGAAACACCGTGAGACCTTCTAGACCGCAACTGCACATCACGGTCACGAATGCTGGACGAATCTCGTTAAGCAAATGTGCCTCCCTCCGAAGGGTGTCTGGAGAATCGAAGAGCTTGGTGTCAGAAAAAAAACGAAGTCCGAAGGTCTCAACCATAGGACCTAGTTGATCACACCCAACTGCTCGAGAAAGCGAGTGCACCTTGATACAGAGATCGAGAGATCCGAGGTCTCCTATCAACCTCATGGTCTCTTGCCAGACATCTCCAGTTTTCAAAACTCTTGCTGGATCTCTCGCTGGATCAACATCCACTGCCACAATCAATCGCTGAGCTGGTTCAATATGCATCTTCATAATCAAGTTCCTCTCAAAGAAAGGTATGCGGGTGCACACCTCTTGTCCACCACGACTCACGTAGCAAACTCCAGAGAACAGACTACTGGGAAACCTGATATAGTCAATTGCACTTGACTGGTGCCAGATTAGCGCTAGGATTCTATTGGGGACAGTACACAAGGGACAAACAATCAAACTTCGGAGGACCCATGAACAGTCAAAAATCCCTCCCTACAGAGGAGGCGGTCACGGAAGACTTCCCACCCAAAATGGGGACGTCTGTCGGACTCGGTACGCTCATCTGGATAGATGGAATTGCCATCATCCTTTGCATCGCCAGCATGTGCGGCGCGTTTTCAAAACAAACCGCCATTATCTCCGGCATCATGACAATCATCCTCACGTTCATCCTTCTTTGCTGGTGGATCAAGGGAACAGGGGAAGCAATGATCAACGGGGTTGGTGGAGAAGGTGCCGTTGAAGATGATGACGACATCATCCCTGATTCGACTCCGCCAAGCACGGTCTCTGGAACACTGGCCGCCATGAAGGTCATAGTCGAAACAGCGCCGGACGATCTTCTGCAAAACCACCGTTCATCAGACATCACCGAAAGGGATCGCCGTCGTCACCTACAGGCGGGACGCCCTGAAATGAAGGACTGGGGACCGTAATCTCCCAGCACGCAGAAACAAGACGGCGCCCCGCTTCAAGCGAGGGCGCCGCTTTCTTTTGTCTCCTTTTTCTATTCTTTACTCTGATCTCTCAACTCTCATCTCTTTCTTAGTGTTTTCCTCAAATACTCGCTCGTATGCGAATCCCCTTGCGCTACCTCCTCCGGCGTTCCCTTTTCAACCAGTTTTCCGCCCGCATCGCCCCCGTCAGGACCTATATCAATCACGTAGTCAGAGGATTTAATCACATCAAGATTGTGCTCAATCACCACCACCGTATTGCCGCGGTCAACCAGCTTCTGCAAAATCTCAATCAATTTTCGCACATCCTCATAATGTAAACCGATAGTCGGTTCATCCAAAAGATAAATAGTCTTTTGCAAATGCGGGCGATAGAGTTCTGAAGAAATTTTCACGCGTTGCGCTTCACCTCCCGAAAGTGTCGTCGCTGATTGGCCGATCGTCAGATACCCAAGCCCTACTTCATCTAGAGTCTTCAAACGATCATATATAGCTGGAATATCCTCAAAAAATTTCAATGCCTCCTCAATGGTCATCCCAAGCACTTGATAGATGTTTTTCTTTTTATATTTAACCTCCAAAGTCTCCTTCATAAATCGCTTACCCCCACAAACTTCGCAGGTTACATACACCGTCGGCAAAAAATGCATTTCAACAGCGATCTCGCCATTTCCTTCGCAGGCTTCGCACCGCCCACCTTTGACGTTGAAACTAAACCTACTTGCTCCCCATCCGCGCGCGCGAGCTTCGCTTGAGGCAGCAAACAATTCACGAATGAACGTAAATGCACCTGTGTACGTCGCAGGATTGGAGCGTGGCGTACGGCCAATCGGCGACTGATCAATCAAAATCGTGCGTCCCAAATACTCTGTACCGGTAAAACTCTGGCAATTGAAAGTTTCGGCACTCCGATATCTCCGTTCCAAACGCGCCAAGAGATTCTTGTGCAGGATTTCATACACAAAAGACGATTTGCCTGATCCTGAAACTCCCGTCACCGAAACCAATTTCCCAAGCGGAATATCGACATTCAAATGCTTGATATTAAATACTTTCCCGCCGCGGATTTTGATGCTTCCTTTATCAGATTCCCTGCGCTCTGCCGGAACAGGGATCATCCTTTCTCCGCGCAGATATTCTAACGTGAGAGATTTTGGCGGTTTCTTTACGGTCAACAATTCCTCCAAATTCCCCGCAACAACAATCTTCCCGCCATGCTCTCCCGCCCCCGGCCCTATATCAACAATATAATCAGATGAAAAAATAGTGTCTTCATCGTGTTCAACTACAATAATACTGTTCCCCGCATCACGAAGTTCAAGTAAGGTTTTAATCAATCGATCATTGTCATGCGCATGCAAACCAATCGTCGGTTCATCAAGCACATACAGAGCCCCGACAAGGCCTGATCCTAGCTGGGAGGCAAGCCGAATACGCTGTGCTTCACCACCAGAGAGCGTATGTGCTCTGCGTTCAAGCGTCAGGTATCCGATACCCACATTGAGCATAAAAGAAAGACGTGAGGAAATCTCTTTGACGACCACTTTTGAAATCGTCTTCTCGGATGGAGAAAGTGAGAGTTTCTTGAAAAAGTCTGCGGCGGCTTCGATCGAAAGAGCGACAAAATCGACAATCGAAATTCCTCCAACTTTCACGCCAAGGGCTTCTGCACGCAAACGCGCACCGTTGCACTTCGGGCACACCTCATCACCAAAAAAATGCCGAGTGCCGAGTCCATTACATTCAGGACATGCGCCATACGGCGAGTTGAAGCTGAACAATCGAGGCTCAACTTCCGGATACGAAAATCCGTCATAGGGACACATGAATTTGGAAGAAATAATCCGCTCTTCGCTCCCCGCTTCGATTTTCACCAACCCGTCAGATTCTTGTAGCGCGCGCTCAATTGATTCATTGAGACGTTCGGCGACATCTTCGGTCAATTTTCCCAATTCCTCCGTGAAAAATTCATCAACCAATACATCAATATTGTGCTTTTTGTTTTTTGATAAAATAATCTGTTCGCGCAGTTTCTTAAGTTCCCCGTCAACTTTCACATGCGTATATCCCTTACCCAAGAGATCGTAAAGCAACTGGTAGTATTCTCCTTTCCTGCCGATCACCACTGGAGAAAAAATCTTCAATTTTTCGCCGGTATAGGGAACCCCCATCACCTGCTTCTTTTTATTTGCCGAATCAGCTGATTGCACACTTTCAATGATCGTCTCGCGTATCTCTTCATTCGAAAGGCGTTTGATGACGCGACCGCAAATTAGACAATGTGGAACACCTATGCGCGCATACAGAACGCGCAAATAATCATAAATTTCAGTAATGGTCGCCACGGTTGAGCGCGGGTTGTTGGAACGGGATTTCTGATCAATGGAAATTGCAGGGGACAAACCGATAATCTCGTCCACATCAGGCTTCTGCATCTGGCGCAAAAATTGACGCGCGTAAGAAGAGAGCGACTCAACATAGCGCCGCTGGCCTTCCGCAAATATAGTATCGAATGCAAGCGAAGATTTTCCTGAACCCGAAAGCCCAGTAAATACCACCAGTTTGTTGCGTGGCATCTCAACCGTGATATTTTTTAGGTTGTGAGTTCTTGCTCCTTTTACTATTATTTTATCGTTTGTATTCTCCATTTTGGATAATTATTCTTGGTCCCAGATAATTTTCTGCTGAAAATTTCTGTGACCTCGCCTCGCGCCGTCGCGCTCCGGCCTTGCGAAGCTCCAAGTATTCGCTTCTCACCTTTTACTATTATTTTGTCCCCTCCATGTATCTCTTTATCTGACATGTTTTTTGCCCCACCATGAGGGGTGGGGTTTGATAGCGAGTGTAACACAAACAGCAGAAAAGAAAAACCTGCGGCCCAAACGAATGGCCGCAGGCGCTCCAAGAAATGGTCATCGCGTGCTAGCACGATTGAGCCCATGTCTCTGGAGAAATACAAAGGGCAGGAAAAGTCCCTGTTCTTTATAGACCGCAAAAGCGGACCCGGAGGAACATGTCGACCTTCTCCTGCTCTGAGAGCAAAGGCTACACTGTTGAGATTATCTCGTCAAGAGACATGGAGGACTACTTCCCTCCGTCAATCGCGCGCTTGATTTCCTCGACAATTTCATCGAGGTTCATGGTGGCTTTTACTAAAAATTTCTGCGCGCCAAGCTTTTCGCCTTTTTCGACATCCGCTTTTTGTCCTAAATTCGAAAGCAAGATAACAGGAATCTTCTTCACTTTTACATTTTCTTTCAGCCGTTTTAATATTTCAAATCCATCAATACCCGATAGCAAAATATCAAGCACAATCACATCAGGCATTTCTGCCTCTACCAAAGAAAGTGCTTCCTCACCGCTCGTGGAATGCACTAATTTGCATCCCTCGCCAACCAATTTACGAGAAATGATATCACTCAAGAATTTATCGTCCTCAACCCACATCACTTTCTTTCCAGTGAGATTGGCAAGCTTTTCGCCTCCTCCTGTCTCATGATCCTGTTGATCCAATTGATGCCGAACCTTACTCAAGACTTCATCGGGATCAAATTGCGCTTTTACAAGGTAATCTTTTACCCCAAGAGAAAGTGCGCGATTGATTTCAACCGGCTGACCGGAGTTTGAAACCACAATGACCGGAATATCTTTAAGTTCTGGGTTGGCATTCTTTTCCATCAATACGTCAAATCCGCTCTTTGTCGGAAGAATGATATCGAGCAAAAGAAGATCAGGCTTGAATTCAGCAAGCTTCTTGACTCCAACACCTCCGTCACGAGCAAGCTCTGCGTCATATCCTTCTGCCTGCAATTTCTTTATGAGCACATCGCCCAAAAAGATGTCGTCTTCAATAATGAGAATTTTTCGTTTGTTGACCATGGAAAAATTAAATCTGTTTATAGGCGTCCTCGGCCTTCATAAGAGGTATTGTAACATAAAAGACTGATCCCTTTCCCTCTTCGCTTTCAAACCAACATTTGCCGCCATGTTGTTCGATAATTTTCTTCACCATATATAACCCTAACCCCGTACCACTCGGCTCGGTCTTGATAGCATTTCCTGCGCGGAAAAATCTCGTAAAAATCTGGCCTTGTTGGTTTTTGGGAATACCGATACCTGAATCACGAATAAGCACACGGACATCACTTCCCACTACCTCAAGCGTAATCGTGACTGTCCCTCCTTTCAGGGTATACTTCACCGCATTTTCAAGCAGATTCTGAAGTACCGCGCGCAATTTAGTCGGATCTACCAGCACCATAAATTTCGCATCAACGGGAATACAAGCAAAATCAAGTTTGAGTCCACGCTTTTGCGCATTCGGAAATACTTCAAATAGAACATTTTCAACCAAATCTCGCATATTTATCCGCAACAGCGTATATTTCAGGCGTCCTGATTCGATGCGATCGGCGGCAAGCATATCATTGACGAGTGCGATCATGCGCTCGTTGTTCTCATAGCTTTTGAGTAGAAATGTTTTCTGTTCGTTTGACATCGCTCCGAAATCGCCGTTAATGAGCATGTGCAATGTCCATTTGAGACCCGAGAGCGGAGTACGAAGCTGATGAGCTACTACTGACACAAATTCGCTTTTGCGCCGTTCAAGCATTTTTGCTTCGGTAATATCCTCGATCCAAATCAGCGCCCACGCGTTATAGCGCACTTGATCTTCTTTTGAAAGACAGCTAAAGAAAATCTGAAAAATTTCCGAGTCTACTTCTATTTCAGGCACATGAAACGGCTTCCCTGGTGAAGCCGTAGTGACGCATTGATTGATTTCCACCCCTTTGAATTTCCGGCGAAAGGCATCGAGAATCGATTTGCTATCATGGTCTGTTTTAGCAAGCCCGAGCATCACGCGAGCCGCAGGATTGATAAAAAGCACTACCTGATGCTCATCGAGGAGAATCGCCCCCTCCCGCATATTTTCGGTTACGATATCAAGCTTTGCTTTTTCTGTGCGTGATTGTTTGGAGATAAAAAACATGAGAAATAGATTTCAGTGGGATTGTAATATAAAACAACAATGTCCAAATTATACCGTACAAAAGTCTGAAAACGAAAAGTCCTGCAGGGTGTCGAAGCTATTGTCAGCCTAGACACTCACCTGCAGGACCGTTTCTCCACATCTCAAGACTGGCTCCGCAATCTCGAGTCACTTTGGCACCACAACGCGTTCGTGGTGTTGCACTTCCCTCCTAGGAAGGAAGTGGGCTGGACACATCACGTGCCAATGGAGGCCTTGAACCGCCCCAAACCCTCGAGCGCATTCGCGAGGAAGGATTCGCGGGAACCGTCCCGCACCTTCCAGTTCGCAACTTCGCGGCACTGGGTCGTTGGGCGCATACGGCCGGATTCTGCCAATTCCCCGGACGAGGTGCACCGTACTCAAACGGGCGTCAACCTCTCGGAGGGGGAACGGTTAGTCGCGGCCGAACTCGTAGTTGAGCGCTCACAGGCGCTCGTCGACTAGCCAAGTAAGCCAGTTTTCCCTAAAGGCCTTGCGGCCTGTGGTCGTGCGGCTCCCACAACCAAACCCAAGTGAAATGCTATACCTTTCCTGAAAATCGTCAAGTCTTTGGGCGTTTTCCTGTTGTTTGTGAAATTTTCTCCGGAGCAGATGCTTCCATCCTTCTGGTGAGCACCACAATCTCGTCACGCAAAATTGCCGCAGTCTCGAAATCAAGGACTTTGACTGCAGCGCTCATTTGTCGCTCTTTTTCTTTGATCAACGCTTTCGGATTCTTTTCAAATAACCCACCGTCAATGGTCAGAAGTTCACCCACAGCCTTCTCATGCTCCGATTGCATACTTTCAGTGATATCTTTGATATTTTTCTTGATGGTCTGCGGAGTGATTCCGTGTTTCTTATTATAGGCAAGCTGTATGGTACGGCGCCGCTTAGTCTCTGCAACTGCACGTTCAATTGAACCAGTGCTCGTATCGGCATATATAATCACTCTACCGTTTACGTTGCGTGCCGCGCGCCCCATGATCTGAATGAGTGATGTTTCAGATCGTAAAAATCCTTCTTTGTCGGCATCCAAAATTCCAATCAAAGAAAGTTCAGGCAAATCAAGACCTTCACGCAAAAGATTAACGCCCACCAAAAAATCAAACGTTCCTTTCCGAAAATCCGTCAAAATTCTGATGCGCTCAATCGTCTTTATTTCGCTATGCAAATATTCAGCTTTGTATCCTGCTTCTTTGAGATACACACTTAAATCCTCGGCCATCTTCTTGGTAAGCGTGGTTGCAATCACTCGTTCGCCTTTTTTGATCACCTTCCCTGCTTCTTCAATAAAATCTTTTATTTGACCTACATACTTCCCTTTCGCAGAAACTGGTTTGATTACAATCTCTGGATCAATAAGTCCGGTCGGTCGAATAACCTGTTCAACAATTTGAGTTGATATTTCACGTTCATAAGTAGACGGAGTAGCTGAAGTGAAAATCACCTGTCCGACACGCTGGGTAAATTCATCAGCAGTAAGTGGCCGATTATCAGCGGCGCTCGGAAGACGAAATCCGTATTCAACCAATGTTTTCTTGCGCGAAGCATCTCCTGCCTGCATTCCACCAATTTGAGGTACAGTAACATGCGACTCATCAATAATAGTGAGAAAATCGGGTGCGCCATCCTTTGTTTTTGGAAAATACGAAAGGAGTGTATCCGGCGGACTGCCAACCGGTTTACCTGAAAAATGCCTCGCATAATTTTCAATCCCGTTGCAATATCCAATCTCGCGGATCATCGCAAGATCATAATTCGTGCGCCGCTTTAGACGTTCTGCTTCAAGCGGCTTGCCCTGTGTCTCAAATTCTTTCAGGCGCATCGCCAGCTCTTTTTTGATGCTCTCAATCGCACGCTTCTGCTGATCCTCCTGTGTCACAAAGTGCTTTCGCGGAAAGAGAAAAACGGTATCGGTCGATTTCAGATGAACTCGACTCACGGGATCAAATACATCAATCGCCTGTATGCCCTCATCCGAGAGCTCCAAGCGGAACAACACACGCTCGTTAGGCGGCATAATTTCTACTGCATTTCCTACTGCACGGAACAGGCCGGGCTCAAGGTCTGCATTAGTCCGCTCATAATGAATGTCGGTCAGTGCACGCACCAATTGCGCACGCGGCATTTTCATTCGAGTGGTAAGTTGCAGATGTTCCTTCAAATACTCTTCGGGACTACCGAGGTTGTAAATGCACGAAACTGATGCGACCACAATACAATCACGTCGCGTCAACAACGTTTGAGTGGTTGCATGTCGAAGTCGATCAATCTCATCATTAATCATCGCTTCTTTTTCAATATACGTATCGGTCACCGGCATATATGCTTCCGGTTGATAGAAATCGTAATAGGATACAAAATAATTCACTGCGTTTTCAGGAAAAAATTCCCGATATTCCTGCACCAGTTGCGCTGCAAGCGTCTTATTGTGCGCAATTACCAAAACCGGCTTATCTTGTTGCGCGATTACATTCGCCGCCGTAAACGTCTTTCCTGAACCGGTAACGCCAAGGAGTGTTTGATAGCGATCACCACGCGCAACTCCTTTCGACAACGCCAAAATCGCCTTGGGCTGATCGCCCGCGGGAGTAAATGGACTATGCAATTTAAACAATGGTTTGGACATCGAATGAAATCTACTATACCTCGGCCTTATGTCCTATACAAATATGGCTTTATTAAAAGCTCATTTAAGGGTGTGCATAACTTGACTTTAACAGTCAGGGGTGGTATACTATTGACAGTGGGCTTGAGGATGCGCCCCAGAAATCCTCAGAAAGGAGCTGCTATGCTTGGCATCGCACTCACCGTTTGGACGATTGTTTCTGTCATCTTCTGTTTCGCACTCTGCTGCTCCGCAGCGGGGTCGCGAACAACAAAAGCTGTGGCGGCCTAACCTCCACCACCGCACCCCAGCCGACTGGATTCCCAGCCGGCTGTGTCATTTCTGGATTGCCACCAATTTATATTTTTATATACCGACTCAAAAATTCTTCGCTGAATTTTTTAAACTCCCCTCTCACAATCGCCTCGCGGGCATTCTCAACTAACCGAACAATAAAGCGAAGGTTGTGGATTGACGCAAGTGTCGCCGCAAGCATCTCATGTGCATCAAATAAATGGTGTAGATAGGCACGCGTAAAATTTTTACAGGTATAACAATCGCATCCTACCTCCAGTGCAGAGAAATCTTTCTCAAATTTTGCATTTCCAATATTGATCTTCCCCTCTCCCGTATAAATCGTTCCCGTACGACCAGCACGTGTCGGCGCCACGCAGTCAAATGTATCGCACCCGTTTTCAATCGCAATCAAAACATCAAGCGGCTCGCCGATGCCCAAAAGATGCCGCGGTTTGTCTTTCGGAAGCAATTCATTGACCCACCTAACTGCATTTCCCATATCCTCTTTGAGAAATGTGCCTCCGATACCAAAACCATCAAACCCCATTTCTCCAATCGCTTTCGCACTTTCTCGGCGTAAATCTTCAAACCGCCCACCCTGCACAATACCAAATAACAGCTGATCCCCTGCTGAACCTTCTCCTAATTCCTTGTGTCTCGCGAGACTGCGAAGCGCCCAACGATGCGTCCGCTCCATTGCTTCGCGTTGATAATCGTGATCGGTTTCAGGCGAAGGACATTCATCAAATGCAAAAATGATATCTGCTCCGATTGCGTGCTGTATCTCAATAGATCGCTCGGGAGTAAACCGATGTTCGCTCCCATCTCTGTGTGATCGAAAGGTTACCCCTTCATCATCGACTTTCGCCAATGGCAATGATTCCTCTATTTTTTCTGACTCTTCTTTTCTGTTTCCAAATTTTGATAGCCGCTTGCCAAATGCCGCACCGAGCGAAAAAACCTGAAACCCGCCGGAATCAGTCATGGTCGGCCCGTGCCATCCCATAAATTTTCCCAACCCACCTGCCGACTCAAGCAATTCGGGTCCTGGCTGCAAATACAAGTGGTATGTGTTTGCAAGCACCGCTTGTGTCCGAAGTGTACCAAGAGCCTCTGGAGTCACTGCTTTAACCGTTGCCTTTGTCCCTACAGGAATAAACGCCGGCGTCTCTATAGCACCATGTGCAGTTTCAATAACACCTGCCCGCGCCAAAGATCCGTCTGTCGACGATTCAATGCGAAAAGAATTTCCCATAAGTAAGATAGGACGAAAACTTACTGCGCTTCTACAGATCCAGAAACACTCATTTCGTCAACACCGACAAGAAATACATCAAAGATCAGACTCGCGTTCGGAGGAATAATCACCACACCATCAGGAGTAGCGATACCGTCCGTTCCGTATGCAAGATTCGCAGGGATGACAATATGCCGCACTCCCCCAACTCGCATCCCTGCAATCCCTTGTTCAAATCCGGCAATCAGTTGTCCCTGACCGAATACAAATACTAATGGCTGGCTACGTTCAAGCGAACTGTCAAACTGTGTTCCATCTGCTGCCAATTTACCCACATAATGCAGGGCTGCCGTTTTTCCTTCGACAATTACATCTCCTTTGCCAATCACCACATCGCTGACTTTGAGGCCTGGAGCAATTTCTGAAAGTGAATCTGCAGACACCGTCACATCGGTCAATTTCGTTTGAGCTTCAGCTAACTGTTGACTCATTGAACCAACAGGGATTCCACCGGACGGATCCATCGTACCTGGGATTCCAAACCAGAAAAACAACGCGACCACCCCGATTCCTAACGCAACCGCAATAATGGTTTTGACATGTGGATGCATGATAAAAAATTAACTTATTACATTCATTGTAACTTGCGGTAGAAATAACGCAATACACAGAAAAAAGCGTTTGCAAAAGCCTTAATTGGCCGTACAATATCAGCATGCAAAAAGATTCAACACATCCGCTGAAAGCATCAAGACCCATTACCGCAGAGGAAGTTGCCTCTGATGCAAAAAAGCGAGTTTCGCTTATCGACAAAGAGTTCACTGAAGGATTAGAGTTTATACGCAAATACGAGAAATCGGTCAGCATCTTCGGGTCTTCCATGCTCCCCGATAATAGTCCGTACTGCCAAAAAGCGCGCGAGATAGGCGCGGCGATTGCAAAAATCGGATACACCGTCATCACCGGAGGTGGACCTGGAATCATGCAGGCGGCAAATCAGGGTGCATTTGAAGCGGGAGGTAAATCAATCGGCTTGAACATCACGCTTCCCCACGAACAAGCACCAAACCCCTATCTGACGGATTATTATGAATTTTACTATTTCTTCTCGCGAAAAGTTGCATTAACCTTTGCCGCCGAAGCATATCTCTTTTTCCCCGGAGGATACGGTACGATGAACGAATTCTTCGAAATTGCGACACTGGTACAAACACAACGCATTGAATCTGTGCCAATCATCCTCGTATGCAGTGAGTTCTGGAAACCGTTTGATTCATTCATCAAGGAAATGCTGTACAAGAAAAACAAAATGATTGATGATCATTCTCTCTCCCTCTACACGCTCTGCGATGACGAAAAAGAAATTATCTCAATGATACAGCGGACTCCCATTATTGATACCGTACCATTTCCAAAATGATCACAACAAGACACCCCGCCTGAAGGCGGGGTGTCTTGTTGTCTGGTATTAGCGATGCATCTTCCCGACCTCTTCTGCGCGGAGAAGTGCAATTTTTACGCCAAGCGATGCAGAACGGTATTTCTGATCCATACTTGAGATCAATACGCCGATAAGCTGTTCAAGTTGTTCATTAGGAATAGTTGCCACGGTGCGAACCAGTCGATCACTCACTTGTTCATCGACTTCATCAAATCGAGCGCGGTAAACGAGATCAAGATCAAGGATCACTTTCTTAAGGAACGGTCCAACGCCCGCTGACTGTTCTCGTAATTGTTTAAGATAGTGTGCAACTTGCTTGGTATCTCCAGATGAAAGCCATTCGACAAACAACGCCGTATCCACCGTTCCATGTGACACCGGTTGAGAATAAGTGACAGGATTTTTCTGTGCCGGTGGCATAGGAGACACAGGAGGCACTACACGAACAGGAGCCGGAGCAGGAACAGGCACAGGTGCTGGTTCTTTTATTGACATCGATGCGGAAACTGGCGAAACAGACGAGAGCGAGGACGATATTTTCTCTTTGTTCAGGAGAAGCCAACCGTCTTCGCGATCATATGTTTTTTCTGCATTGCCAATGATGGTGTCTAAGAGACTAAGCACTGTATTGGCATCATATCCAGACTGCGACGCAACCAGTTTCATACCCTCTTCGGATATCACTACTCGTTTGCGCTGCGCTTCAGAAGCAATAACATCAAGAATTCCTGCTTGAATCATATGTGTGGTTGTTCCATTGGTAATCGAGAATAAATCGTCTGTCGGCACAGAAACAGTCGGACGGGAAGTTTGATGTGTGTCATACGGCATCCACTCTTCATTAAGTGAATCGCCAGTTTTAATCTCCATAACTTCATCAGCCAAAGAAGATTGCGCGATAGGAGAAACGGGGCTGTGTCCAAAACGTAAGCTTAGTTTCTGTTTCCACAATTTTGAGCGGAAGAAATACACGGCAGCCGCACTCCAGAGCGCAAGCACTAGAATAAACAACGCAATTTTGTACCAATCCCCAAAACCGGTATACGGAATTTGAGAGAGATAGATAGCAGACAGCACCTGCCCCACCGGAGGCTTTTTGAGAAGCACAACGGTAGGCGGATTGAATCCTCCACCACCACAATTCTGCGTACAACCTGGGGGTGGCAAAACGTTTAATTCACATGATGTAGAGATTGTGTTAGAACCGGAAGTAACTGTTACCATCGCACTCTTACTTCCCGCAGAAGCATATGTTTTATCAACTGTCTGGGTTGTGCCAGACAATCCATCGGTTCCACTCCATGTATACGCATACGTTCCTGTTCCGCCAGAAGCGGTTGCTGCCCATTGCACTGACTCGCCAGTACGAATTGACGCAGGGCTTACCGAACAACTTGCGGAAAACGACGGAATCGAAATACTAGTGACACTTGTATCACAAGTTGCAGTTACGCTATTAGAACCAGAGGTAATTACCACCGTTGCCTGTTTGTTTCCTACGGTAGTGTATGATTTCACAACTGAATTGGCAGTGCCAGACAATCCATCGGTGCCACTCCATGCATAGGTGTAAGTGCCCGTACCTCCCGAAGCAGATGAGCTAAAAGTTACCGGCGTACCCATAAAGGTTGAAGTTGGATTTGCAGTACAAGAACCGATCAATTGAGGGGGCGGCACAGAGCCAATATCTATTGTGCATGAACGAGTGATAGTGTCGCTGCCGGAAACAATGGTCACTGTTCCGGTCTTAGTGCCAATAGAGGTGTATGTCTTGAGTATCGAAGCAACAACCCCTGAAAGTCCGTCCGTGCCAGCCCATGTGTAACTATAGGTACCCGTGCCACCTGAAGCAGTTGCGCTAAAGGTTACCGGATCGCCGATGTTGGCTGACACAGGAGCAATAGTACAAGATCCATCAAGTAGTGGTGGGCATGTATTAGTTACGTTAGTTCGAACCGTGTTGCTATGCACCCACGTGGTAAAGTTTGCATACTCAATAGAGGTAACAGACGCTTTGTTGTCTACATGAAATGACCCGCACAAAAGTGGTGCAGTGATTTCACCTGTCCAAGTAATAGAAGCGCTCTGTCCAGGAGTTAACGTACTCGTATGCCATGTCAGTGTGCGATTTGCTGTCTGATAAAGTGGTACCGAGCTATGATCGGTTACATACCCTGGGATGACATTTGCGCTATGAGTCTCGGCAATAAAATTAAGATGTGGGTCAACCACGTCCTGAACTTTTACTCCACTACCAGTACAATTTGCCGTGCCAGTATTTTTATACTCAATAGTATAGGTAAGAATATCTCCTACCTGTGCAGTAGTTTTGTCGACAGTTTTAGTAATCTCAAGCACGCATTGCGGCGGAGGCGCAGTAACCGTTATCTGACAAGATCGAGTGATTTTCTCTACGAGACCCATATCAAGCACCATTGAAATCACTACGGTTGCATTTTTGATACCCGGAGTGGTATAGGTTTTTGCAAGCGTTTGAGAAGTCCCTGACAAACCGTTAGTGCCTGACCATACCCATTCATAGTGGCCTTCGTGCGGAAGCATAGTAGAAGTCTGTGTGGCAGACCAAAGTACACTGTCTCCTACAGACACAGAAGACGGGACCCCCACACAGGAACCCTGAAGATTCCATGCCAAAGCGCTCTGCGGGACGACAGAAAGCAAGCCTAAAAGAAACAGGGTTGCTACTGTTATACGGCTGATAGGTGAAGTGTGTGAAGTTGTTTTCATAAAAGCTTGTTAGTGTCTACCTTACTGATATATCTGCTTAAGGCAAGTCCTTAATAAACCGCGCGTGGACGACAAACCGATCCGACCGTGCACCGAACGTGTCACACGTAGATAGGGTCAGCAATTTCTCGCCCGTAGAAAATTCAACTAGAGCTTTGTCGGAATCAGCAAGCGATACTGAAAATACGCGGTAGCGGTATTCAATGCCTCCGGAAGTAACCGTAATGATGTCTCCAATCTGGAGTTCTCCAAGACGATTGAGTGATTTGTACGCCTGATTGTACACAGCGGTTCGGTTAGTACTGTGTCCAAACAAAAACATATTGCTATCGTCGTCGAGACCGCCAGAACCAGGGAAGCGGACTATTCCTTGCATCAGAGCGGCATCAAGTACTGTAATGTCACGCGTGGCTGGGTTGACAATCGGGGCATCTACTCCGATTTTTTCTATGGAAAGGTGATCAGGTAAAATCACTTCTTGAACAACCGCGGCTGAAGCTCCAGTTTGCGCAAATGCATTATTTGAAACAGAAACAACTGCTTCGCGCGACACGGGGGTGAGTATTGAGAAAAGAGCATTCACCGCCGCACTGTTTGCGTCGGAAAGTTCAGCTGGCACCAAGCGGACAACTGACAATATTGTGTAGCTCATCACGAAAATAACAAGCCACAGTGAAAATATGCGTGTAATTTGCATATAATGTATAATCCTTATTATATATGAAGTCATGATAAATGTCAACTACCCCCACTTGACAAAAAATCAATTATAGTATAGTATCCATTCTAACGAATTAGACAGTATAAATAGGAACTATGCAACCAACCCAGAAAAAAACATTCGGATTGTCACAAGCCGTCGGCATCGCGGTGATTCTATTTCTTTTGGCCGCAGGCGTATGGACAGCAGCCCAGTTTGGACCATATCTCCCTAATGCATTTAACCGCATTGGTGCAGCTTTAATTAACCTTACCCAGACCTTTATCCCTGCACAAAAACTTACAGTTTCAATAGACCAAACTACTACCGTTTCAGGGGAGAAAGTAACTTTCTCTTGGGTACATACCAATCCCAAAAAAGAGGGGGTGTATTCCCTGCTCTACCCTTGTATCACCGGCGCTTATGTCGGCATGCAAGTGACCACTGGTGAAAAAACTCTTCTATGTGATACCCCTTCTGATATTTATAGCGACACCAACAGCATCACGCTCATTACAGTTTCTGAAAATGATGGTACCACCACTATCCCTATTACACTCTCATTTACCCAGATAGAGGACACGGAAGCTTCTCTCTCTGCAACTGCCATTGTGACAGTGCAAACGGAAAGCGACACGAACGTAACAGATAGTACAACTGACATTAAACCTATAGAACCAACTATCACTGGAACTCCTGCAACAAATCCGACACAACCTGTCACAACTGACGGAGGAAAGAAAGCAGTAACTGCGGGAACTACAACCCAGAAAGTGTACCCGATCACCAACACAAAAACACCGGCGCCGTATGGCAAGACTGATCTTGCTCCGCGCGTACTTGAAATCGGTGTAATCAATAAGATCACTAACGAATTCACTGCGACCTCTTCGCTCCGTGTCTACGATCGAATTGCCGTACGATTCGTCGTTGAAAACCTCGGAAGTAGCGCGTCAGGACATTGGCAATTCAGCGCAGTTTTACCAACATTCCCAATGCACATCTTTGAATCGGAAGGCCAGCAATCACTCGAACCCGGAGACCGGATTGAATACACCATCGGATTTGATCAGGTGGAACCAGACGTAGATGGACGGTTTGTCATCAATGTCGATCCGACAAGCTCCATCGCGGAAGCAAGTGAGAGCAACAACATCGCTACGACAACAATTCGAGCAAAATCAAATTAATCAAACAAACATAAATACAACACGGTCGGCTCCTTTAGGAGCCGACCGTGTTTTTTAATGAAAAAGAGCGAGCCCTTCGGACGACAGTGTCCAAAGGGCTCAAATGCAGGCGAACATCACTTGGCGGCAGGCGTAGGCGGAGGAATGACATGCGGTGCCCAACCATTGGTGATTGAACACGTCACCGGCACAGTGACAGTACCGATGGTATATGTTCCACCAGCTAGGCATTGCAAGGGCTTCTCGTTCGGAAACAGTGACTCGAGTGTCACGGTACCGTCGTTCGTGCCGGAGCCGCGGGCGAGCTTCGCCCCCTCAATCCGAAGAAGTTTCCCGACGCAGTCCCGCCGTATGTGTTCTGCCCGCGCCCGAACAAAGTTCGGGATGGCGATGGCGGCGAGAAGGCCGAGGATAGCGACGACGATCAGGATTTCGATGAGCGTGAATCCGTGTTTTTGTTTGCTTTTCATGGAGGTGGTGCTGCAGTAGTTCGGTAGTGTGCTTTTCCCAATTATTGTTGGCCACATAAGGTAACCATATCGGGAAGGACCCGACCAGAAACTACCACAATAAAAAAGACTGTCAATAGTCCGCGGGAGTGTCCTGCTGTCCTACTTATATATCGAGATTTGCCATCTTGGCATTCGACTGGATGAACGATTTGCGAGCCGGAACATCAGTCCCCATCAACATATCAAAAACATGATCGGCTTCGCGACCATCATGAATAGCAACTTGCTTGAGAATGCGCCGAGCGGGATCCATAGTGGTCTCCCACAATTCATCGGAGTTCATTTCACCTAGACCTTTATAGCGTTGAATACGGATCTTTTCAGACTTTGGTTTGGGAACTTTTGAACCTTTTTCAATTTTTTCCGCAACTGGTTCTGTGTCTCCCTCAACTGAAACTTCTTCCCCTTCCTCCTCGACTGCCATGTCTGATTCCGAAAACGCACCGAATGCTTTGTGGCGTTCTTCTTCGGAATAGAAATAGAAAATCTCTTTGCCACGTTTTACCTTATACAGCGGTGGTTGTGCAATGTAGACATATCCGCCATCAATGAGCGGACGGAAATAACGATAGAGCAAAGTTAAAATAAGCGTTCTGATGTGTGCACCGTCCACGTCGGCATCCGTTGCAATAATAATTTTGTGGTAGCGCAATTTTGAAATATCAAACGTGTCTCCAATAGCTGTGCCGACAGCAACCACCAAATTCTTTATCTGTTCTGATGCAAGCATCTTGTCGAGACGTGCGCGTTCAATATTGAGAATCTTTCCGCGCAAAGGCAATATTGCTTGTATACGGCGATCTCGCCCCATTTTTGCCGTACCGCCTGCGCTATCCCCTTCCACAATGAATAGTTCGGATTCTGCAGGATCGTGCGACTGGCAGTCCGCAAGTTTCCCTGGCAACGTCATTCCTTCAAGCGCGCCTTTGCGCAACACAGAATCCTTGGCGGCTTTCGCCGCCTTGCGCGCGCGCATAGCAAGTGCGACTTTGTTTATGATGGCGCGGGCATCATCTGGTTTCTCTTCAAGATATGCTCCAAAACCTTCGGCAAATACTGTATTAACTGCCGCCTGCGCTTCCACGCTTCCTAATTTGCCTTTAGTCTGACCTTCAAATTGGATTTCACGAAGTTTAACGGAAATCGCCGCAGTCAAACCTTCAAGCACATCATCTCCAGTAAAACTGTCATCATTCCCTTTGATCAAATTATTCGCTTTTGCGTAGGTGTTTATGGTACGAGTCAGTGCGGTCTTAAACCCAGTTACATGTGTGCCTCCTTCACCGGTGTAGATATTATTTGCAAATGGCAAAATGCGCGTAGACATGTCGTCCACATATTGCAAAGCGACTTCAACTGATTCCACTCCTTCCACAGGCTTCTCGACATAAAAGACGCTCTTATGAAGTGGTTTGAAATTCTTGTTGTAGTAAGAAACGAGCGAGGTGAGTCCTCCTTCAAAATAAAACGTCTGGGAAGGAATATCCAAACCCAATTCGCGCAGATAAAAAACATCAGCAAGATCAATCTTTCCTACAAACACCCGTGCGTCCAAGACGCTAATGCGAAGTCCGCGTACCAAATACGCCTGCTGGCGCATGTGATTGACTACGCGTTGATAATCAAATTTAATTTCAGGGAAAATCGCCGCATCCGGTTCAAACGTAACAATGGTTCCATGTAAATCAGAACTACCCATCTTTTTTACTTTGCCTTTCGGTTTTCCCTGCTTATATTCCTGATAGTGCACCCCACCATCGCGATGCACGATAACCTCACAAAAAATTGAGAGTGCATTGACAACAGAAGCACCGACACCATGCAAACCTCCTGAAACTTTATATCCCTCTCCACCAAACTTTCCACCCGCGTGAAGCGTGGTCATAATGGTCTCAAGTGCAGAAACTTTTGTCTTCTTGTGCATATCCACCGGAATACCACGACCGTTGTCGGTTACGCGTATGCGGTTGTTCGGAAGAAGTACTACTTCAATATCATCACAGAAACCACCCATCGCTTCGTCGCGAGAGTTGTCGAAAATTTCACGAATAAGATCGTGTAAACCATCGGGACCCGTGGTACCGATATACATTCCGGGGCGCTTCCTGACCGGTTCAAGACCTTCAAGAACAGTGATTGATTCAGCGTTGTAGTGGTGTCCACTTCCCTTCTCCTTTTCTTCTTTTTTTGATGCTTTTTCAGCCATAAAACCCCGAACGAAAACTTAAAGATTGTAATTGTGGTATTACGTTGTCCCTTCAGTTAACCAAACCTTTTTCTCTCTGAACTCCTCACTTTTTATTGGTTTTCTGACGGGGCAAGAACAAAAATTGCGTCAGTTTCCTGACCACTTCATTATACCAAAATGCCTAGTAAAAACAACGATATTTTGTGCAAAAGTATGGCCTGATTTTGTGTAAAAACAAAGGAGAAATATTGACAATTTATGTATCTATGATACAATATAAACATCAGCACTTTTACAAGCCGCGCAACGTCTGCGGGGAGAGGTCTCCCCCGACAGCGCAGGCACATTGAAAGCTACTTAGGTTGGGGTTGTGCAAATCCTACCGTAGCAAGTCAGGCGGGGCGCCGGTGAGGTGCACCTGACTCTCGGAGCTCGCGACTCCTTTCGACCGAGACCGATCGTCTCTGATCACAAGTCCGGTTGATAGTTTGGGGAGGTGTACAACTCTCCGAAAATCCGCAATTGACGCGAAGAGCTGGGAACAGTGGCTAGGGAGAAACCTTTTCTACCTGAGGCGCCCAATCCAGTCCCTTATTGGGACAAACAGCTAATCTGGATCTCAGTGCTGGATCCAGAACACACACTACCCTGCGACGACTCCGGTTGTCGCAGGGTTTTGCTTTTCTTGTAATTGACAAATACACTCTTGTCAGTAAAGTGATGAAAGCAAGTTTCGGTAAACCCCCAATCTCGGAACCATCCTATGAGACACCTTGACTTCGTTCTTTGGGTCACATTCCCACTCATCATGTGGGCAGTCTGCAGGCTCGCTACGAGCATTCAGAGCCTACGTCCCCCACCTGAAAATGTGGGGAATCAGGATCCCAGAGTGCTCAAACCTCTCATCTGGATTCTCTATATCGGAATTTCCATTCCTTGGGCGCTGATCGCCCAAGAGATCTGGTACGCAGCGAGGTAATCGCAAAACAAAATCCTCGCTCACACACAACCCGCCGCGTTCTACCGGCGGGTTGCTCATTTTTGTACTACACCCCACCCCCTTGTCACCCTTCACCCTTTTTTCTACCGCAACACTGCGCCGAAGCGAGAGACGGTCTGTGCAGATACTTTTTCGTGAAGTGCGTTTACTTCTTCGTTGGTGAGCGTCCGCTCGAGAGAACGGTATACCGTCCGATATGTATAACTAATTTTTCCTTCGCCGAATTTTTTTGCGTTCTCATATGAATCGATTTGTTTCACCTCTTCAATGAGATTCCCTCCGATATCGCGGATTAAATCAAAGTAATCATTCACCGCCACCGTTTTATCTACCACAAATGAAATATCGCGCACGACGGGAGGGTATTTCGAAACATCTTCGTATTTGTGCCCGAGTGTTAGTTGACGCTTGATACGTTCATCCTCTGACCACAAAAGGCGGATATCGGGAAGATCCATAGAAATCATAGCGAGTCGCTCGATGCCGAAACCAAATGCCCACCCGTGGTAGCCAGTCAACCCCATATTCGCGAGTACGCTTGTTCGGGCCATTCCAGAACCAAGCATCTCAACCCATGTCCCTCGTATTTCGGCTTCCATCTCGAAGCTCGGATCGGTATACGGGAAGTTATGATCGTAGAAACGAAAATTAGTTCCCTCGCCGAAGGTACTCCGCGCAATATCTGAAAGCACCTTTTTCAAGTCGTCAGGCGTAAGTTTCATTTTCCCATCAGGCACCAGATACAAACCGCCAATTTGATGAAAGACATTCATGTGCGTCCGATCAATCTCATCTTTCCGGTACACTTTTCCAAAACACATCGCTCCGATCGGCTCTTTGTTTTCAATGCGTTTCTTAACGTCTGGCTGATTCAAATAGTAGTACCAAAATACGGTGTCGTGGGTTCGAAGAATGTTCTCGTCATCGACATAATAGGTATCAGATTTTGAGCGTGCAGGATGACCGAGAGGCATGTTGAAGAGATCGAACAGGATATGCGTCGAGATAATCTCGGGAACTTTAATAATATCCAAGTCTTTGATGGTAGAAACAGAGAGTGTGCGGTCCACTACTTCTTTGAGCGGACTACCTTCAGTGCGCGACAAATCTGACATCTGGAGGAAACGCTTGATGCGAAGCGCATCAGCATCAGTCCGCGCATCAAGCGCCCTGATAAGCTCCTTTTCTTCTGGTGAATCGATACTGATCTCTTTGTGCTTCATGGTATGCAGATGTTTACTCTAACAAAACCCTAGTGCGCGTCAATTATGTATCTTGAGACAGTGATGTTAAATCGAGGGCTTTCTTGATGCGCAATGCAACTTGCGAGAGTTCTTCTTCCGGTGTTTCTGGCCGATCCCCTGTGCGATAAAGAAATTTTCGCGGATCATAGTTATGGATTCCCGTATCCCCTTTCTTGCGGGGCACAATGTGCAAATGCAGGTGCGGGACCGATTGGCCAGCAACTTCCCCGTCATTCCAAGCAAAATTGAATCCTTCAGCACCAAATGCTGATTTCAAAGCTTCTGTTATTTGGTATCGCAATTCCTCCAGGGCACGGCGTTCATCTTCAGTAAGCTCTTCGAATCGCCCCACACAGCGAACAGGGACCACCAACGTATGCCCTTCAGTAATAGGAATATTGGTGGGAAATGCCCACGCGAGTTTGTTTGATCCAATAATCATACGCGCCCTGATATCGAGATTGGTGCAAAAAACACAGGCCATGTTATTTTTCTTCTATGTGAGTCGTAAGCGATTGTGCTTGTGCAAGAGCCTCCCGCCACGAATCAGCTGTGTTAATAAATAGCACTACGCCCGCACCACTTGAGAGCAGGTAAAACTTATGATCAGAACCGAGTCCTATCGTCACCTCCTGCTCATTCCCCTGCACCAGTTCCGTTCTCAAAAACGAAATGCCTGTACGCAGAGTGAGCTCCTGTTCGAATTCGTGAACAGTAGAAAAGGTATCAAGAAAAGGATCTTTTTGTTCTTATCTCTCCATATATCAGATTAACTTTAACAGAAAAATCGATGATTTTCACGCGGAAATGACCGAGAAGAAATTTGACAAAGAGACTATCGCGTCTAGACTAGACAGCGGTACAGCAAACGGCATGCTGAACTGTTCATCACATACACTGCCGAAACTGAAGAAAGGTCCGACCCATGGCAATCATAAACCGCACAGAAAGAACACTCGCTATCAAGGTTGTCTATTACGGGCCGGAAGGCTCGGGGAAAGAAACAAACCTTACGCAACTGCACCAACTACTCGCTCCAGAGATGGGAAAGAAGGGGCCGCTCGTTTCACTCCCCACAGGGAAAAGTCGCACTCTGTCTTTTAACTTCACACCTGCGGAAGAATTCCATCCGGAATGGAAGACAACTTTTAACATCTGGACACTCACTGGGAGGGTGCTGTACGACCACACCAGACAACTTGTACTTCGCGGTGTGGATGCAATCGTCTTTGTCGCTGAATCGCAAGAGAGCCGGTGGATGGAAAATCAGGACACCTGGCAAAACCTCAAGGAAAATCTGAAGGTTCTGCAAAAAGAGCTTCCAAGAATCCCTGTTGTGTTGCAATGCAACAAGTGCGAACTTACACTTCCATCAAAGATTCCTGCGTTGGAACGACTCCTCGACCCAGACGGGTTCTTACACCAAAGAGGGTCAGGGTGGGTATCTCTGCAAGCAATCGCCAACCGTGGCTCCGGCGTTATAGAGACATTCGATCAGGTCAAAAGACTGATCATCGAAAAGTATGTCCGCAAACCAGAGGAGGTCACCGTATGAGCGAATTCTTTTTCATTGTTGCAATCGCAGGGATGCTCATTGCTGTCCTTGGCATGGCATACGACCGAAACGGGGTGGTACTCATTGGAACGATCCTCTTTCTTGTCGCAATCATTGTGGCACTATGGATAACAGCATCACAACGCAGCACCGCGCCTCGGCGCGGTGTTTCTTTTTCTACAAAACTTGAGCCACCTCTCGAATTCGCCCGCGACTCTCATCCGCCTACCGGCGAATTCGGTCTGGGCACCACCTCGTCTATTTTGTCTGCTGACCAAACATGACTCCGGTGTTCGAATCCGACCATAAGCCAAGCAGTTGGCTTATGGGGTCGTCTCACTCACTACGTTCGTGAGCCACCTCTCGGATTCGAACCGAGGACCTTCACTTTACAAAAGTGTTGCTCTACCAACTGAGCTAAGGTGGCACAAGGGAGCCTCTTTTTCCCCACAAAATACATGGTACACGATAAAATTCCACTCGCAAGCAGACAAATAGAAACTATTCGTGCGTATGATTTTGCTTCAATTCTTCTTTGTATGCGGCAACATCTTTGATGAAAGCGGAGGTCGCCGGCTTGCGCTCAATTTTCCGTTCGCGGGCAAATTCGCGCCAACTGCGCACACGGCGCTCGACACCCTGTACCAAGCGATGAAGCGCCACTGTCGAGATTAGTTGCGAAGAATGTAGAAAAAGTCCTGCGCGCTGCCACGCAACAATAAATCCGTTGCGCGTGGCTGATGAAATCTGCAATACCAGTTGCCCCAAAGGCGCGTCAAAACGGGAGAGAAATGACGAAAAGAAAGCCTGTCGGCCACTATTCATCCCCACCATCTTTCCTCCAATCATAACCGCAAGTCCTACAAGTGATATAAAGAAAATGAAAGAGGAGACTGGCATATTAGAGAGAGAAACGGACAAATTTAACCATCTCTATCTTTTCTCCAAATTTCTGAATAGCACTCTCAATCAAATCTTTGACTGACATATCCGGATTCTTGATAAACGGCTGATCTAAAAGCGTTTTTTCTTTAAAGTATGCCGCGAGCTTCCCTTCCATGATTTTCTCCCGCATTGCTTCAGGCTTTCCGGCAACTTCAGCTGCAAATACCTCACGTGCGACTTTCTTCGATTCTTCCGGCACATCATTTATGCTCAAGAATTCAGGGTTGGAAGCGGCAACTTGCATCGCAATATCGTATGCAAGATGCTTAAATTCTTCGTTGTTAGAAACAAAATCAGTCTCGCAGGAAAGCGAGACAAGGGCTGCGATAGAACCGTTGCCATGCACATACGCGGCGATTGTTCCTGATCCAAGCGTTCGATCTGCTTTCTTAGCGGCAATTGAAGCACCTTTTTTTCGAAGCAACACAAGGGCTTTCTCCATGTCGCCACCCGCTTCTTCAAGCGCTTTTTTGCACTGCATAATAGAAATGCCTGTCTGGTCACGCAATTTCTTGACTGTCTCGGTCGTAATCATATACAAAGACGACAAAATTAGTCTTATAACAAAGAGGAAAACTAAGCGCGGCGAGTGCGACCGTCGTGGAAAGCCTCGGCGAACGCATTCACGAAAAATGCAATGCTCTGCGATGAAGTGTCGTTTCCAACAATTGGATAGGTGACTTTTGAAAGATCGCAATCAGAACTCGCGAGTGCGATAACTGGAACTTTCATTTTGGTCGCTTCAGAAACCGCAATATGCTCTTTGCCTAGATCAACTACAAACACAGCTGCAGGAACACTCGTCATAGATACCAAACCTGAAAAGAGTGTTTCGAGTCTTTCAATCTCACGATCAATCAGCAATCGCTCTTTCTTGGTGTATTTTTGCAATTCCCCTGTCTTTCGCTTTTCCGTCAAATCAAGAAGCTTTTCAATGCGCGCGCGGATAACCGAAAAGTTGGTCAGTGTGCCTCCTACCCATCGTCCGGCGACAAATGGCATGCCAAGCATATCAGCGGCGCGTTTTACTGCTGAAAGCGCTTCGTGCTTGCTTGCAACAAAGAGAACTTGTTTCCCTTCCGTGCCCAGTTTATGTGCAAACGCTAGGGCGGATTCAAGGGCTACTTTGGTCTTTTCAAGATCAAAAATATCCACACGGTTTTTTGCTCCGAATATAAAAGGCTTTACCGAAGGATGTCGGCGGGATCGGGCATATCCGTAATGTGCTCCTGCTTTAAAGAGAGCGTTAATGACTGGATTATCCTTTAGTTCGTTGGTATTTTCCATAGAGGGACAGTGTAACAAAAGTTGCTCGCTTATGCAACGGGGGCCGATTCAGGAGCTTTTGGCGAGTTTCCCGCCTTCTCAACAGCGTCAAGAATTGGATCAATATTACCGGCAAAAATATGTTCTATATTATGCCACGATTCTTTGATACGGTGATCAGTCACTCGATCTTGCAACCAGTTATAGGTGCGAATTTTCTCACTGCGATCTGCAGTACCAATCTGACTCTTGCGTTCAGATGAGAATTTCTTTGCGTCCTCCTCTTCTTTGATAACCTGAAGCTTTGCTTGGAGAATTTCAAAAGCATGCTCACGGTTTGCATTCTGGCTGCGTTCGCTCGTAGAACGCACCGTCAAACCTGATGGCTTGTGAGTCAGACGAACTGCGGTTTCAACTTTATTAACGTTCTGCCCTCCCTTGCCTCCCGCGCGTGAAAATTCAATTTCAAGATCGGCAGGATTAATCTCAAACTTTTTAAGTTTTCGCAGCGGCAAAATCGCCACCGATGCAGTCGAGGTATGAATACGGCCAGATTTTTCTGTCTCGGGAACTCGCTGAATTCGGTGCACGCCGGTCTCAAAACGCAATCGCCGATAAGAATCTCTTCCGTGAATCTCAAAAACCACTTCTTTGTAACCTCCAATGTCAGTGCGCGACTCATCAACCATCTGCATCGTCCACCCCTGCATTTCCGCATAACGCTGATACAAGAGCGCAAGTTGAGCAGCAAACAATGCCGCTTCTTCTCCCCCTGCTCCCGCACGGACTTCAAGAATAAGATTATTAGGAAACTCCTCCTCTTGTTTTTCAGACGCAACGATTTCGTCCATCTGCTTCTTTACTTCGGCCAACTGTTTGGATAACTCGGCAAGTTCCAACGTAGCGAGTTCTCCCATGCTTGGATCTTTTGCCATTGCTTGCGTTTCTTTGTATTGCGAAAACAGGCGCTCATACTCTTGAGCTAAAAAGAGTGTTTTTCGATTTTCCTTATAGGGAGTGAGATTAATTTCCTGCATGGTATACAAATACAAAAGGCGCCCCGCAAAGGGGCGTCAGGTCCCGTTATTTCGAGGCCTTTTTGGCAGAAACTTTCGGAGTTGTCTTCTTGGCAAGCCGAGCTTTGAAACGTTCAACGCGGCCAGCGGTATCAAGCACCTTGTCAGCACCAGTATAGAACGGGTGGCAAGCACTGCAGATTTCAATTTGCATGGTTTCTTTAGTAGAGCCAACAATAAAGGTATTTCCGCAGGAGCAGTTTACTGTTGCTTTATCAAAATATTTGGGATGAATCTCTTTTTGCATGGTTATTTCGGGCCAATAAACCCGAGACAGATACTTTACACTAGAAATCGAGATGGTGCAACTTAATTGGAACGTTCGAGAATATCAATAAGTCCTTGATATTTGGCCGCCAATTCCATCACATCATCCCCATAAAATGCGTACGCGGATTTGGTTGCATTCGCCCAACCAGCAAGATAGCGCAAAGCGGCAAGGCGTTCTGCAGCAAATGTCTTTTTGGTTGCTCCATTATCTGCCATCAAAAGTCCGGTTGCCATGAACGCATCTTGCGGATCCCATGGATTGGGAGGCTTATGCCCTGTTGCATCTCCAATCCGATCTTCATACAGAATCCATGTAGACGGAATAAATTGCGCTGGACCCATAGCGCCTCCATATCCATACCAAGGCTTCTTGGAAACCGGCATCTTGTCAGGATCAAGTCCCAACCGTTTGGTGATATCCAAAAAAGGAACTGTGTCGCGGGGATTTTTCATATCAACTTTCCAACTTCCCGTACCCACATTTTCTCCCAAATTTGACTCTTCGGCGATAATACCCAAGATGAGTGCGGCTCGCACACCAGTCTTTTCTGAAACTTTCACCGCATACTCATAGGCGCGCTCGAACGGAATTGCTGCGCTACCGCGCAAAGAGAATAATTCTGTTCGGATTGCAGCCGCATCTTTTTCTTTTCCAGAAATAATTTTTTGATACAGCGCCTCTACCCCTTTTGATTCTTTCAAAATCTTCTGTTTTTGGGCCTCCTGATCTTTGAGTTTCTGCTGTTCAAGTTTTTGTGCGGCAAGCAACGCAACTTCTTCTGATTGCTTATCTTCAAGATCTTCCTTTTCTTCTTGGGTAGCCCCCCTACTCTCCACCACAGCAGAATATGAATTACGAAGTGAGGCTTTTACTGCATCAAAATTATCAAGATCTTCAAAAAACCCTGAGATATCTTCGCCACTCAATATCATTTCTGCAAATGAAAAGGAATCAATCTCATTGGTACGTCTGATAATTTGAGAGAGGGACTGCTTTTCGCGATCAAGTTTGTCAGAAAGACTTCCAATCATTCTTTCCTTTTCAGCGATATCATTTTTGATTTGTTCTATGGCGATATTGAGGGCTCTTATTGAAAGCTGTGATTTCTGAATATTGGCGTCAATAATAGCAATATCCCGTTCAAGGGAAACTGTCTCGCGCTGTTTGACGGACAAAATACCCTTTTGATCTTCAATTTCTTTTTCGATGGCATCCAACTGTCTTTGTAGTTCTGCTCGCCGAGCCGTGACAGCATCGCTCGTCACTTGCGCCAAAGCATCTTGGGTGGAAGGTATCAGCAAAAGACCTCCGAGAAGAAGGGTTCCTAAAAGACATAATTGTACCGACAAAAAGCCGGCATGAGCGCGTATAAGTCTCATACCTTATAGTATACCGCGGGGTTATTTCTTTGCGCCAGTTTCTAGAGCTGGTGCTGCCTCACCCTCTTCTCCTTCAGCAGCTTCCTTGCCTTTCTTTTCTACTTCAATAGTTGAGAGATCAATAGGTGCAGAGGGCTGTTCTTCCTCTTCTTTCGGTTCGGCAATTGCGGCAACGACATCTCCGACGTTATTAACCAACGTGACGCCTTCGGGCAATGTGATATCTCCGGCAGTCATCTGGCTCTTGAAATCAACAAGACCTCCCAAATCAATCGAGACGCGCTGCGGCAAATCTTTTGGGAGAGATTCAATTTCAAGCTCATGCATAACTTTAATCAAAATACCACCCAAGTCTTTGACTGCAGGAGACGAACCGGTAAATTCAATCGGTACCTTAATTTTAAGTTTCTTGTCTTTCTCAATAACATAAAAATCGACATGAATGGGTTTACCAGAAAGAGGGTCCTGTTGAACATCCTGAATTAAAACCGTCTGTTCGTCATCCATTCCACTCAAAGTAATAATGGAACTTTCGCCAGCTGCTTTCCAAACTTTGAGGAAATCGCGCAAACCGACAGAAACCGCCGTTGCAGACGCTTTACGGCCGTAAAATACAGCTGGAACACGACCTCCACGCCGTACGGCGATAGGTGTTTCTTTCGTATCTCTCTTTTGGGCTACCAGTGAAATCATAAAGCACCATTATATCTATCAAATCAAAAAAGGCAACTGTAACCAATCTTAAAGCTTTCATAACCTAATGACGCCTCTGTGGGATCCAACAAGGACTTAATTCCCTAGCAATATATTTAATTTAGCACCAACAACATTCCAACCAGAGAAAATCCCTGGTTTCCCTTCTAGACGAGTAGCCAAGATATAGTCCGAGTTTAAACCCGAATTTGTATACGTGGTAGCACCTGTCTTTTTGTATTGTCGAGCATAATAATAACCATATTCTGCGTTAGTGTTTGTAGGATCAAGCGGAACCGATCGCAAATAAGTCGTGATCGATATACCGCTCCCGTTTAATGTAGAAAGTGCCCCGTATGCATCCGTAGTGGGACTAGAACAAATATTTACATTGGAACCCCCTGTGCAAGTTGGGTATGAACCAACGTCATCATAAAATTGTTCAAGTGCAAGCTGGATTTGAGTTAAATCAGACATGCGCACCGCATCACGCGCTTTCAGACGAGAGACATTGAAACTTGCGAGTACGAACGTCGCCAAGATACCAATAATGGCGATAACTACCAAAAGCTCTATGAGAGTAAAACCACACACATTTCTTTTTATGTGCTTCTTCATATTTATGGCAGAAGTGTTTGCGGGGTTTCGTTAGGTACACACGTTGATCCGTTATACAGATACCCTGTAGGACACGCAATCGCACTTTGGCAAGCAGGAAACGTGTCGATATAAGGATGAGTTAAATAACCTGCATAATCCTCGAGAAGCTGTCTATCAGCGTAGTCGATTGTCCCATCACCATTCACATCCGCACGTCTTCGGTCTTCACCAGACAAAGGAGGATTAGTTATAGAATCATATTGAACCAGCCTAGCGTCTTTGTTGGTTACCAATCCATCACGATCAATATCGCCAATTGAATTACAGGGTGATGGGCGAAGGTGGCAGGCTGGAAAAGTGTCTATCTCGCCAGAAAGATAGTAATGAACTGTGGTGACAAAAATCAGAGGGTACACAATTCCATAATATCCGACATCCGCTCTCCTTTGTTGTTCCAACGTAAAAGTTCCAAGACCGGGAGAAAATACCATATCACGATCCCCCTGACTCACCCACCCATCATTGTTGACATCTCCATAGGAATCGCAGGGAGGAGCTTTAGCTCCGGGAGGAGGTCTTTGTCCTCTGTT
>MHRF01000004.1 GCA_001820875.1 Candidatus Taylorbacteria bacterium RIFCSPHIGHO2_01_FULL_46_22b
CTACACTGGCCAAGAGTGCCTACACTGGCCAAGAGTGCAATGAGGGAGGCCACGAGCATGAGTTCGATGAGGACGAGGCCGGAGGTGGAAGTTGATCGTGGTAAAGACATAGTATAGAGATTAGTTTTAACAAGCTTATTGTAACATTGGATAATGTCGGAAAACAACGTAGAATGTAAAGTATCTTTACTTATTTAATTGAAGACAATGAGCATTCACAGCGACATGCAAGGGAAAATAAAGGAGGCAATGAAAGCAAAGGATGCTGTGCGCCTTTCTGTCGTGCGCGGTCTGGTTGCCGCATTTATGAATGAATTGGTTGCCAAGAAACGGAAACCAACTGAATTATTGACTGATGATGAAGCACTTGCTGTTATTCAGCGATCCGTCAAACAGCGCAAAGATTCAATCGAGCAATTCAGCAAAGGAGGAAGACAAGACTTGGTGGAAGGGGAAACCGCAGAACTCAAAGTGCTTCAGGAATTTATGCCCGCGCAAATGAGTCGGGATGAAATCAAGAAAATGGTTATTGCCAAGAAATCTGAACTTGGGATTTCCGATAAAAAAGACGTGGGAAAACTAATGTCTGCAGTCATGAAAGAGCTCAAGGGAAAAGCCGATGGAGGTGACGTGAAAGCAGAGGTGGAATCACTTTTCTCGTAGAAACGGCCTTCTTGACCAAAATAAGAAAGCGGGTTAATGTGCCTGCTAGTTAAACCTAGAACACTCTAGGAGAAAGGCACGATCTTATGAAACTGAAAGCAGTTATGTCGGCAACCCTGCCGATTGGCCTCTACAAGGCTCTCATCACACCGACACTAAACACGTGGTTCATCGAAGAAGTGGCACGCAAGTGTCTGCACGCCACGGAGGTAAACCCAGCAGGTCATTACATCCAGTATCCTGACTTCAGTGTCCCTTGGGCAGATGGACAAGACGGCGTGGAAGTTTCATTCTCAAAACTGTCGGCTTCATTCAGCCGGTCAGGAAAAGACTTCCATGACGCCCGCTTAGCGATCGAAGCCAAGTTTGCTTGGATTATCAAACACCAGCTCCCGATTGGAAGGAAGTGCTGGCTTTTCGTAGGTTCCCAGACAGACCAACCTATCTTGGGTCCTGATGGCAGGGCACTAACTCTGCAAGAACTCCCCTACCAGCTTGTACAGGGGTCGGCAACACCAGATCCAGAACAGGATGTACCTTGCGGGAATTTCGCCCTGAAACCACTTGGCACATTCTCACCGACCGGACGCACACCTCACCCCATTCTGGATTGACGTCTGACAACTGCACAGGCCTCGCGCAACGCGCGAGGCCTGCTTCTTTTTTTAAGACCTCAAATATAGGTATTGTGATGATTTGACCATGGATATACAATCATGGTATAATATACATATGAGTTCTTCGAATCAGTTGGGTCTGCCTCTCCGCAAGGAGAGAATAGCTCGCTCCCGCGATACGTTCGCGGAGGGCATCGCCGCGATGCGGCAAGCAACAGCGTCTGCCACGCTTGACGTGGTGGAATTCAGACCAAAACTCGTCCGTGGCGACAAGCGTGGCACCGCTCTCTGCAAAGCGGTTGGACGTGACTTGGGTCGTTAACCAAGTAGCATCATTTCAGGGAACCTAGGTTGTCGTTTTGACCTAGGTTCCTTTTCTTTTTCCACAGTTGCAAAATAGTGTGACAGGAGTAGTATTCCTTTCGGCGCGGTACATGGCTGTATCGCGAAACTGTTCTTGTCGGTATAACTCCAAAAACTCCAACAGACGATGTTTCAATCAAGCATTGCAGAAAGACCTCTCATCATGACCGGAACCTCAAGCGCCCCCTCGGCGGCACCCTGTAACAAATCAGAAGCCTCACCTCCACCAGCCCCCAAGTACAAGAGAATCAACCACCGGAACCACGGTGGACATGCACAAGGCTTCCTTCGCGAAGGAGGTCGATTCAGAGGCTCGCTGCACGGTATCGGTGCACATCGGTAAAACGCTCTTTCTCGTCTTTCTGGCCCCCGCGACACTCTGTGCGCGGGGGCCTCTTCTTTTCTTACTTTTCTTTTAAAAGAAAACGATACAACTTCTTTGACCAAACTGGTCCGGCATAAGCGACACCAATACGCGGTGTACGCAATATATTTTTTGATGAAATAGACATGCCGCTTTCAATCCACAATCCTATTTTTTTTCCAAGCAGTTTGCAATTCAATTCGCCAGTAATTGAGAGCGCTTTAGTTAGGCGCGCCGGCCCGCTATATCCTTCTATATCTCGTATCAGAACTGCAGCAGGATAATCTTTTTTTCCGGTAACAATATTAAGCATCCAGTGCATGCCATATACAAAATAAACATAAATATATCCTGCTGGTCCAAACATGATCTCATTGCGCTTTGTCTTTCCGCGCGATGCATGTGATGCGAGATCTTTAGGTCCTTCATACGCTTCTACTTCAGTAATAAGAAAGCGGCGCGTCCGGCCACGGACGCGCCGCACTAAAACGCACCCAATCAAATCGTGCGCCACTTTCACTGCACTTCGATTAAAAAACGATTTTCCTAACATCACAGACATAGAGGTTTATTCATCTCTTACGATATATCGTAAGAGATGAATCTGAATACATGATTATCTCGGGTTCGATACAAGAATGAGTGCTCCGTATAGCCCGCTCTCCTCGGCAAATTTTGCCAAAAGAATCGGCGGGAAATCTTTTTCCGAAAGAGACAAAGATGTAAGATTCTTCTTTACCGCATCAAGAGAAATTCCATGGGGTTTAAAAAACATTCCTCCGCCGAGCACCACGACGTCGGGAGACCAGTAATCAATGGTATTGTGAATCCCGACCGCAAGGTCATGTGCTGCACTATCGAGCGCTTCCTGCGGGACATTCTTAACAAAATTCGATCCAAAACGCTTTATAAACCCTGCGCCAGCAACTCGATCCTCCAGAGTCTCTCCTGTTTCTGTATCGATAATCTGCTTACCTGGCTCAAATCCATGGCGATTATCATCAAGTCTTCCATCCACTACTCGTGCGCCTCCAAGACCGGTTCCCACCGTTAAATAGGCCACTATCGTACATCCCTTCCCCGCACCAATCCGCGCTTCTCCGATTGCAGCCGCAACAGCGTCATTTACCAAAATTGTATCCGCACCGGTTTCAGTTTCAATAAACTTTTTAAGAGGTTTCTTTTCCCAACCGATGAGATTTTTCGAAGATAAAAGCTGTGTATGCGCTTCGTCAAATTTTCCGGCAATCGCGACACACACTTTTTTAAATTGAATGCCTTTGGGAATCAAACTCTCAAGTGCTTTCTTCGCTTCTTCCCAAGTCGCAGGCGTATTAACAATGGTTGGCGCACCGTCAAAATCCCTGCCGTTTTTTGAAACTGCACATCGAATATGTGTACCGCCGATATCGAAAACTAAATAAGACATGGAGTTAGAATTTTGAATCTGGAATATGGGGTAAGTATAAGCCCATTTTCTTATCTTCATGGGTATTGACTAGGATGACCTCATTGTGGTATAATAGATATGTAAGTACAACAAACGTCTGGGAAATCACCTATAGCACACTGCGATATGAACGAAACTAACTCAGTCTGGCCCTATGTCTCGGTCTGGGCAATCTTCTCCCTGATTCTTGGCCTCGCACTCTGGTCGGCGAGCACACCTCCAAAGAAAAAACGGGAAGTAACCCGATCAAGATTGACTGCGCCGCTCGCTTCGAGCGGCGCGCTCTTTTTTTCTTTCTCTGTTTCTAAATTCAATTTTGATTTTTCTCTAATCGCTACTCGCTTTTCGCTATTTACCCTCTTTCACCCGCTTCTTAAATTCCTCGACTGCAGGATTTTCATCAGGATTCAGGTTGTACGCGAGTGCAAGGTGATATGCCGTCCAATCAGCCAGCACTAGCGAGGTAAATGCTTTTTCAAGGGGGTTTGCTCCGACAAGTGGCACTCGAATGCAGGGAATACCTTTTTCTTTCAACAAATCTTCAGTAATGTTCATACGCTTGCTTACGCGAGAATCGTCCTTATCATCCGTAAGCAATACAAGCGTAAAGGGAGCTTGGGGGGCAGATGTATCGAGCATGAAACCGGCAAGCTCATTGTGATTGAGTTCAGGAAAAACGTTCATAAATACCGGTATGCGCGCCGTTTCATTTATCTTTATCTTCCAGTTATAGGCGATGGTGTGATGTTCAAGCGAAGTATAAATCAGCGGTATACGATTTTTGAGCATATCCGCTATGCGCTTCCCTTCCCCTTCGAGTGTTTTTGGTTTGAACGTCTTTGAAACAATTCGCATTTCTTCAAGCAAGTGCACCTGATTCAAAAGCGTAAGTAATGCAATAAAACTCTCGCCAACCGCAACTCGTGGCTGAATAATCGTGTCTGGAATCTGTATATACGGCAGAGATTCTGCTTTAGCAAGTGATAACAGTTTTCCGCCAGATGCAATCACTGACGGACGAAAACCCTCTCTTAAGGAACATGAAAGAAAATCGAGTGTTTCTTCGGTATTTCCTGAATATGAGCTCGCTATCAAAACGCTTTCCACCAACACTTCATGAGGTAAATCGGGAAGACCATAACTGTTGTGTACAAAAATATCTAGATGCGGATTTGCAAAACGGAGCATGTCTGCGGCAAGGTGCGATCCTCCCATGCCGGCAAGTATGATTTTCTTTCCGGCGCTATCGACATGTCCGTTTTTAACTTCCGCTACAAATGTAAGTTGTTCTGCAAATTTCAATATGGAATCATACATAACACTATTGTACTAGAGCTCACTACAAATCGCATCTACTATTGCTTCTTTGTCTTAGCGACAAAATAGGTTTTCTTGCTATCAAGC
Source organism: Candidatus Taylorbacteria bacterium RIFCSPHIGHO2_01_FULL_46_22b (assembly GCA_001820875.1). GTDB lineage: Bacteria > Patescibacteriota > Minisyncoccia > Phycocordibacterales > DSPV01 > 2-02-FULL-46-13. The sequence continues at coordinate 4,862 of MHRF01000004.1, forward strand.
AACTCATAGTTTCCAAATATAAGATTGAAATTCTTTTCGATGAATCGGCGAAGTCCGGCAATCGTTACTACATACAATTCCCCACCCACCTTGAGATGTTCGTGCGCTTCGGCAAGCAGAATCCAAAAATATTCTTTGCTGATTTTTGCCGGAAGGTTAGAAATAATCAGGTCAAACTTCTTTTCTTGAGGCACCTGATCAAATCCATTGCTCAAATAACTCTGTGTGTTGGACACGTTATTGAGCGTTGCGTTCTTCTTTGCATATTCCACGGCAACAAAATCTTTGTCGATCATATCCACGCTTCCCTGCGGAACAAGTTTTGCGAGGGTTACCCCGATTGCTCCATATCCGCATCCAAGATCAAGAATCAAATCCGTTTCTTTGGGATTAACTGCATTTACCAGCATCTCTGTCCCCTCATCTATTTGTTCAGGACTAAATAGACCCCACGTGGCATGGAAATTTAAATCCATCCCATGCAATCTGGTTTTTATAGCAATATCTTTTTTAAGTTCTGAAATGGGTATTTTGGGCATTTATTTTGTTTTTGTCTTCATTTTCTACCGTAAAAGTGATTTTCTAGTTTTTTCAACTGTTCCAAGGGTTTGTGGCTCATTGATGAAGAAAATTTACCTTCCTTTGTTTCAAGTATTACCTTGTATAAAGGTGAATCATTAAAGATACAGTCTGGTGTCAAAAAATGAAAGTGCCAATCAGTATCTTGTGCAAGTCCTATTTCTACTAATTTATCTAATTCAATTTCTTTCATACAAAAATAATAGCATAAAATGAGAACTATTTGAGATTCAGAATTTTTATTGTACTATTGCCCCACGGCCCTATCGTCTAGTGGTTAGGACACGGCCTTCTCAAGGCTGTAACCGGGGTTCGACTCCCCGTAGGGTCAAAATTTCCAAAGGAAATTGATGATTGTAAAACGCAAAAGTATTTGCGTTTTACAAGAGTCGAAAGCCAGAGCGCGGCGGCGCGAGGCGGGGTCGCACAAATTTTCAGCAGAAAATTATGGGTGACCGACTCCCCGTAGGGTCACAAAATGAAACTTGGTTGAAAAAGAAGTCCGCATAGGCGTCGTTTTTCTGGTTTGACACTCGATACACAGAGAGTTAGTCTTTACTCGGACAACGTATGTGCGTTGATCCGTCCTTCTCAACCTCAAACCCCGCAGGAGATTCCTCATGGCTAGCATCCTTGTCAGAGAACCAGAAGTGTCGAGGGACAATGTCCCTTCATTTCAAACGCTACCCAACTGCCAACGCCGTAAACAAACTCCACCCAAACAACCGTCCGAAACGCCGGATCGTGCACTACTTCGCCGCGCCGGCATTACGCCCTTCACTCCGCAATCCGTCCGCAACTATAAACGGGAGGTGATCCAAAAACACCGCAAAGAAAACCCGCTTGGGTGTGTCAGTCGTGCTATCGTAAAGCAGGTTGGGGGAGACCCTCGAAAGGAGGAGAGAGTTGGAACAGTCCTCTTACTTCTTTTCTGCATTTTCGCCCTATTTGCTCTTGTGGGTGCTGCAGTCACAGGGTACTTCCACTCTTGGGACGTCACTGGACATTGGGTTTGGAACAGTTTCATGATGCTGACTCTCACCGTGGTGCTGATCTTCTACTTCATGAAATTGGAGCACAAGGAAGTAGCCTCCTGGACTCGTATGGATGTGGGCGCCTACGGCCATGGAAGAATCCCCGCCAGAGTGGAGAGAACCCTCGAGGAAGTCAGATTTTTCGTGAACAGAAGCGACAAAAAGCGTAATTTCTCGCTCTTCGTTGAACAGCTTGAGTCACGAACGATGCCTGATCCGTTTCTCATCCTCTCCTACACAGATCCCGACACCAGAAAAACAACAGAGTCGCACTTCGAGGTTTGGGACGAGATTCAGTTTGATCCGAAAACGTGAACCCCTTGTGGTTCACTTCACGAATCAGGCCTGCCGCTTGCGGCAGGCCGTTCCTTTTTCTCCTTTTGTCTATATTCCATATTCTATCTTCAGTCTTCTTTTCTTTTCTTCCACTCCGTGTCTACTACGGCCTGCACCACAAGAGTGCTTCCAAATTTCTAACTCGCTTCGCTCTTAAGAAATTTTGGTCGCTGGCCTTTAGTACTTCCTCGCTCGACGCTCGGTCGCTGTCTTACTATCTACTTTTCCACTCTTGATCTTGTCTTACGAGTAGACGTCCACGTTCTTCGGGATGCAACATGATCATCTCGACAATTCGCTCCATACGAATCCCTTGCGATCCTTTTATTAGAAGCACATCGCCTTCTGCTACCATTTCTTTCATGGCAATCCCCGCCTCACGTGCATCATCAAATTGAAGAATACTCGAAGCAGGTAGATGAGCTTCAAGTGCACCGAATGCAATATCGCGCGCGCGAACACCTACCGTAACCAGAATATCCGTGCGAGTGGCAACCAAAGTACCCACTGCCCGATGTTCAGTTGTTGAAAAACGTCCAAGTTCAAGCATATCTCCAAGTACTGCAATTTTTCTTCCTTTTGCCGTAAGGGAAGAAAGTGCCTCCAACGCCTCATTGACTGCAACCGGAGAAGAGTTATATGTATCGTCAATAATCACTGATCCTTGTATTCCTTCGATTATTTTCATTCTTCCGGCAGGCCCGCTGTGTTCAGAAAGTGCGGCCGCAATGTCAGCAAGTGGAATACCCCGCGCAATGCCGACAGCTGCGGCAGCAAGTGCTGTTTGCCCCAGTTGTTTTCCTAACGCTCCGCGCTGTTGCACAACCACGCTCTCGCCCTTATGCGTTATAGAAAAATTTACACCCGATGGGTGCCGATGCCCCCGAGCCCCCTCATATTCAATTTTGTATTTTGAACCGAACACATCTGCCCCGCGAAAGAATCCGAATGTAAGTAAATTTTGAGCCCGAGAGCGATCTTTGAGCGCAAGCACTGTTTCATCCGTTGAAAGTATAAGTGTCCCATCAGGTTTGAGCGCCCGCACTAATTCGCCTTTTTCATTAAACACTTCTTCCGGCGATCCAAAATATTCAACATGCACCGGAACCGGCGCAAATTTGGTAACAACAACGATGTCGGGAGAGAGCCATTTGGCAATAGTGCGTATGTCTCTAGGTCGATCCGCACCGACTTCAAGCACAAGCCACTCGGGATACTTGGTCTGCACTAACACGAGAAGTAATCCTGACCAAATATTTGCAAGCCAATGTAGTGGATTATTCCACGCATTGGGAAGCCCTAGTATAGTGAGTGGCACACCGATTTCAGAATTAAAACTCTTGTCACTTTTCCGAACAAAGCCACGCTTTGAAAGCACGCTGTAAATTGCATCTTTAGTGGAAGTCTTACCGACGCTACCCGTTACTGCCACAATCCGCGGGCAATATTTTTTCAACACCCAGCGGGCTTGCGCGGTAATGATGATAACTACCGCTTTTTTGAATACTTGTTTCAACATGAGTTTAAAATCACCGATCGGGCGGAATCTGATAGTAGTTAATCAGAAATTTCGCCATGTTCACAAACGGATGGGTCAAAGTCTCTGACGCGTACTGCACATCTTTGGGATAGACAATATAGAAGAAAACGAGAAATTTGGCTTCGTAGCCCGGTAAATAGCCAAAGAAGGAGTGCAGATACCTATCCTTATAGTACCCTCCACCGGCAGGGTTTGCAATTTGTGCAGTTCCAGTTTTTGCCGCAATACTATAATTTTTTATTTTCACCGTACCATTGGCAAGTGCATTATCGTACACCGTAATTAACATTTTCGATATAGCTTCTGAAGTCCCCGCCTGCAACACCCGTGTCCGATCTTCCGGAGCCACACGGTGCGACACTCCAGGGGCATACTGCACTGATTTGACGATATGTGGCGTCACGAGCCACCCTCCATTTGCAAGCACCGACAATGCGCGGACTGTTGCAATCGGCGTCATGGCGATTCCCTGCCCGAACGAAGCAGTCGCATACTCAATATCTCGAGGACTTTTAAGGTTTTCAATCAGACCGTGCGTCTCTGACGGCAAATCAATTCCTGTTTCTTCACCAATACCAAATTTGCGTAAATAATCTGCAAAAATAGTATTTCCTACCTTGCGTTCAACAAATACTGCGCCCGTGTTAAGCGATTGGTTCAAAATTTCTTGTATACCCACCGTTCCTCGACTCTTTCCGTCAAAATTTGAAATCTTGTATCCATTTAATTCAAGAAAGCCTGCATCATAATATGTTGTCTCTGGAGTGACCACTTTCCTATCGAGACCGATAGACAACGTAATCGGTTTGATGATTGAACCCATTTCATACACGTCTTCAACCATTGGATTTGAAAATACTTTGGAATTCTTCTCCTGCGAGAACGTATTCGGATCAAAATTGGGAAGTACCCCCATTGCGTAAATTTCTCCATTTTGAGGATTAATGACAATTCCTCCCGCGATGTCCGGATGCCATGCACTCTCAATTTTTGCCAGTTCAGTTTCAAGAGTCGCTTGCACTTGGGGTTCAATGGTAGAAATAATATCTCCTTCAAGAGATTTTTGTTGAAGTGCGTCCTTAGTCGCCGAAAAAATCTGGACAAATAAATTCGTGTACGGATTATCGCCATCGCGAGACAACACATCATTATAATAACGCTCAAGCCCGTATCTCCCCGCCAGCAAATCTCCTTGATATCCCACAAGGCCGAGTACGTGCGATGCCAAACGGGAACCTGAATAAAAACGCCATTGTTCTTTTGAGAGAATTGTCCACTTTGCATTAAGTTTTCTGACCGCCGCAGCTTGAATCGTGTTAAGTTTGTGTGCAATCTCTTCATAGGTATCAGACTTCTTCCCTGCTTTGGTTAAAAATTCAGTTTTATCAATACCAGAAATTATTTTGGAAAGCTCTTCATAAGCACTTTTTGGGTCAACGATAAGAGAGGGGTTTATTGAAAGTAAAAATCCCGATGCAAGAGACGCAGCGGAAATGAGCTTCCCCTCTTTATCAGAGAAAAAAATACTGCCTCGGTTAAATTCATCAGCGCCGCTTGACGCATACTGGCGATCAGCCTGCCGTGTATATGTATCATGCTCAATAATTTGCAGCCAATATAATCGGCCTACAAAACCAATGACAATAATAAGCATGCCTACCCAAAGCACTCTGATACGCCAGACATCGTTATATCTCATCGCGCAGAGAAATACCTTTACCGAGTGATTTTCTAGATATAAACAAAGGGGTACCTGTCTCTGACAGACCAAGTGTGTGCGCCTTCTCAAGTGTCGCGGTATTTTGTAATCCCAAATATTGCTGTTCAAGCAAGTTCAAATCAGAAGAAACTGTTCGATTGTGAGATATCAGATGTTTAGTTTGAACTACCTGAAAAATGGCTTTATTTACAAAATAAGCGTACAGCAGGGCGCACAAAAGGCTGCTTCCGATCAACATCCAGAGGGTCAATGCCCGCACGGTGTTGGATTCTATTGCTTTTTCAACTACTTGTTTCATTTGAAGAACTAATTATATTTTTTCGATAATGCGCAACTTGGCGCTTCGCGAACGAGGATTCTCATTTGTTTCAGTCAGAGAGGGGGTAAGCGGTTTTTTGGTAATGAGATTCCCTAATCCCGCAACTGCTTGTGATTTGAAAAATTGTTTGACGATCCGATCTTCAAGACTGTGGAATGAAATGACTGCGAGCCGTCCACCTGAAGACAAGAGTGTAAAACTTTTCGCGATACCTTCAGAGAGTGCATTGAGCTCATCATTTACTGCGATACGCAATGCTTGAAACGTCTTTGTGGCAGGATTGATGCGCCCGTGCGCGTATGCACGTGGCACGCTCTCGGCGACAATTTTTGCAAGTTCGGCGGTAGTCTCGATTGGCTGGATCTTTCTTCTCTCGACAATTGCTCGCGCGATCCGGCGCGAATATCTTTCCTCACCATTCTGGTAGATGATGTTGGCAATCGCCTCTTCATCAAACTGATTGACGATCTCACGTGCGGTCAGTGTCTCTTGAGTCGGTTGCGTGAATGTCATGATTAGTGGCTCATCGTACCTGAACGAAAATCCCCTGCCCGTCGGCCCTAGCTGTTCGGAATTGAGCCCAAGATCAAAAAGAATTGCTGACGCACTCGTCACTTTAAGTTTCAGAAGTACCTGATCAATATTTCTGAAATTTTCGTGCACTACTTCTGCGTTGCACCCCGCGCTCTTCAGCACTTCACCTGAAGCGCGAACACGCTCTGGATCAGCATCAAGGCCAATGAGTCTAACACTTGATCCAAATGCTCGACAAACCGCGAGAGAATGTCCTGCACTTCCGACGGTTGCATCAACAAAGATGCCGCCGGCGGAAATATTGAGACCTTCTATTGCTTGCTGTAAAAGAACTGACGTATGCACTTGCTTCTGCGAACTTGGATCTGTCATATGTTGCATCTATTCGCTAATCGCTGTTCGCTTTCCTTAAAAGATACCTGCCGAATTAAGTTTCTCTGCCATCACATCGGTTTTCTTTTCGAATGACGTCCGATAGTGCTTCCACCGCGTCGCATCCCAAATTTCAACTCGATTGATGACTCCGATAATAATCGCTTCAGTTTTCAGTCCCGCGTGCGCACGGAGATGATCCGGTATCAAGACTCGGCCGATTGAATCGATCGAAGTCTCAACCGCACGGCCGATAATCAGACGATTAAAATTTCGGTTATCGGCCTGCAAGACTGAAGAGGAGTCTGGGCGGGAGAGACGGTCGGTGAACTCTTTCCAACTTTTGGTTGTAAAGACAAACAAACAACCGTCGATGCCCGGTGCGATCACCACTGTTGAACCGATCTCCTTCCGAAATTTTGCCGGAAGCGAAATTCGGCTCTTCTCGTCAAACGTGTGTGCATGTTCGCCGATGAGCATAATCTCAATTCTCCACTATTTCCCACTTATCTACTATTCTATACCACTTTGTATATCTACGCCAATCCCCTTTCCCACTTTACTGTGGATAACAGGTAGCTATAAAACCTTTTGTTCTATTGGTTATTTGCGTGAAAAAATAATTTGGTTGACAGTACGCAAAAAGAGACTATTGTTGTATTGAAGACTACAACCCTGAACCGAAAGACACCTCATGGATCCTGAATTGATTGTTCTTCTCACTTTTCTTTCCATTGTTTTTGGAGCGCTTGCTATCATAGGCCTACCCATCCTCCTCTTACAGCGCAGATACATTCAAACCATTCAATGTGAGAACACATCGGCCGCAAGTGTTCTCGCCGAGAAAATCCTTGAACAACGAGGTTGGCCAGAGCGACAATCGTCTTGGGTCAACGGCTCACAAATGGAGTACGTGGTTGTGCTCCACAGTGAGTATGATCCGCTCTACCATATTCTCTGGGCGCGAGTGCGTGTCGCAAAAAAGAAAATCACGGTCACTATCGAACACTCGTACAAAGCCAGCCGTGTTCACTTGGATGAAGCGCAACAACTCATGGAGGCATTTAAGCGGAAAGGAGTTGAGGCACGCGTGATCGAAGCTTCCTCGAACACACAGCCGACACCAAAAGAAACCGGTGCGCTGGTTGCTTACTAAAGCGCCGAAATAATTTGCACGGCCCCGCGAGAATCTCGCGGGGCCGGTTCTTTTTTTATACATCACAAATATTGACGAATCATATTTATAATGATATTATGTTTTTACCGTTGAATAGGAGTAAACGGTCCCTTAAAAACGGCGGGGTTACGCCAAGGGCCATGCGATGCATGGTCCGTCAGTTCCTTGACAACGATGTTGTCAATCAAATGGAAAGTACACCTATGAGCGCATATGGACAGTTTAGTATACGGATTGAAGGAGGTTCAGCAGTAATCACCAAAGACAATGATGAACATTTCTCTTTTATCGGAGCAAGTTGTCCGGTGAGCACAACCCCCTTCAACCACTACGCACTATCGGTAAGCGTTGCGCCCCAAAAAGGAACGCGAGCTGTAGTGGTTATTGGATCAAGCAATCAACCAGGAAAAAAGGCAACTAATACCTTTCTCATCAATCTTTCGTGGGAGGGAGACAAACTGATTGCTGATATGAAAAACCATTTCGTTCCCCTTCCTGACCGGCTTGTGGAGACTGGCGGGAAGCAATTCGGATTCGTCGTCACCTACAAGGACCAAAGATTCACAACCTTTGATTCCTCAGAATTCAATGACGCCGATGTGCCCCAGAAGCGTTGCCAGTTAGAAGACAAAGGTCTTCGAATAGTCGACGACCCTAATCTTCTCTGCCGGTTCTTGGTTAACCAAGCCACCTTCGAAGATCTCGAGGCGGCGGCAACACTCGACAAACGTTCGCAGACCGAGCGCGATCTTGCATGGACTCGTGCACAACTCGAAAAGTGTGAGGTCACCCTCTCTCAAGAACGGGAGGGCTCAATCAAACAAGGTCAGAAACTCCGAACGTGCCGAGCTGAATTTGAGGCATGTCAGCAACAGCGCGCGTTGACTCGTGAAGCTCTGCGCTCGGCAGAATCCGGACTAAGCCGCCTTTACGGAGAAGTGGCAACCTTGAGAGAGGAACGGCGCCGTGTCATAGACATTCTGTACAATCAAGGTGAGAGCAGAACCTTCTGGGGGTGGCGAGCTCGGGTCAAAGTGAGGAAACTCGAAGACTGCTTGGAGGTCCCAACCAGCAACTACATCCACGCATGACCTGACAACAACGTTCGCGGCGCACACCCTTGGTGTGCGCCGCTTTCTTTTTTTATACATTGACTCAAAATGAAATACCGAGTAGAACGGTATCAGACCAAAGAGCGTGCGAGAGAGATTCCTCTTTCTCATGCGGGCATAAAGCCCTTTTGTCTTGGAGAACCTTTTCATGAAAATTTGGACAAACCGTCAGAAATGGGCTGGCTGGGCGCTTCTTGGCGCACTCGTTGTGTTGATGAATCTGGGACTGTTCTCTGGGGATACAAAATCCTCTCGCTCCCTAAACACACCTGCCCCTCACGTCTTATCTTCTGCAACACAGGACACAAGCAATGCAGTACTTCTTTCAGTCTGGTACAACCTCAAAAATGGGGTCGCGACGAATGTCGTGTACAGCGCCAAGCGGAAAAAGGAATTCGCTTTCTACCACAAAGACACGGGTAGGGTTACGATTTACTCTGCTGATCTCTCTGATCCTTTTGGAAAGAGAACCGAAGCGGAGTGGAAACGCATCTTCCGCCAGTTTGAAACCGATGGAAGCATCCCGACTCTTCCCCTTTCGTTCCTGAGTGGCGAGTGTACTGTCATGAATGTCCACTCGACGGGAATCTTCCAACGAATAGACTTCTCGGAAGAATCTCGATTGACTCAAGAAATAGTACTCAAACTCTTTGGGGATATACCCACAGAGCGCGGTGCCATCTTTAAGGTTGCGAAAATCATCCACAAAGGTGAGTCAGCTCTTGCTCCTGTTGAACTTCGCAGGAAAGGAGTGGGTTATGATTTCTGTCTCTACCTGCGCTGAAAGGCGCGATACGCAAGCGGCGCGATGGGATTCCCTCGCGCCGCTTTCTTTTTCTCTCCTATATTCCAAATTCAATATTCTTCATTCAGATTTTTTCGGCCGCATCAGCGGGAATAACTGGACCTCACGAAGCGGTTTGTTTTCAAGTATGGCAAACAATCTCTCGCCAAATCCAAATCCACAAGTCGGCGGCATGCCGTGCTCAAGCATCTCCACAAATTCAAAATCAGGCATCATCGCTTCCTCATCTCCTTTTTCAATCAGCTTCTGTTGTTCGTCAAAACGGGCACGCTGATCAATGGGATCATTCAATTCTGAATACCCGCGGCCCACTTCACTGCCGGCAATAAGGGGCTGAAACATCTCTACCAATTCTTCGAAACCATTCACCCTCTTAGCAAGCGGTGCTACCAGAACGGGATGATTAATCAAAAATGCAGGGCCTGAAATGGTCTTGCGACAATGCTTCCAAAGCGTGTCTACCAAGCGCTCCTTAGTTTCCCCTTCGTAGCTAACTTTAAGCGACTCCAATACTTTTTTTATTTCTTTCTCTGATGCCTTGGTTATATCAACACCCGTCTGTTTTTTAATCTCTTCGCGGTAATCAACCATCTTCCATTCACCCGCAAGATCAAACTCATGCTCTTTATATGTAAATTTAGTGGTCCCATATATGCCTTTTGCAATCGCAATATACAGTTCGCGAGTAAGCGCCATTCCGTCTTTATAATTGGCAAATGACCAGTAAAACTCCATATTGGTGAATTCTTGCACATGCTCGGCGCTCGTTCCTTCATTGCGATACGCACGTCCAATCTCAAATACTTTCGGGAATCCTGCCGCCATCAATCGCTTCTGCCATAACTCGCCGATTGAAATACGTAAATAGACATCAAGGTCAAAATCGTTGTGATGAGTTTTAAACGGCCGCGCTTCTGCACCCCCAGTGGTCACTTCAAGTGTGGGGGTCTCAACTTCAAGGAACCCTTTCTCTTTCATAAAGACACGCGTAATATCCCAGAATTTCTCTCTGCGTCCAAAAAGCGCCCGCAATTCAGGCGTCATCAACAAATCAAGATAACGCAATCGAAAGCGCTCCTCGGGATCAGTGATACCATGCCATTTTTCTGGAAGCGGAAGGAGTGATTTTGCTCCCATTGTCCAAGAAACAACTTGGAGCGTCTTTTCTCCCCGCTTGGTTACAAAAAGAGTTCCCGTCAGAGAAACAAAATCACCAATGTCTACAGTTTCATTAAAGAGTTCGAGAGCCTCTTTAGGGGTCTCTCCGTCTTTAAGAAGAGCTTGGAACATGGCGGTGCCATCAGTGAAATTCAGGAAGATTAATCCACCCTGCGGACGCAAAGCCATGACGCGTCCCGCGAGAGAAACACTTGTCTTTTTTGACAATTCATCAAAACGCGTAATCGCTTCAGCAACAGAACAATCGCGTGGAACATTTGAAGGATACGGATTTACACCCGCCTTTTTCAAGCGTTCAAGTTTTTCGAGTCGAGTTTTGCGAAGTTCTTCGAGTGAAGCCATTTATTTTACTTCAAGGATAGTGTAGCTTACGATCCCACGCGGAGAAGTAAATTGAGCGCGATCCCCTTTTCGCTTGCCGATGAGCGCATTGCCCAAGGGCGAATGGCTGGAGATTCTCCCTTTTGCCACATCAACCTCTTCTGAACCGACTAGCATGAGTGTTTTCTTTCCCGAATCAGTTTCTGACTGGACAACTACCGTTGATCCAACGTTAATAGTACTGCCATGTTTTTCCGGCACAATCTGCGCTGATTGGAGAATCAATTCAAGCTTCGCAATTCGATCTTCGACATTCGCCTGCAACTCGCGCGCTTCGTGATATTCTGCATTTTCCGAGAGATCGCCAAGTCCTTTTGAATACTCGAGACTCTCTGCAACCTCTTTTCGCTTTTGAGTCTTCAAAAACTCGAGCTCTTTCTTTAATTCCTCAAACTTCTCTTTCGTCAAGAATTCCCCGTCTGTGCTCATGGTTGTTGTATAAAAAACTAAATGGACCTCCAGTATAGCAGTTCCCAAGGTTAAAATCCACTTATCTCATGTGCTTGATTATTGCAGATATTCCGGCGTATGTTGAGACATCCATTCAAAAAGTTGTCGCATGACGTACAATGCCCCAACCGTATTCTCATACGGACCGCGCTCCATAATCACCACAAAAGCATATCGAGGATTTTCATATGGGAAAAACCCTTCCACCCACGAATTTACCAATTGCTTCTTGCTTCCCAATTCCGCAGTTCCCGTTTTTGCAGCAATTGCAACTGCAGGTATATTTAAATTTCCTGCGGTTCCTAACAAAACAGCATCTCGCATCCCTTCTTGTATCACTTTCATATCATCAGCAGAAAAATCAAGTGCGCGCGCCGAATTTCTTCCTCGATTCCCATTCAGCAAAAGAGTGGGTTCAAGTAATATGCCGCCGTTTGCAAGTGCTGCGGTAGCTCGCACTGCCTGCATAGGAGTAACCTGCATACCATATTGCCCAATCGACGTGTTATATGTATCTCCTATGCGCCACACTTCACCGTCAAATGTCTTTGCTTTCCACGCAGGATCAGGAAGCGTTCCCTCAACCGCAAGCAATGCATTTTTGGGGTCAGAGGCACCAAACCCGAATAACTGCATATATTTTTTTATCCGAGCGATTCCAAGACCAATTTGGTTCTCAAACCCTCCGCCAATTTCATAAAAATACACGTCCGAAGAAACAGCGAGCGCTCGGCGCATATCAACCCACCCGTGCGCACGCCAATCGTTGAACACTGATTTCTTTGTGGAGTCATACGGATTCGGGATTGAAATAGAACCAGTACTTAATATTTCTTTTTCCGGTGTAATGACTCCTTCCTTAAGCGCGCCAAGCGCAAGAAATGGCTTAACAATAGATCCAGGGGTATAGAGACCGCTGACAGCCCGATCCAAAAACGGCTGGCGAGTGTCTGAAATATATTTTTGTATAGCGGCTCGATCGCTCCCTTCAGACATAATGGACGAGCTGAATTCAGGAAAACTAGTCATTGCAAGTATTTCGCCAGTTCGAGAATCCATGATTATACCTGCCCCGCTTGCAAATCCATTTGAAGATGCCAAACCTTTGATAAAACCGTAAAACGCTTCTTGCACTCTCGCATCAATGGAGAGTGTTAATGTTGCTCCGTATTGCGGAAACTGGATAAGACTTTCCGATTCAACTCCCCCCAAAGCATTGTGCTCTGCAATTTTCACTCCGTTTTTACCGGCAAGCAAATCATTGTAAAACTGTTCAACCCCGTCTTTGCCAGTGAAATCGTAACGGAAATATACACCCGAGGCATCCTGTTTCGGGTATTCCACGTACCCCAACAAGTGTCCGAATCCATCTTTTTTTATATATTCGCGCGAAGGATATTCAGGATGATCTTGATTTGCAACATTTGAAACCAGTTGCACCTCATTTCTATCTTGAATCAACCCGCGGGGGGCAAATATAACCGTACTTCGCAAGCTATTGCGCTCACTTAAAATCCGATATGCTTCTCCTTTCTTCACCTGCAATCCCCACGCCTGATACGCAAGCAGTACAAAAATCAGCGCAAAAAATATTCCCACAAGAGTAATCGCTCGCAAGGAAATTGGGCGTTCGAGTCGTCCCTCAAATTGGTAGACGTCAAAATTAGGGAGATTACTTGAATCAAGAAAAATCTCATCGGGCGCAACCTCGCGCGAAGCAGAACCGGTTACTTTTCGGCGTGAAAAAAAACGTCGCATCAAATCATGATACGTTACTCAAGCGATTTTTCAAACGCGCCTTCCTTTCCAAAACACAAGCCGTCTCTTTGCCATTGGAATACCAAGCAAAACAAGCAAGGTTAGAGCGGTGAACAAAAGAGGCATTCCCCATAGAAAAACTGGGGGGCCAAAAAATAAATCTGCCAGACATGCAGCGATCAACGCTTCATAAAAACTCTCAAAATATATACACCCGACCAGTACGAAGATACCGACAAACCACCACGGAGTGAAAAAAACTAACAAACAGAGAAATAAAAGGTAAACGCTCCTATTGAGTTGATGAGGCATGAGAGACAGGGAGACGTCCAATTGATAATCCAACGCTCACAAATTGTAGTTCATAGATATTCACCAAACTATGAAAACTTACCAACTGCAAAAAATCAACCTGTTGTGATTCAATTGAACCCACCACCCCAAGAAGTGGCGGGGTGATATCCGGAAAGAAAACTGCATCGCCGATAGCCACAGAACTTTCGCGAGGCAACAACACTGAAAATGAGCCTCCTCCGGTGCCGATAGCTGTTGCAGGTATATGATCATTTCCAATCGAAACCGGAATCTCAAGCCCTGGGGAAGAAAACAAGGTTACCCGCGCGAAATCTTTAAATACTTCAGAAATCTTTCCTATCACCGAACCTCCGGTCGAATATACATAATCTCCAACTGCAATCCCCTCCTGCACCCCCGCATCAATCACCAAACGATCATATGGAGAGAGGGGTGGACGGGACAAAACGCCTGCAAACACGCGCACCTTGTCATCTGTCCTGCCCAGAAGAGATTTGAGAAAGATGATTTCATCTTGCAAAGATTTTGCCATCACAGACTGTTCGCGGATGTTTTGCAATTCCGTTTTTAATAAAGTGTTCTCTGCAACCAAATAATTCTTTGATGCAAAATATGTTCCGAGTGCGGAAAGCGACTCGTCGAGCCAACTGTTTGTACGGACTACGGGCACAGCAATCGTGTAGATAATGTTAGCAAAAACAGAAGGCCAGATGAGATTGCTTATGGCAACCATCACCACAATAAAAAGCGTCACAAAAAGAGAAACTTTTGGGCGCCGGCGGATATTACTTTTGAATGGGGAGGTCGTCCTCATTGGCAATCAGTGTTTCTTTATAAAGATCCATATTCTCAAGTATAATCCCCGCGCCACGAGCGACTGCGGTCAGCGGATCATCAGCCACAAAAACCGGAATCTTGAGTATTTGTTCAAGATAGGGAGCAAGACCTTTCAAAAGCGCACCTCCGCCGACTAGATATATTCCCCGCTGCATAACATCGGCGATTAATTCGGGCGGTGTGGTTTCAAGTACTTCGCGTGTTGATTCAACAATCGTATCCACCGACTGGGCAAGGGCTTCGCGAATATCAACGTCAGTAATAATAACCTCCCGCGGAAGCCCCGTGATCAAATCTCTTCCCTTGACCGGCATTTCCATCAGCTGACCCACCGGCATCGCGGAACCAATCGTAATCTTGATTTCCTCCGCAGTCTTCTCGCCGATAAGAATTTTAAATTCGCTGCGAATATAAGAAATAATATCGTTATTGAAATGATCCCCCGCAACTTTGAGATTTTTTGATCGGACAATCCCGCCAAGCGAAATAACGGCTATGTCCGTCGTACCTCCTCCTATATCAATCACCATGTTGCCCGCAGGATCTCTGACAGGCAGACGAATACCGATTGCCGCTGCCATTGGCTGTTCGACAATATGCACTTCACGCGCGCCACTATTTCTCGTCGCATCACGCACCGCACGCGATTCGACATTTGTTACTCCAGACGGAACACCTACGACCACACGAGGACCAAGAAACCGGCGGGTCCCCTCTTGGCCTTTGTTCATTAAATACGCGATCATCTCTTCCGTAACTTCAAAATCGGAAATCACTCCTTCCACCAAAGGCCGTATGGCATTGATGTGCCCTGGGGTGCGCCCAAGCATCGCTTTTGCCTGATTGCCAACTGCGACAACCTGTCCAGTCTTTTCATTGAGTGCAACCACTGACGGCTCGTTGACGACAATGCCGCGACCGCGCACATAGACAAGCGTGTTAGCCGTCCCTAGGTCTATGCCAAGATCGTGAGAAAGCAGTCTATAAAAACGCTCTAGTTGTTCCTTAAAGGTGCGCATTGATGTGTGATGCAAGTGTATCCGGCGACACCATTGTATGTTTCCCCGAGCGGCGGTCAAGCACCTCCACGGTCCCGTCTTTTGTGGTACGACTACTCGCAATCACGCGCAAAGATACACCGATTAAATCCGCATCGGCGAATTTCTCGCCGGCGCGCACGTCGCGATCATCAAAAAGAACTTCGATATTCCCTGCGGAAAGCGCGTTGTACACTGTCTCGGCTTGTTTACGCGCCATGTCATCTGACGGATCAAGCAAAAGAAGGTGGACAGAAAATGGTGCGACCGCTGAAGGCCAGAGAATGCTTTTCTCATCGGAAAATGATTCGACGATAGTACCAATTAAGCGCGCAGGACCGATGCCATAACTCCCCATAATTACTAGCTTGCTTTCATTTTTCTCATCAACAAATTTCAAACCGAGCGCTTCCGAAAATCTAGTCCCGAGTGAAAAGATATTTCCCACTTCAACCGACTTTTTGACTGATAAATTCTTGTTACCGCAAGCGGGGCAAACCGGCTGGTCAGAAAATATCTCATCATTGACTGCAATAGAACATTTCTCGCAAAGGTGAATTGTATCTTCTCCTGCGTCGCACACAGTCTGAAATTCATGCGAGTATTTGCTGAAACTGCCACCTGATGCATACGTCATGTGTGTGAACGGACCCAAACCCACTCGGGAAAAAACGTTTGTATACGCCGTTTGCATGATTTTATAAAACTCATCATGTTCCTGTGCGGTTCGGGAAAATGAGTACAAGTCCTTCATCAAAAATTCACGAGTCCGAATGAGACCTGATTTCGCACGTGTTTCATTTCGAAACTTTGTTTGAATCTGATATGCATACACGGGCAAATCGCGAAAGCTACGAATGTGATCTCGCATCATTTGTGTTATCGGCTCTTCATGCGTAAACCCAAGTCCCGCTTCTCCGCCTGATCCAAGCGTGGTCTTAAACCACGAGTCAACTGCTTTATCAGACCAGCGACCAGTCGATTCCCATATTTCTTTATTTTGAAGAGCTGATAACAAAATTTCCTGTCCACCAGACGCATTCATCTCCTCGCGAATCACATTCATTACCTTGTTCAGCACTCGGAGTCCCAGCGGTAAAAACGAATAGACGCCAGCCATTTCCTTGTGGATGAATCCGGCCTTAATCAAGAGCTTCGCGTTCTTGGAAACCTCGTCTTTGGGTACCTCTTTTCGTGTTTTTGAGAATAGTTCAGTTTGGCGCATTTGTGTGCGTTAGAAATCTTAAATATGGCCTTAATCATACAGGAAAAAAGAAAAACACCCAAGAGAATTGACAAAGAAAAAACACATGGCAATATGGTAATTGAATTCGTTGAAACAACCTATAAACCTCAAACCCTAGGATTCAGTCATGAGCACAGGAATCAAAATCGGTCTCGGAAGCTCCCTCGGCGCGTTCATCTTCGCCAGTATCGCATGGTGGGGAAACTACGCATGGTGGGCACTCGGCACAGGTCTCTTCCTCGGTACAGTCACTGCTTATCTGACACATGATCTCCGGCTCGTCGGGGTCATTGCGGACAAAGAAATACGGCAGTGGGTGGCGTCGGGATTCTACCGATTCATTGTATTGTCCGGCGCCATTGTCTGGTTCACTATCATCTTCGGGACAGGAATGTACTTCCTCACACTGGTGGAATCGTCCGACGGGTCGGTACCGGAACACGCCAGAATCATGCAATCCCTCCTCGTGGGAGCGGTCTGCTCTTTCGTCCTAGTTTCCCTGTTCAACAACCTGATCCTTGAAGACTGTGACGGGAAGAGTGCACTCAAATGGAATCCTGTCGCATGGCCATTCAGTTTGCTCTTCTACATCGTGATTGCAATCCTTTTTATGATCAGGATCTTTGTCAGGGAAGTCCATTCCGAGGAAGCTCTTCAGTCGAGTTTCTACGCATGCATCGGCGGAACAGTCGGCATCCTCGCAGGAGGATTTGCCGGTGTGCTAATCGGTACCGGCACAGGATTTCTCCTCGGTTATGGGAGTTACAAACTCATCAACGTCAAGCTCCTTGCCCGTGCGCCTGCGTGAGCATGCTCTTTGTACACCGCGCCGCCTTGTCCTTTGGACAGGCGGCGCTCTTTTTTTCCACACCCCCCACCCCAACCCCCATACCCTATTTTAAATCAAATGCATCACGTCTTTATAGGTCACTAAAATAAGTAAGCCGATCAGAATCATAAAACCAATACCATTTGCATAGCGGACAAATTTCACCGGCAGAGGGCGGCGAATCACTGTTTCAATCAGGAGAAAAAATAATCGCCCACCATCAAGTGCTGGGAACGGAATCAAATTTATCACGGCAAGATTAAGTGAGATAAGCGCCGTAAATGAGATTAAGTAAAACCAGCCCAAGGCCTGCGCATTTCCCACCATCGTGGCAATACCCACCGGTCCTGAAATTTGAGAGAAATCAGCTTGGAAAGAAAACATTTGATAGAAAAATATGCCGATGGATTGAGCAACAAGTATAAAAAGATCTATCGTCCGCTTAGCCCCTTCCAGTAACGCAGGGAAAAAGGAGAGTTTGAGTGTTCCGACCTCGTCCATGCTGATACCAATTGCGGCACGATCATTAACTATTCCCGCTTGAGGCACCACAGATAAGGAGAGGGGCGCATCTTTACGGATAATGTTCACCATGATCGCTTTTCCCTCATGTGACGCGATAAATCCTTGTACTTCTTTCACACTTGGTTTAGTCACCACTTCTGTCCCAGCACTCACTTCAAGAATTACATCCCCTTCTTGCAGGCCTGCATGTCCTGCGGGAGAATCTGCAAGTACGCTTAACACCATCAACTGTTCATTGTGAAGCGGGGTTCCGGTATATTGCTCTTTTGATACTGGAGCTCCAACCATAAATACAATTGAGAGGAGCACCCATGCAAATAGTATGTTGGCCGTAATACCACCTACGAGCACCAAAGCTTGTTTGAAACGGTTTTTCGCTGTAAGGCTGCGGGACGCATCGGGATCAAGATCGGCAGAATGATCGAGCATATCTTCCCCGTAAATTTTTACATAGCCACCAAGAGGAATTAGATTAATTGAATATTCGGTTTCTCCAACTTTCTTTGAAATAATCCGTGGGGGAAAACCAATAGCAAATTCATCCACGCGAATGCCAAACCACTTAGCGAGTGAAAAATGACCAAGCTCGTGCGCAAAGACGAGCACGCCGAGTATCACAATAAAAAGGAGTATAGTCACAAACGTTTATGAACGAATCTCCTGTTCCTTTTTCGCAAGTAATGTATCAAATTCCTTTGACGCATCGTCAATGGTCTTTTGCATGCTGTCTTTCAGTCGGAACTTATCATCTTCGCGAATCTTGCCGTCACGCTCCTGTGCCTGTATGTCTTTCCACACCTCATCGCGCGCATTGCGCAAATGTTTTCTCGCTTCTTCAATTTTCTCTTTTGCTACTTTTATATAAGCCTCTCTTCGATCAGCAGTAAGTTCAGGAAACACTATACGGACACCTCGATCATCAACAGACACTGATAAGCCTAAATTGGACTGCACAATTGCTTTCTCAATATTTTTTATCTGGGAAGCATCGTACGGAGTAATGCGTAATGATCTCGCGTCTTCAATATTAACTGACGCAAGGTTGGCAACCTTCATCTTTGCGCCATATGATTCAACCAACACCGTATCAAGAATCATCGGAGTTGCACGGCCTGTGCGGATTGCCGAAAACTCCTTGCGCAGCCAATCGCCTGTCTCTGTCACTTTCGCTTTCAAGTTTTTAAAATCATATGCCATAGTTCCTTTATTTTATCGTCCGGAAGCCGGCAACACAAGTGCGAGGTGTTCAAGCAACATTTTTATGGAAGCAGATTGATCTGATAGATATTTCCTGCATAAGGCAATGTCATCAAATACAGAAATAGGAATTTTCTTTTTTCCCTTCTCTTCCCACAACACGAGTTCGATTCCTGACACCAACGTAATCACCGATTGTTTATCTGTCTCCCCTTCAGACACTGATGTTGCGAGTGTTTTTACCAATTCCAAACGCTCGGGAATGGAAGCATCAATAAAAGAGCGTGCTTCTTTGTTAGACGCAGATCTCGGCGCTTCATCGATGATAAACAGACGAGATCGGAGTGTGGGAAGGACTGTGTCAGAGCTTGGCACGAGGATAAAGAAGTGTGTATTGGAAAATGGGTCTTCCAAAAGTTTAAGCAGTGCATTCTGTGATTCGCTCGTTGCGCGCGAAAAAGACAAGACAAATATCTTGCGCGGCCCGAATGCTTTTTGTCCGGCAAGTGTCCGCAATCGCCGTGCATCATCAACGGAAAAATTATCGAAACGAGAAATATGCATGTCAGGATTCCCTCGCACTTCTGCTTTCACCACCTCCTGTAAAAAGGCGAGTACGTCAGCAAGCACGGCCGTATGTTCTCCAATGATCAGATACGCATGATGCAATTCAAGCGCCTGTTTACCTATTCGAGATAAGGTGGTTTTTTCCATATCTTTATACATTCAAGTGCCTCCAGTTATCGTTTAGCCGTAATCGCTTTTTTGTACATATCCAAGTGCTCAAGTGCCACTCCGGTACCCCGCGCCACGCAAAACAGAGGATCTTTAGCAAGTGCGGCCGGCACACCTGTGCGGCGATGCACTAATTCAGGAAAATTGCGAAGCATTGACGACCCGCCAGTCATAATAATGCCTCGCTCGATGATGTCTGCAGCAAGTTCGGGAGGTGTTTCCTGCAACACATCTTTCATTGCCTTGATCATTTCGCGCAATTCGCGGCTAATTGCTTTTACAATTTCATTTGTTTTGAGCTCGGTCGTGCGCGGCAAACCGGTTACAAAATCGCGTCCTTTTACGGTCATGCTTAATTCTTCTTCAATAGGAATCGCCGAACCAATTTGAATTTTTATGTCTTCAGCCATCTTGTCGCCAATCGCGAGATTGTAATTTTTCTTTATATAATCGGCAATCGCCGCATCTACCCGATTACCTGCGCATTTCACAGAATTTGAAGCAACGATGCCGCCAAGAGATATCACCGCCACATCAGTCGTGCCTCCCCCAATATCTACGATCATGTGACCCACCGGCTCCTGAATCGGAATGCCCGCACCGATTGCCGCAAGTATCGGCTCTTTGACTACGTACGCATTTTTCGCTCCTGCCTTAATGGCCGCCTCGATCACTGCGCGACGCTCGGTTGAAGTGACTGCCGCAGGAACGCTCAAGAGGACGTCCGGCTTCCAAATATTCCATTTGCCTAATGCTTTCTGAATAAAATAGCGAAGCATCGCTTCGGTCACCCGATAGTCAGCAATCACGCCATCTTTCATAGGACGATACGCAACAATGTTATCCGGTGTTTTTCCCACCATCTTTTTTGCCTCAATACCAACTGCAAGAATCCGGCGATCAAGTTCTGAAACCGCGACCACCGAAGGTTCGTTTAACACGATTCCTTTCTTAGGAAGAAATACAAGCGTATTTGCCGTACCCAAATCAATCCCCAATTTTGTAGAGAAAAATGCCATACCAGTAGCGTATAGCGTACAGCGAATAGCGAATAGTGGCAAGAAAAAAGAACTCGTACAGATTCCATCGAGTCTATAGAAAATCCTACTACAAAAGCCATCCGAAAATGATTCATATCGTCTCTTTCCTTCTATATAGCACATATGCTATAATCAATTCCTCGGAGAAAACCTCGGGATTGATTTTGAGAACCCTCGGTTCTCAACGTCCCGAAAAAACAGTGCGGGACTGCTCTCCGAAACGGGAAACTCCCGTTTCCCGACCCTTTCCCCCTTACTTCTCAAGGAAGGAGAAGTAAGACACATACATCTAACCTATATCGATTCCCATGACCCAAACAGCGAAAAAGCAACTCTCCGCGCTTGGAATCTTGATTCGAAATCTCCGCGAAGAGCGGAATATCACCCAGAAAACGTTTGCCGAGCGACTTGGCACTACGCAAAGCGCCGTAGCGCGTATTGAAGGAGGCGAGCAAAACGTCAGCGCCGGCCTTTTGGCACGCATCAGCGAAATCTTGGGAAAAAATGTCATTCAAGTTTCTGATGGTGCAATCAACGTAGAAATTGAAGGAGGCTATCCTCTTTCAGGATCCGTAGTTACCAAAACATCCAAGAACGCCGCCATGGGGCTTCTTGCCGCATCTCTTTTGAACAAATCAGAGACGATGCTTTTCAACGTACCAAAAATTGAGGAAGTACACCGCATGATTGAAGTACTTCAAAGCATCGGTGTATCTGTTAAATGGAATCAAAACAGTCTCTCGATTAAACCACCGACAAAATTTCGCATAGAAGATATTGATGCTACCGCAGCCCAAAAAACACGTAGTATCCTTATGCTTATCGGATCGTTAATCCATATCTCAAAAGCATTCTCTATTCCCCATCCGGGGGGATGCAAGCTTGGCAGCCGTACGGTCCGGCCGCATTTCTATGCACTTGAAAATTTTGGAGTCAAAATAAAAACATCTCATACCAATTACATCATTACCACCGGTGCAGTAAAACAGCACGAGATTATCCTATACGAATCAGGCGACACCGTAACCGAAAATGTCCTGATGGCCGCCGCCCGTATTCCTGAAACTACGGTGATTAAATACGCGTCTGCAAACTATCAAGTGCAAGAAATGTGCTTCTTCTTGCGCAAACTTGGAGTGCAAATTGACGGAATCGGAACTTCCACCCTGACGGTGCGCGGAGTAAGCGATATTGATGTACCGGTAAGTTATGCGATCAGCGAAGACCCTATTGATTCCATGTTCATGCTTTCGGCTGCAATTGTCACCAAATCCCGCATCACCATCACCCGCTGTCCTATCGACTTTCTTGAAGTGGAATTGCTGAAATTAAAAAAGATGGGATTTAAGTATCGCATAGGAAAACGATATAAATCACAAAACGGAAATACCGATCTGGTGGATATCGAAACAATCCCTTCAGAATTGCGCGCCCTAGAGGAAAAAATCCACCCCAGTGTCTACCCCGGCCTAAACATCGACAATCTTCCTTTCTTTGCTGTTATTGCAACTCAAGCAAAAGGACAGACGTTTATCCATGACTGGGTTTATGAAAATCGCGCCATTCATTATAAAGAACTCGACAAGCTCGGAGCGGAAATAATTCTGGCGGATGCACACCGTGTCTACATCACCGGCCCAGTGGAGCTTAAAGCAAATGAAATTATCTGCCCTCCCGCACTGCGTCCTGCTGCTATTATCCTCATTGGGATGCTTGCAGTAAAAGGAAGATCGGTGCTTCGAAACATCTATAGCATCAACCGCGGGTATGAAGACATAATTGATCGCTTAAATCAACTGGGGGCACATATTAAAATCCTATAAGCATAAACTCTTATGGAACCACAGATAAAAAAGAGCCGAAGAACATTATTCATCATCATACTCTGCATCTTCGTGCTTGGTATCGGAGGCAGTATTAACTTCATGACGGGAAGCCAAAAAGTCGGCACCGTATTAGTCCATTATATGGACGACCAAGCAAAAGTGTTTATAGACAACGATCGCCAAAAACTTCCTGTGATAAACGGAACTCAAACGATTCGTGTTCGCGCGGGAGTGCGAGATGTCCTTGTGTCAAAAGAAAATCACTGGCCGTGGCTCAAACAAATCACTGTAGAAAGTGCCAAAACGAGCGAACTTTCCCCCTTTCTATTCCCCAAAAATCCTTCTCTTGCGGAAATTACCGGAGATGATCCCGAGTATGATCTGCTTATGCGTATGGCAAAACAAAACACATTTCCCTCATCTCCACAGATGCTTATATCGGCGGACGGGACCATGACTGTTTGGAATACGGGACAAACCCTATACGCCCGTTTTCTTTCTTCCAAAACTCCACCTGCATTTTTCTGTATAAAAGAATGCCAGACTGAAATCAGTTTTCTTCAGGCCAAAGCTCCGATCAGTGATATCGAATTCTTAGGCGCACGAAATGATGTTGTTCTTGCAGTAATTGGAAGTGACTTGTATGCGCTTGAAATTGATCCTCGTCCCGTCCAAAATTTCCAACCTATTTATAGGGGAAGTGCACCGCTCTTTACCCAAACAGCTGAAGGAATCATTTATCTCTTAGACGGAAATCGTCTCTATCAGCTTACTAATAGCAACTAATGAAGCTTGTCAGCGTCCTTCCGCTCGATAAAACAGTCCGCGCGGAAACACTCACTTATTTTAGTGCACTCGAGGTTGCCGAGGGAGATCTCGTTGCAATACCATTTCGGAAAAAAATTCTGCACGCGCTAGTTACTTCGGTTCAAGACGCGCGTGCAGAAAAAGCATCGATAAAATCATCAAAGATCGGACTGCGAAAAATATCTCGTATCATCCGCCACCACCCTTTTCCTGATGCGCTAATTGTCGCAGCAAGACGCACCGCTGAATTTTATGCTACCGATACGGGAAGCGTGCTTTCTGCGGTAATACCCACTGGAATATACAAATCCGGAATGACCCAAGACCCAATTCGCCCTCGCGCAAACAATGAAACACTCGTGATCCAGACTGATGACGAAGATCGGTATACACAATACCGCACACTCGTGCGTGAAGCATTCCATCGTAATGAGTCAATTCTCATTCTAGTACCTACGATTCAGGACGCCCAGACAACTCATGCGGCGATTTCCAAAGGAATTGAAACCTACGCACTTGTACTGCACAGCGACATATCATCACGAGAACTCTCAAAAGAGCTTAAAAAAATTCAGGAAGAAAACCATCCTCTGTTAGTAATAAGCACTCCGGGATTTTTTGCCGGCATGCCGCCTCGTACCAGCATTCTTATTATTGAACAAGAGCACGCGACTGCATACAAGCAGATGATGCGCCCGTTTATTGATTTTCGTTTTTTTGCGGAACAATTTGCGCGTGAAGCTAAAATCACTCTTGTGCGCGCTGACGCGCTTCTGTCGGTCGAGACCATACAACAACTTGAAGCAGAAACGTATCATGAACTTATCCCGCTTAAATGGCGTAGCGCAAGTAAAGCGTCCTCTAAACTTGTTGATATGGCAGCATACAAACCAAACCTGCGGGGACATATCCGATCAATCAGCGCCGAGCTTGAAGCTCTCGTAGCGCACACCCGAAGCACATCGGATCATCTGTTTATATTTGCGGGACGCAAAGGGCTGGCTCCTCTAACTATTTGCGGTGACTGTGGCACCTTGTTGACCTGCGATCGCTGTAAATCTCCCCTCATACTTCACAAAGCTGGCACGAATCGAAAATACATTTGCCGGCGCTGTGGAAAGGAAAAAGACGCACATGTTCGCTGTACACATTGCACCAGCTGGAAATTGGTGCCTCTGGGCATTGGGACGGAATTGATTGAAGAAGAATTGCAAAAATTGTTTCCTAAACTTTCGCTTTTTCGTGTTGATCACCAAACGGTAACTCGACGAAAACAAGTGCGCGAATTGGTGCACTCTTTCTACGAAACCCCAGGGAGCGTACTCGTGGGAACAGAATTTGCTATCCCCTATCTTGATAAACCAATCGGCAATGTTGCAGTCGCATCCATAGATGAACTCTTTTCCATACCTGATTTCAGAATACATGAACGTATCATCTATCGCTTGCTTGCACTTCGTTCGCTTGCTGAACGAATATTCTTAATCCAAACTCGGCACAAAGAGCATCCCTTGATCAGTGCAGTGCTCGGAGGAAATATCAGCTCTTTTTATCAGGAAGAACTCTCTATGCGAAAAGCTCTTTCATATCCCCCATTTTCTGTCCTCATAAAACTGACTGTCTTGAAACAAAAACGTGCCGACTTGGACGCCCTCATCCAAGCAATCGCGCCCTATGAATGCGAGCTATTCCCTATGTCAATTGTCAGAAAAGGAAAAATATTCACTTCCGGTATCGTAAAAATACCTCGCAAAAATTGGCCTGATCAGCGAATGCAACAAATCTTGCGCGCCGCTCCTCTTTCTATTGAAATAGCAATCGATCCTGACACACTTTTATAAAGGGTATTCACCGGCAGGGCTTGCCCCGCGTGTGGTGCGCGCACATCACCCGCCCCAAGGGGCGTGGTATTATACCCTGTGTTACCGTCCTAGCTCGGGAGATAAAAAGAGGATACTCTTTCTCTCCGCTCGTTCGCTAGGTAATAAAGACCTGCAACTCCGTGTATAATTAACACCATGGCCGAAATCGTTCAAAGAGAGAATATCGTTCTGCGGCAAAAAGCTTCACCTGTGCCGCAAAAAAATATCAATTCGCCAAGAATAAAGCGGATTATATCTGCGATGAAGACTGCGCTTGATTCGCAACAAGACGGCATTGCCATTGCGGCTCCACAAATCGGAGAGAGCGTACGGATTTTTATTGTTTCCGAAAAAGTGTTTGATTTATCAGAGAGCGTTGAAGCTCGACAAGAGCAACAAGAGTCTCTTAATCCGGAGAAATACCAAAAACTTGTTTTTATCAATCCCACTATCACGCGCCTGTCACGAACCAAGGAATTTATGGAGGAAGGATGTCTTTCTGTACGGTGGTTATATGGGAAAGTGAAACGATCGACCAAAGCAACCGTGCGCGCGTATGATGAGAAAGGAGAACTGTTTGAACGTGGCGCAAGCGGCATTCTTGCACAAGTATTCCAGCATGAAATTGACCATTTAGACGGGGTTCTGTTTATTGATAAAGCAATCGATGTAACCGAAATGAATCCGACCGAATAATCTCCATGAATCCACGCATTGTTTTTTTTGGAAACTCAAAATACTCGGTCATTGACGCAGAGGCCTTACATGCGCGTTTTACACTTACCGCCGCGGTTACCCTCCCCGATTATATTGATAAGAAAAACACGAAAGTCGTGCAAAGCCCTGTTAAATTGTTTGCAAACACCCACACCATTCCCGTACTTGAAGTTCAAAAAATTACCGCCGAAATAATC
Organism: Candidatus Taylorbacteria bacterium RIFCSPHIGHO2_01_FULL_46_22b; assembly: GCA_001820875.1. Taxonomy (GTDB): domain Bacteria; phylum Patescibacteriota; class Minisyncoccia; order Phycocordibacterales; family DSPV01; genus 2-02-FULL-46-13. The sequence continues at coordinate 31,328 of MHRF01000004.1, forward strand.
GAAAAAATAAAAGCTTACCAGCCTGACTTCCTAATAGTAGCCGACTACGGACTCATCCTTCCCGCTACTCTACTCTCAAGTCCGGTATACGCCTCGCTCAATGTGCACCATTCCCTTCTGCCCAAATATCGAGGCCCAGCGCCCGCACCAGCAGCAATCTTAAATGGCGATGAAGTGGCGGGAGTGAGTATTATCGTCATGTCGAAACAAGTCGATGCGGGCGACGTTCTTAAACAAGTGACCTATCGCTTAAAACAGGACGAAACAACTGACTCTCTTTTAACCAAACTGAATACATTAGGCGCGCAAGCAGTCATTGACGTTATCCAACAGTACCTATCGGGAACCGCTTCTCCTGAAAAACAAGACGAATCTCAAGCAAGCCACACCACATACATGAAGCGCTCTGATGGGTTAATCTCGCTTACTGACTCTCCCATACTTAATTGGAGGAAAATCAGAGCGTATGGAGAATGGCCCGGAACTTATTTTATTGCAAAACGAAACGGATCCGAGATACGAGTAAAAATACGAGAAGCCAATTTTGCGGATGGAATTCTCTCTATTTTGCGTGTCATCCCAGAAAATAAAAAAGAAATGTCGTACGAGGATTTCATGCGTGGCATGTCTTCCCAAAAAAAGTAAAACTCTTAACGCCGATTGCGATACGGATATTGCAGTTCAGCGGTTTCAGCCGTAAGTGATGCCGACTCGTACCACCCTTCAGCTACCGCATTAATTCTGGTGGCAAAATTGAATATCCACGCAGTGCCAATAGCCAAAATAAGCAAACAGAGCAACGAGGTAACATTTGAAAGACGGCGTGTTAAATGTCCCATAGCAAGATTATTATTCCATTAATTTCTCCACCACGGAAAACCCTTCAAAATTGCCTTCACTCGCTGTCCTCCACGGCGCACCAATGAAAGCCGTTTTTCTTTTTCAGAGCGTAATTCCTCCATCATCCGATCTTTGGCAGCGTCAATCGATGTGTACAAATCGCCAGTTTCTTCAACAGCGCGAAAATCACGATGGCCAGCATGCACGTTAATTTCTGCGCGATACACGTCCCCTGTCTGATGATGGGCACTTGTACGTCCGATTTCAACATCAACAATCGCCGATTCAAACTCATGCGAAGTTAATTTCTCAAACGCGGACAACCGCTTCTCCAGATAAGCTGAAATATCAGGGGTCAGGGTGAGATTAGTTGTTTTAATATTAATTTTCATGCCATTAGTATATACCAGAATATCATTTGATGGGAGTGATGGTAAATAGTTTCGATGGACGATCCTTTCCTCGCACAAAACGAACATTGAACTTTGCTCCAAAATAATCCTGTAGTAAAACAAGTATTTGCCTGTTTGCTTTCCCACCACGGGCTGGCTCTCGGACAGAGACATGGAGGGTATCAGCAGATACTTGTTTCAGTACCTCCCGCTTTGCCGAAGCCGTGACTTTTACTTTGATATGCACGGACAAGCGAAAATTAAGACAACTGCTTAGGCGATTTTTCTAAAAACCAAGCTCGTTCTTTTTTAAATATCCATTCCGCTAAATGGAAGATGCTGTACGTAATGAAAAATGCTGAAAAAACGTCAATGGAGTAATGCAAGTGCGTCATCAGGACAACCGCCCCAAACACAATCGACGAAGCAAGGAAGATGATGCGCAACTTAACTTGTCGCCAGAAGATAAGTGCCATTAAAAAAGGCAGACCGGTATGTCCCGAGAAAAATAAATCTCCACCAAAAGTAAATTTTTGTATCAGATCGCTTTCAATTTCAACTCTTGTAGGAAATTGGCCGATATGAGTCAAATTGATAAATCCTGCGCGGATAATAATAAAAAGAGAGATGCTATGCAGTGTAAAAGGAATTTTCTTTATATCCCACACACACACGAAACAAACAAATATCCAGAGTGCAATTGCTCCGTATACAAAAATACCATCGAGATCAAAAACAGGTATATTACTTAAAATAAGATCCGTCACCGGACTGCTCTCCCGACGAGTCGCATATGTTCCCGCGTAATAATTAATGACAAAACTGACAAGTAAAAGTGCGATAGACAATATAGTTGTCCACACGAATTTCTTATCTTTTACATAAAGACTATTCTCTCGAATCCATTTCTGTAACATGGCTAGCCATATGCCTATAATCGCAAAGTTAAGCCACTTCAGTGTATCACATCCATAACAACAACCAACTCTACCTTATATCAGAATACCGCTTGGTAATTGGACGATGAAAAATAAGTTCCGCAGCAGCATTAATAGCGTATAAAAATGCGCTGCGCCACAACCCCTGTCCAATAAGTCGCCGGCCGGAAGTGTGCATAATAAACCCCAGATCAAAACGCATCTTTCCAAATTGGTGTGCTCTTCGCGCCAAATTGGTATCATCGCCGAAAAAAGCAATCGACGTATCAATACCTCCCATTTGGAGAAGCGTGTCTCTTCGAATAACTACATTACCAAACACGGCCACTGAATGACTGACCAGATACACGGGAAACGCAAGTATCCGCCAATAGATCCACACCAATACTTTTTGAAAACTTGATATATCGTAATATCGATAGGGACCACTCAAACATACGAGTTTGGTGTCATGGGTAAATTTCTGTAATGCATAATCTCCCCACTTTTCAGGCATCAAAGTATCAGCGTCGATAAATGCGACTAGATCCCCTTTTGATTCCTGTACACCCCGGGCGCGGGCAAACATGGGGCCCTTGCGCTCTTCCGTTACCACTCGAACTCCGAGAACACTTGTGGCAATTTCGCGGGTGCGATCAGTGCTTGCATTGTCAACAACAATAATTTCAAGAAAAGGGCTGCGGGATCTCACCGCGTGCGCCAAACATGCACCAATGTATTTCTCCTCATTGAATGCTGGAATAATGAGGCTTATGGTCGGTATCTTTTGATTCATACGCGGGTTGTAAGAAGTATATCATGCGGTATGCACGCTTTCTTATTAGACTGATTCGTCCTACAATTGAGACATGCCTCCTCCAGAATTAATGGATCATATTGCTGCATTCAGCGATCAGTATAAATATCTTTTGATTTTTCTTGCGACAATTTTCCAAGGACCCGTAGTCATGATGGTCAGCGGTTTTATGCTACACCTCGGATTAGTAGACTTTTTTACTGTCTGTATAGTTTTAATACTCGGAGATCTCACTGCAGACGTTGTGTGGTATATTGTCGGCCGATCTTTTGCCGCCCCGCTTATACGCAATTATGGATATTTGTTTAGCATTACTCCGGAACTGTTTGAGCGAACTGAAGGACTCTTCCAGAAATATCATGCCAAAATCTTAATTATTTCCAAACTCACTATGGGGCTCGGCGCCGCCATTGTCGTGCTTCTCGCGGCAGGGGCGACTCGAGTCCCCTTCAGAATCTACATACTCATCAATAGTATCTGCGAAATTCCGTTCATGCTACTTCTCTTTGGAATCGGCTACTTCTTTGGGTATCTCTATAACTATGTCGCAGGAGGATTGAAAATTGCGTTTCTGCTTCTTATCGCAATAGCAATCTTTATGCTCTTGCGCGGTCTCGCCAAATTTATATGGCAGAAAGCTCTCAAAACATGATTTCATTCATCATACCAACACGCAATGAAGAGAAGGTGCTCAAACAGCTGTGCGAAAATCTTCGGCAATATTCGGGATCGTGCGAAATAATCGTTTCTGATGGTAACAGTACCGATCAGACACTTTCCATCGCGCGGCAACATGCAGACATAGTGATTACACACGAACAAGCGATCCGTCAAAACATTTCCGGTGGACGCAACGCTGGCGCAAAAGCCGCAAAGGGAGAATATCTCATTTTTATTGACGCGGATGTCACTATTCCTAACATTGATCACACAATCCAAACCATCATTGACCGGTTCCAAAAAAACAGTACCATCGTTGGAATTACCGTTAAGCTTGCCGTGCTTCCGGAATGCGCCACATGGGCAGACAAACTCGTATACCTCTACATAAACGCATCGGTAGTATTCTTTAACGACTGGCTCCATATCGGACACGCCCCCGGAGGTGAATTTCAAGCAATACGCTCGTCAGCATTCAAAACGTTAGGAGGCTTCGACGAGCGTTTAGTTGCCGCCGAAGACATTGATATGTTCCGCCGACTGTCAAAAATCGGAAAAACGTATTTCGACCGCAGTGTCTTTGTATACCATACCGCGCGCCGCGCGCATGCAATCGGTTGGCCAAAACTTTTAATACAGTGGAGTGCAAATGCAATATCAGGGTGGCTGTTTAAACGATCTGTCAGCAAAGAATGGAAGGTAATTCGCTAAGAAAACTTTCAAATACTAAAATAGCGAGACGAGATACTGATCAATTTCCCGCTGATCTAAATCATAGAAATTCTTGTGTGCAGAATACAGTGTCGTTGCTAAACTTACTCCAACATACCGCCAGTGCCACGGTTCAAACTCATAGTAAGCATTTCCTTCTGGGTATGAAAGTACAAATCCGTACAAATGGGCATGATCGCGAAGCCACGGGTACGCGAGTGTGCCAGCAAACTTCTCAAATCCTGCACCGAGCTCTGTAGTGGTGAAATCAACCGTAGTGCCAAGCTGATGCTCGGAATACCCCTGATCTGCAGAAAATTGGTTTGCCGTCCCCGATCCATAGACAAATTTGTATGTTGATTTAAGACTCGACTGTTCAGTAAACGAACGAAAAGCGGAAATCACTTGCAGGTGCATTCCATCTTGCGTAGCAGCTTGCAATAAACGCTGAAGGTGTGGCCAAACGTCTGCATGTATCTGAATGACTTTATTTTGTTGATGCACAAATGTGGATGTACTGATGTCGGTCAAAGATGCCGGTGCATAATTTTCATTCAAAAAGTAAACCTTTGAATATTTCGCGAGCAATTCTTTGTCAGTCTTGCTCAACTTATCCAGCACCCCCACGGTTCCCGTGATATTCTTCAGTTGAAAATCGAAGTAATCATTCTTTCCTTTTTCTGTGCTTAAATTCTGGGCAAGTTGAGCATTAGTCTGTCGTTCAGCTAAAAGCTGTCCCTCAAGACCAGCGACTCGTATCAAAAATTCATTCGTTGAGGAAGCAAAATCTGCCTGCACAAATGCAAGTTTTTGCGAAAGACGGTAATAGCAGTATCCTCCCGCAGCAAGTGCCAAACCAAGCACTATAGCCGCGCCCGAAAGCACTTTCATAGGGGTCAACGCATGTCTTCCGATCTTCATAAATATCATAGTAGCACATATCCCGTTGCGTCTGAACTTGCAACAAAAAACGCCCCGAGTGGGGCGTTTTTTGTTGCTTAGGCCTTGTTGACTTTGACCGCGTTCGGTCCTTTCGGACTGTCCGCGACTTCAAAAGTCACTTTATCGCCTTCACGAAGTTCTTCGATTTTAACATTCTGGAGCTCGTTCGAGTGAAAAAAGAGATCTTTTCCCCCGCTCGTTCTCTTGATGAAACCGAAACCCTTGTCAGCAATAATGCGAGCAATTGTTCCTTCCTCCATAAGAATAGATTTTAGTTGGAATCACGCTAGTAATACATCAAGCAGTGGGCTTAAAACGAGACTCGATCCTGCTTCTCGAACTTAGCGCTGTATTGATAATAGAAGAATAGCATATACCGAATATATTGTCAAGGATTCTGTACTAAGTTATCAACATCCCCTATTCCCCTAAGAATAAAGGCTTAAAAATGAGCTTAGACTTTAGAGAGGCAGACAACGCAAGAAGTCTGGTTCTCACGCGTTTTGAGATATTTTGCCCCGCACAGACAGGTCAAAATCTTGGATATTGTTTTCTGATATACCCATTTGCCATACCCATACGATCGTTTTTGTCTGGGTTTCTGATCCATAATTATGCAATGAAGGTAAGTGCCTTACCCCGCTTGTTTCCGCGACCAGTTCTTCCGATGCGGTGCACGTAGTCATCATAGGTTGCCGGCAAATCATAATTAATCACGTGGCTGACATCCGCAATATCAAGACCGCGCGCAGCAACGTCAGTCGCCACCAAAATCTGAATATGACTCTCTTTAAAAAGACCGAGTGCCTGTTGTCTTTTTGAATGAGTCTTGTTCCCGTGGATTGATTCAGATTTAAAACCACGTTTCAAAAGCTCTTTGGAAAGCTTCTCGGCTCCATGTTTGGTTCGAGCAAACACAAGCACTTTGCTGAAATCTTTTTGGTTGAGCAAATCATGCAACGCGTCTATTTTTCCTGCTTCCCCCTTCACACGCACAACATCCTGATCGATATTTTTTGCCGTCTCGCCAGTCTTCACTGAAACGCGTACGGGTTCTTTACAAAATTCTTTGATCAGTCTTTCAATGTCAGACGAAACAGTCGCAGAAAAAAACAGTGTATGACGTTCTTTAGGCATCAACGAGACCACGAAACGCATGTCATTTACAAATCCCATATCAAGCATTCGATCTGATTCATCAAGTACAATCGTCTTGAATCGAGAAAGCTGGATTTTATTTCTATTCACCAAATCCTTGATGCGGCCAGGGGTACCAATAATAAAATTGTACTGGCGGCGGAGTTCGGACAATTGCTTGCCGATACTCACCCCTCCAACGCAACACACTGAATATATTTGCATGCCTTTTGAGAATCCTTTGAGTTCTTGATCAATTTGCAATGCCAATTCTCGGGTCGGCACAACCACCAAAACATTTTCTGTTTTATTAGAGAGAACTTTATTGATGAGCGGTATAAGAAATGCTCCGGTCTTCCCTGTCCCCGTATTTGCAATACCCACTACATCAGAACCTTTGAGGATATAGGGAATTGTCCGATCCTGAATTGGAGTTGGAACTGTGTACCCTTTTGCGATAATCGCTTGCTTGAGTCTTTCATCAATCTGAAAATCCTTAAACTCATGTTCAGGGATAAAATGTTCGATCGTTTCGGTAATTACCGCCTTATGCACAAATCGTGAAGGATCGAGATGCTCGCCTCGAAAACCGCCGCGCGATCCGCCGCCCCGCTGATTTCTATTATTTCCGAAACGCGAAGCAGCCCGTCCTCGGAATTGGGAAGGTCTGCGAGAGGGTCCAGACGGACCCCGATAACTTTGATTTCTTGTATACATACGTGGCTTATCTATGGGTTTCCCCAACAACTCCCGAGATTAGAGTAAAAATTTACGGGTCTCGCGAGTTTTTAGATTAAGCCCAAAATTTGAGCGTTTCTAGGAGAATTCCTGAAACAAAACCAGTGAGAGTGTTATGAATACATAATATAGAATAACCTTCAATTTGTCAAGCTTTGACGCTTTTAATCTAGGTTCAACTTTCATAAAATCAGTAGCCGGTTTACCTTTGGTAAACCGGCTGAAGGGTGTAGTCTTTCTTTCATGTTTAAGCGCGATTTTCTCCCTCCTCACAAATCACTTAATCCATGACCTGTGAGGAAGGTCCGTCCCGCAAGACACTTTCGTGCTGCGGGACGGAGTCGGGTGAGTATAGCAATCATCTCGATTTTATGTGCGTTTTCTTTCACCCTTTACCCCCAAAGGTCTTGCCGAAGCAAAAACTTGGAGGAAAAGTCTTGCGAGGGGGTGTAAGTCAAACTTCAGATGAAGCAGGTTGGTCTCCTCCCTCGCATCCCCCGTCGAACGACTGGGGAAAATTGATGTGCGGTGGTGTAAATCCTTATTCAGGTGTAAACCCAGTCATCTCCACCGCACACTCTTCCACCTCGCGGCAGAAGAAATTTACAAAGAACTACGGAGCAAGTATATCGAGGTCGTCTTTTTATCCATTTTTTCTCTCGCTCCGTCCCCCATTCGCTTTTCAGCGTGGGGAAATTGGTCGGGGTGGGTGTAGAGTTTGCCTCAAGATAAACAAGCTTCTCTCCCACCCCGTTCTCGCTCGCGTGAGCGAACAAGAAAATTTTTGTGTTTGACAGTGTATCTACCTAGTCGGTTTGAAGAAGTACTTCTCTGCCGAACACATATCCTCCAGCTCGCGCTGACGGAAAATTCTCGGATGCAGTGGTGTACGAGACTGCTCAAGTGTAGGCTTGATTTCTCCACTACATCCGAACCCCGTGTAAGGGGGAAAATCAAGCACGCGGCGTAGTCGTAGATTCAAGTTGAACCCTTTTTTTCTCCGCGCGCTTTACCCTCCGTCTTTCAACGGAGGAAATTGTTCCCGTCCGCTTGCGCAAACGGGCGGTGGTTTATTCATCAACTCAGACTTTACGTTTTCATTCTCCACCGACAGAAAACCATAACATATTTACATGCATCACGCAAATCTTTCAGTTTCCTGAAAGTTGAACTCGAGGGTTAAAACGCACTACTTAATCAGCGTCTCAATGGTGCTTGATGCACGTAGCAAATTAACGTAATTGGAAATAAGGAGTTGCTGTTTCTGCTGGATAATCTGATTCTCAACTTGTGTACGCACTTCTGAAAGCGGTGGGACATTTGAGCTCTCTAAAGCAGCTTGATCGTAGAACGATCTGATTTCTGCATCTGTTGCTTTTGCGGAAGTCAGGTCAACATGCTTAGAGAGATATTGCTGGACGATATTGTTGCGCACCAACGCATCCTTGAAAGTCTTTTGAGAAAAACCTTGATCCTTCAAGGCCTTCTCAAAAGCCGCTGTATCGCCAAACTGCGTCTTGTTTTGAGAAAACAATGCATCAATCTCCTCATTGTTCTGTTTGATACCTTCCTTGCGAGCAGCTTGCAAAATCAATGTCTCGGAAATCAGGGTATCAACAACTTGCTGCTTGATTGCAGTCTGCATTTCAGTTGTAGTCGCTGATCTTCCTTGCGAGACAATGCTTGCTGCCAGTTGCGCATAACGAAGATCATACTCCCCTTGCGTAATCTTCTCACTGTTAACAATCGCCACCGCCCCGTCAGCTTGCTTCATGAAGTAAAAACCTAAAAGAGCTATCACCACAATAATGAGTATGATGACTACAAACCGAATTCCGCCGGAACGCCTTTTCACTGCTACCTGCTCCCCTCCTGTTGTTTCTTCAGACATATGCTTGTGTTAAATTACTAATTAAATATTGTCGAACTATTTTAGCACACATACTCTGTAAAAGAATAGTACGACATACAGGGAGCGATTCGTGAGAATCGCTCCCTGTATTAAATCACATAGATCCTTTTTTACACCTGCAAATATTTGTAGAGATTCATCCCAACAATCGAACCGACAATCGGGCCAATAATGTACATGGAGCCGAATGATCCGATACCCAGCGCAACTGCTGGATTCAATACACCGTTTGACCCAAAAAACACGGCAAGTGTAATACCTGCAAGAAGCGAGCCGCCGATTACCACTCCAGACGCAGCTTTCTCAACTTTTCCATAGATAACGGAAGCAATGCCAAACGTAAACAACGCAGTTCCAATCCCCTCTGCGATCAACACGCGCAAACTATCAGAAACGGCAAGTGCAGGTATCGGATTAAGTCCTTTAGTGGCAACAAGAAGCGCGATACCTGCACCGATAAACTGCGCGATGAGATAGTAAAGTGCTTCAAGTGGTTTAATCTTGCCGATAGACCACGCACCGATTGTTACTGCAGGATTAATGTGTGTGCCAGAGATGTGTCCGATTGAATACACAAACAATCCGAGAATCAAACCTGCCAAAACTGGTGTCGGGACTGGAAATGTCCCGTTAAGCGAAAGTACGACCGTAAGTGCAAGTGCACCGGTGCCAATCGCTTCTGCAATATACTTTTTCATAATAAATAGGAAAACGAATAATGACCGACCTGTAAAGTCTATCGCCTCTATCTCTGACGAGCAACTACAAAAGCCCTTTGTAGAGGGCATTTGTAGACTCATCACTACTAGTTATTAAGGTGTATTTACTGTCCCACTCGTGTCCGGAGGAAGTGTCACGTTTATAGTGGTATCTCCTGTTGGTGCGGGTGTAGGAGTTTCAGGCGCTGTAACGTTTCCATACTGCATCCACACATACACGCCTACAGCTACAACCACCACCAATATAATAACGGATACTACCCATCCAGATCCCGAATCTGTGTGTTCTATGGTCGTTGTCTTTTCGACTGTATTGGTTGGAGTCGGGTTGTTTATAACGGTTGACATATATTCTTCTTTTAAATATTACTAATTGCCTACTCAAGCCGGAGTGCAAGCCTTTTTATTACACATTATGCGTTCTGTAATCCTTCTTATCTTTTCACGGCTTCAAACTAAGCAGGTCGAAACAATATATTAGTGAAATTAAAATTCATATAAAAATGACCGATCTAAAAACAAAAGAGATGACTGCAGAAGAAAAAAAGCAATTGGAACAAAAGGCTTCTGGTGCGCATAAAGCGCCTCCAGAGGAACCTAAAGCTGAAGAGAAAGTAGCTTCTCAAGCTAAATAAATTAGCAAAAAAATAATCTATATCCAAAAACTAGACTGCCCTTCGCGGGCAGTTTTAGTTTTACGATATGCCTCAAATAAAATTTATTAAAAAGAGCCCCGCCGCAACGTGGAGACGGGTCTCGTTGTTGCGGCGGGCAAATGGTTATTGAACGACAACAGTGGTGCCGGTGACAGTTGCTTTCCCTCGCGCCACACTCCAGCCAGCGCCATTGATTTCGGAAGGATCGTGGATGTGGACTTCCGCTGTTGCAAAAAGAGTTCCAGAACTTTTTTTGTAACTGATCCACATGGGTTTTTCCGGATGAACATCGGCAAAGATTGTCACCCCTCCTTGCATGAACAGATCGTGGAAAACAATCTTGCGATCCCGTCCCAAACTCATCGCGCTGTAGTGAAAGGGCGGCTCGTGTAGAAAGATCCGCACCACGTTGGTAATGAGAATTTCCGGACGAGTGTCATTGGTGTTAACACCCTTCGACACCTGCTCGGAAACCAGCGTTGCATTTTCCGGTAACGGCTCTTCCTCGCAAGAGGTCGTAACAAGCAGGAGACAAACACAGGCCACACCACAGAGAACGACTCTCAAGTTCTTCATCATGTTCAGAAAGGAGTTGGTTGTTAGTGGACATCAATTAGGAAAATCCTAGTCCAAAACAACGTTAGCATAAAATTGCAGTTATGTCAATCTTTGTAAAAAACTCCTAAAGAAAGACGCCGCCTTGCAAGCAAGGCGGCGTCGTGCAAACAACTTTTCAAAGGAGGAAAGTCTTCCCCTTCAACATCAGCATGTTCAGTGCATTCATATCGGCAAGGTGTCCCGAACATTGAGAGAAAAGAGAGAGCGAGGGAAATCCTCCCTTAACTGGAGAAGGAAGGAGCGCAACCGCACCGAGTATATCATCTACCCGATGCCTGATTATCATTCGAAGAGCGTGTTCTGGATCTGCTCTCCGCGCCCAAAACATCTTTCCTGCATGATGCCACAGGAGCCTCGCGGGAGTTTCAATCCACGCAGGCCGCCCAAGTGCAGGCGCGGAGAGAACTTGCCTCAATCGATCTTCATTCGGGAATTCAAACCGTTCAGTGCGTTCCCCTATCTCCTTGAATTTGACGGTCACGCAGATTTTGAGACTGCGCTCTGGATTGGGTTCAATCAAGGTAAACGCTTCGATCCCTCCGCGTGGTTTGGGATACTGCCAGCCAACGGCGCCATCGACAGTAAACCATGGAACATCTCTCTCCACTTCTCTGCTCGATGCAAACAATGTCTCAAGAAGTGCGCCTGTGCAAGGAATGTACGGCGGCGTCTGTCCAGAGTTATTCACTAAGTACAACCCCGGAAACAAAAACCGAAGCGCGCTGTAATGCTCGACAGCACTAATGTTGACACCGTCAATCCGTGAGACTATGCGTCCAACTCGTGCGACAAATCGCCAGTTTCTGGTCACAGCCGAATTCAAATCAATTTGGCTCGGCCGACCGTTCCCAAAGTGTGCGTAGAGCGGATCCCACCCATCAATACGTGCAGGCGGGATAAACGTTACCGTTGTTTTCTTGAACCCGCTCGTTGTCCTTCCTGAAAACGAGACGGGTTTAGTCAGTGTGAAGAACTTCATCTGCTCCTTTCGGATTTGGGGTTAGTAGTTGGTTTCTAAATGAAATTAACACACCGACCCAAAAAGTCAAAAGGATCAGGAGTTAGAGCGAGTCGATCGTATAGTCTTTAAATTCAACATCCATAAAATCAGTCCGAATGCCGCCTGAACCAGCTTTAGAAATGACCTCCCCGCCATAGACCTGCCCGTTGTCTTCCACTTCTGCAACTAACACCCACACTCCAGAATTTTCCTGATCCGTATACAATTTGATACTAACCACGCCATTTGCCATTGTTTGTATCTCGCTTCTCAACCCCATCCACACATTTTTTGGCAAAAGATTCGGGTTACGCAATCGATCATACGCTAATTCATCACTAAAAGGAGTTTCTATCATCGTGTAGTACGTTCCGTTTGTTTTCTTTTTTATCACCACCGCACCGTCAACACGCACACCGGTATAATACAAATTCTGACTATCTTGGTAACGATTGAAGAGAAAAACCCCGTTTGAAGCATTCCTATTGGTACTAGAACTTAAATTATCCTTGATAATCCGGAAATACACTTCTTGTTGGCTATCTTGTAGCTTCTCTCGAGTTACCAATCTAAAAATATTCTGCGGATGATACCCTGTATCGGTATCAGTCGGATTATTTTTTGCGTAGAGTAAACGCCAATGTGAACTGGTGGCAATCTCACCCTGTAGGGTCTGTATCAAATCACCATCAAGATAAACCGATCCACCGGAACTTAACCACCATAAGTCATTCTTGCTGCTGTTAGGAAGATCCGTTTCTTGAAGAATTTTATCGTCTATCTGCTGTGGTGTAGAAAAAAAATTTGAGGTTGCAAATAGCAAGACGCCTACTGCAACTAAAATAATACTGACTATAGAAATAATCTTCCTCTTCATCTGATAAGCATATGACTAGTTTGCCTTTGGTTCAACTAGCACAGTTTTTATTCTGAATTTTGTACTAATAGCAGGATCCCACGTCTTTATGCCAATACCACCGGTAGAAAGTAGAGCAGGTAGTGAGTAATTGAGTATCTCCTCGCCGTTCATCAAACAAGTGAGTTTGTTTCCTACCACGCGTATCGCAGAAGAGCGATCCTGCCACGGCATGAAATACGGAGTCGGAAGCCGCGGCGAACTACCCAGTTCAACCTCAACACCGTTCAATACATAGTAAGCACGAACATACGTTCCGTAGAGAGAGTATGAGCACGCGGCATAATTTTTTATATCGTGATACCGAGCAACAAGACCCAAACTCTTTCCGACATGCCAATCAGCAACTATATTAAATTCATAGTTGGTCCACTGCTCGCTTCCGGAGAGAGTGATCAATGACGCACCCTTATCCACCACTGAACCAGTTTCAAGCTTCCCGTCAAATATACCGAGATTTCCGTACCGCGAAACCCAAGGCGCAGCTTGAGTAAAATGAGTCATTTGATAATTGATAAAATTACCACTCGGGTCGACTAAAGGTATAACGACAGGGGTAAAATTCTCTTTTTCTACTTCAACTTTCTGTACACTGCTTGTTATCTTATTTGGTACGATTTTTTCTACCAAAAGGGGGCTCGGAATAGTTTGGGTAACTGAATAATTCGGCAGTGTCTGAATGAATTCACCTAACTGCTTGTTTCGGCCAACACGAACTTCATCGACTTCAACGGTTCTCTGTTCACTAGCTGGTTGCCATAATTTAACGCCGATACCGCCTGTAGTGAACCCTGCATCAACACGGGCACTTGCAACCAGTTTATTTCCGGCAAAACACTTCACCACAGAGTCGGCAGCAGAAGCACCAATCCAAACCGAAGAAACTGGCAACTCAAATCGTTCCAAATTTTGAGCAATAGTCTCCTGATTACCATCTGACCATTTCTCAATGGTTGCTTTATTCTTCGAGAAAGAGCAAGAAATATAGTTATTGTTATCCAGACGCAAGACAACCAGAGACATGCGCCCGTCGGACAAAATCTTGGTTTTGGTAAAAAAATAATAATCCTGAAAAAGATAGGAGCCGTCCAGAAAAACCGCCGCGCCGTCAGCCCCATCATGTATCGATAACTTCAGTGTATTCCCTAGTTGCACACTACCCCAAGAAGGTAGCCACTCTTGCCCGAAATCTGATGATTGAATAAATGGAAGGACTTTTGCTTTTCCTGCCTCGAGTTTTTTGAGCAAATCTTTCCCGTTCCATTCAGGAAGAACGTCTATCCGTTTGGTAAGAGGTAAATCGAGAGTCGGATAATTGAATGAGTCTCCTTGAGACGGCCAAACACTGTATAATCCGACATCATACACTTTTTTTATTGACGAAATAATTATATCTTTAGCACCAGAAAAATTATTTTGTTCTTGACCATAATCCCCGAAAGGAAAAGCGTATGTCTTGACCGGCTTTCCAAAAGCGGAAACAAGCTCATCTCTTGAAACGATAAGATCCTCTAAAATACGGTGTTCATACTCATAGTCGGTTTCATGACGGTCAAACTCTGGTAACCACAACTTGTTACTCATAAAGTGCTCCAGCTTCCCATCTGGCTCAATTTGATATAAATCATGATCATTTTTTCCATGAGATTGCAATTCCCATCGTCCACTCCTGTCTAACATGTTGAGTTCTGATTGAGAGAGGTGGAAAGCTACTTTTCTGTCATCGACAAGCGATCGGCTTGTTATCACATACATCACCGCGGTATAACCCAAATCTCTCAATATAGGATCAGCCGGATAGTAGCTATCTCTTCTGCCATCATCAAAAGCAAGCACAAATGATCGGTCAGGAAGCGTTCGTTTCCCTTTCATAAAATCCACAAACTCTGCAATGGTAACCGTCTGCCAACCAGCACGTTTGAGAACATACATCTGATCCATAAAGTTATCGAGGGACTCATTTAAACCATCAGATGTATCAAGTATGCCGTGATAAGTAATAACCGGAACAGATTGTGCAACTGGTGCAACGAACTCTGCTCCACTTTTGTCTTGGCTCGTGGTGCTCGTCAGTATGGCGCTTGAGGCAAAAATCTCGGGACTGGAATATTTCTCGGAAATGATATGGAAATATGGCTTGAGATAGTACCATCTAAAATTTCGGATTGCATCCTGATTTATACTCCAGACACCAAGTCCCAACAAAAGAAGAACAGCAAGTATCATGCCGATAAAAAATTTCTTAATGAGAGCGGTTTTGTATATAAACTGATTCATGCGACTAATTTAGCGAGTTCCCCACCGGTTATCGCGGAGGTTAATTATCGCCCACGGCAATTGCCAAATAAATGTGAGAGTAAACACTATTGAAAATAAAACGCCGTAAAACCATTTCCCATTGAGTGTCTTTATGTGATAGAAAAGACCACAAATCAATGCCGTTGTAGTCATTCCTAAAATATAAAACCAAGGTACATTGCCGGTTACGTAGGGATACCAGATAAAAGCTCGAACGACCACGAAGGGGGCAAGCAGAGGCAATATAAAACCAAGGTAGAATGAGATGCTTAAAATAGGGTGCTTTTTCCAAATAAATGTCGATGCAATCAAGTTTTCTCGAAACCATGATTTCTTCCAACGCAACTGTTGACGCATTAATTTCTTTAAGGTATTCGGAACAATCGTGTGACAAATCGCTTCTGGCGCATACATGGTCTTGTAGCCTTGTCGGAGGAGAAAGTTAGTCAGACTACGATCATCTCCGTACGTACAAGTAACCCCAAGAAATTTCTGTTTAAGCCACGGTTCAAGTACTTCTGAAACAGCACTTTTACGATAGGCTGAACAACACCCGCTGCAACACATCACGGAATTAAAAAGTGCTTCTGATGCTTTGTAAGCTCTGAAGGAAACGAAATAACGAATTGATTCCATCTTAGTTAAAAAGTTTTCTTCGGCATTTGCCACAAAAGTGTGACCAGCTACTGCAGCAACCTTTTGATCAGTGAAATATTTTACTAACTCACGAGCAGTATTATTTTCAACAAAACTGTCTGAATCTATAAAGATAAGAATTTCATGTAACGAACGCTTCACACACAAGGCCATTCCCTCACGCTTGCCACGATTGCGTTCAAAAGATGCAATAAACACAGATACTCCCTTTTTTTCGGCAATACTTTTTGCAGCAAACATTTCGGCAAGCGTGTTATCGGTAGACCCATCATCAAGTACAATTATATTGAACTTGTCTTTGGGATAATCCGTATCAGCAATCCGCAGTATGGTCTTTCTAATATGCTCACCTTCGTTTTTAGAGGGAACGCAAAAAGAAACGGTTGGTTCAAATCCATCCTTCAGCGCTGGGAGCTTCGGTTCATAAAAATACGCGAGGGCAAATCTACTCAATATGTATACCGAAATCGCTAAACTGTAGATCCCTAATAGGGTGTTACCGGCAATACTTTCGTATGAAAGATACTTAATTACCAGCACTGCGTAAATAAGTAAAAAGAAAGCCGACCAGAGAATTATTTTTCTCGTTCTATACGTATTCGCATTCTTGAGTAAATGACTTTTAATGGATTTGTTTTATTATAAAAAAACCAATGCACTCTAAAGAGAGTGTTTCGTAAAACCAAGCAAGAAAGGGAAAAATGCCTTTATATGTGGTCTTTTCTTTTCGCCTTTGTCGTAACACTACTTAAAGGCCGAAATAGGTCAAGCGATATTACGGATACACCATATATATAGTGAAAGCTCCATGTGCAGTGTCATATTAATTAAAACACACTTGAAAATTGACAAATCTTAATCATTATTTAATGATACAGAGGGTCTGTCCTTTAAAAACAACGATTTCTAGGGCAGCAAATGACCAAACCGAAAACCAGAAAAAGTACCGCACATGAAAAGACTACTGATTGCACTTGCTATCGCAGGCATTTGGAGATCAACAACGGTCGAGGCAGGAGCGCTCGACAACACAGCGGCGATATTCTCGCCGGCAGCAACACCAATCAAATCGGACATCCACCGGATTACACCGGAGATCGTGAAAGTGTCGTGGGCTGCCGAAGCGGGCAAGCCATACATCATTGAGCACGCGCCAACGCCGATCGGGCCGTGGCGAACATTCTCGGTGGAACTTGGGGTTGAATCATCAACTCGCCGGTCAATGGTGATTGCTGACACATCCGGATTCTTCCGCATCTTGAGTGCCGCCAAGTTCCCGACAGGTGCAAGTGTGGATTGGAAACTTCAGTTCCCCGCTCTTTCACCTCAAACAGAGCACTCGTACACAGCAACGTGGGTATGGGACAACGGCGGGACATCCAATGTCACAGGTGGTGGTTGGAATACACCGCTCACCAAAACCTACCCCAAAAGTGGCGTGCAACAGGTGAATGTAGTCGTGCGTGACACCAATTCGTCAGTGGTGTTCTCAAGCCAATGGGCGATTGTAGTTACGAACAACCCTTCAAACTTGATTACCAACGGGAATCTCGAAACAACGGGGTCACTTCCGACGGCATGGACGAAAGATTGGTGGGGTACGAATGGCCGAACTTTCACGTATCCGGTCGCAGGACCAAGCGGCAACAACGATAAAGCCGCGCAGGTCTCAATCACCAACTACCAGAGCGGCGATGCCAAGTGGCGCTTCAGTCCGGTGCCGGTCAATCCAAATTCCTTATACGTTTTTGAGGATGACTACAAGGCGAACGTCCCGACGGAAATTGATGTTGAAGTGATAACCACTGCGGGTACTTTGTATCCGCCGATCAGTTATCCTCCTGCATCAAGCAACTGGGCGAAGGTACGTGCCGAGTTTGTGACGCCGTCAAATGTCCTATCCGTGTCGGTGACTCACTTGTTAACCACCAACGGGACACTCACCATCGATAACGCGAGTTTACGTCAATCTTCCACGCCAACCCCTCTGACGGAGGGAATGGTGTCGTTTGATTTTGACGACGGATGGCGAGCAACGTATCTGACAGCAACCAACACTCTTGGAAAAGCGGGTTTGCGCGGAACGTTTTACATCATCACGTCGCGGGTGGACATCGATCGTAATTTTGTGACCTCCGACGACCTGCAAGAAATACAACGGGGAGGTCATGAGATCGGCAATCACACGACAGGTCATTTGGATCTGACTACCCTCTCGACCACGCAGTCAGAACAGCAGGTTAACCTTGCTGGACAATTCCTGATCACGCGCGGTGCCAGAGTCAGTGCCTTCGCCTACCCTTTCGGAGCTTACAACGCCGAGTACATGAGGTTGGTACGTGAAGCCGGATATGGCGTCGGGCGCGTAGTCTGGAAAGGTCTGAACGTTAAGGGGGGTAATCTCTACGAACTCAAAGCGTGGAGTCTCAAAAACACCGACACGTTCGAGGGAATCAGGTCACTCATCGATCAGGCAAGAAACAACAAGGAGTGGTTGGTCTTGGTCTTTCACCATGTCAACGACAGTGGCGAAACCTACGCAGTAAAGCCCACTCTCTTCAACAGTGTTGTGGACTACGTCGCCACGAACCACGTCAAAGTGGTCACCGCGAGTGAAGGAGCTCGGCTTATGTCAGCGCCGTAACTCCCCTTCAAATCGTTGGAATACTCGAGCGCCCCACCATGGTGGGGCGCTTTTCTTATAAAAAACCGCGCCCCGAAAGATTTGGGGCGCGCTTTTCCGACTGATGATTCGTCGGTTTCGGTGGTTATGGAAGAAAACTGACCAGCCATCTGACTGGCCCATCACTCCCGTCTTTGAACCACGACAGCGTGGCGCAGAGAGTGAACATGCCGACGAAACAGAGAATTTTGCTGGATGTCTTCATTGTGGGAGGTTCAGAATTTTTGTTGAGGACAACGAAATTGACCGAACACAACAATAACATATTTAGGATTCTATGTCAAATCCTTTTGTGTTATTTTGTCTTCAGTGTTTCTTTCTGGAAATTAAGCATCCATTCCACTCCGTATTTGTCGGTCACCATCCCAAATATCGCGCCCCAGAATTGCTCCTCCGGAGCCATAAAGACTTCTCCACCTTTTTCAAGTTTTGAAAATATATCTCTAATTTCCTGTTCGCTCTCGCAATCAAGAGATACGCCAACATTGTCACCAACGACTGCCTTGTCGCGCATCATATCGGATCCAATGAGCACCCAATCCCCTTTCGTAAGCGTTGAGTGCATAATAAGATCTTGTTTCTCGGCAGGCATGTCTTTTGCCATCGGACTTCCTTTGACAGTCATAAAATCAAGTGTGCCACCAAGACATTCTTTGTAAAAATTCATCGCTTCGCGGCACTTGCTATCGTTGAAGCGCAGAAATGGATTCAGTTTTGCCATAGTTTTCTTATTAAGGTTAAACAACTATTGTACGGTTTCCAGTGTAGATTTCAAAGTCAGAATTCTTACGACAGATGCGTTAATTCTTTCTTCGGTGATTTCACCATCTACTACTGCTTTTTTAAGTCGGTCAAAAATCTCTATCTGTTTTTCTGGCGTGTACGTGCTTATAATCATATCCACACCGGCCAAAACAGCATCTACAGATGATTGACCTATTGATTCACCTGCCGAAACCATTTCCATATCGTCAGTAATAATCACTCCCATAAAACCCATTTGATCCCTTAAGATTTCACTCATAAATTCTGAAGAAAGTGTTGCGGGTTTGTTACTGATATCGGGTATGACGATATGAGCAGTCATGATTGCACTCGCGGGATTGTTCGCTATTACTTCTTTAAAAGGAATCAGGTTTACTTCAAGCTCCTTGGAATCAATTCGCAATGTTGCTTGGTTTGTGTGCGGATCAAGAGAGAGGTCTCCGTAACCTGGAAAATGTTTCGCAATGGGCACCACACCCCCAGCTAGATAACCTTTCATCATTGCATTACCTAGGACGCCACTTGTATTCGGGTCTGCACCGAACGTTCTGCTATAGAGATACGATGTGGTACTAGAAACATAATCCAGCACCGGAGAAAAGTTCATATTAACACCGAGCTCCCGAAGTTCTTTGGCCCTTGTAAAGGCAACTTGTTCTGCCTGCGAAGCAGATTTGATTTGTATTTGCGGTGTCAATTCATTTAGAAAACTGAAGCGGACGACTTTTCCCCCTTCTTGATCAGTGGCAATGAAAAGCGGTATGGCGGCTATTTTCTGCAAATCTGCAGTCAGCTGTCTAGTTTGCTCTCTATCTTTTATATTTCTTCGCAAGAGGTTGAAACCACTTACGTGATATTGCTCAATCATTTTCCGTGCATGAGTATCAAGATAGGCATGTTCAAAACCGATGATCAACATTTGCCCAATTTTTTGATCGAGCGACATTGTATCCACCTGCGAAATAATCGAATCTATAAGATTCTCGTCCTCTTGTTCAACTGGTGCAACACCAATTTGCGTCCCTGTAGCAGAATAAACAATATACAATGTCGCCCCAACAGCAATAAAAGCCACGGCAAGCAAAACGGTGATTAAATTTTTTGACATCACGGTTAGTTTATCACAAAGATTTTAGAAGAAAATTTTTTAGGAGACGCAACTTTCTGACTTCGGCATTTGCTGTCATTGAAGAGACGAAACGGATTTAGTTTTGCAACATGAGGAAGTTTTTTGGCTTAGTTCTATTTTATAATGGGGAAAGAAACCTTAAAAGTGTGTCCCCCATCTTTTTTACCCATTACGGTTATTGTTCCCTGATGTGCTTCGGTAATCCATTTGGCTACTGCAAGGCCTAATCCCAATTCCTCATGATTTTTCGTGAGAGACCGCGTACTGCTATAAAATTTATCAAATACATGAGGCAAATCTTTGGGGGATATGTCCATGTGGTGAGCAATTATCTGTATGTGAACTAGGGTCTTCTGTGCTGATCCGCTAATCTTGACCGAAGTATTTTCTTTTCCATATACGATGGTGTTCTTGATAATGTTGCTAAACAGTCTCTCCAGATACATTTCGTCTCCTAGAATACTAGAGTGGGGTACACGCAATATTCGTAGAGAAATATGCTTTTTATGGGCGACAGATTTACATCTCTGCACTACTTTGTTAATTAACGTATGAAGGTTTACTTCATGTTGGACGATTTCTTCACGAAAAGATTTTTCCGAACTCATCAGTAAGGACAAGTCTGAAACAAGCACTGACATGTGTCCAACTTCTTCGTTTATTACATGTAAAGCTCTCACTGTCTCTGTTGAGTTTTTTGCCTTTGATTGAAGAGTAAGATCCACCGTACCTTTTATGATTGCAAGCGGCGTTCGAAGTTCATGTGTAGCTTGAGTAAGAAACTCTGTTTTTGACCTCTCTTTTTCATTAATTAAGAGACGGCGGATAGTGATCGCATCACCCACTGCGTTCCCGATAAACGAACACAGTATCTTCTTTTCCCTAGCAAACGATTCTTGTTCTCTAAAGCACACCACCATATTCCCATATACTTTTTCATGGTGAGAAATCGGAATTATCACAAAACTTTTCATGTACTTGCTTACATCGTATTCATCAAGTCGTTTTTTGACCCTACTAACATAATCAGGTGTACGGCTCTTGATAACTGTGTAATTGCGACCTTCTTTTCTGGGAGCATGAGGTTTATAGGGAGTGGCGCGACTTTTATACACTAGTTTTAATTCGCTTGATTCAGATGAATTAAGCCAAACAAAACCAAAATCACCTTCGAGTACTTTGATTCCCAATTCAGCAAAAGACTTGATTACCTTATGTTCATCAAACTCACCTAAGCATTCAAGTATCGTCTGATTGAGTAAGGATATTTTTTCGAAATACATATAAAAATAGAGTTAAGGGGGGTGAGCAATCGTAGCTTCATCCCCCCTCATGAGATTGACTCTGATGCAGCTACGCAGGTCATAGCTGTAACGGTCTTCGTGAAGTATTGATGGTGCTGATCATTAATTATCTCGACTCGACGGCCCGCACCAATCGTGAGGTTTTTGGTCAACGATCTTTGTGTGTGCAAGAGACTCGTCTGACTCGCAAAGTGAGCATTGTAATCTTTCATTGCATTGATGATCACGACCGCATTGCTACGATACGGATCACCGTCACTGGCGAGTGACTCCCATCCGACTTGCTGTAAGACTGCCCTGAACGAGGGTTTGGAAAGACACCCTAAGAGTCTACAGAAATACCAGAAACTCACGCGACCGAGATCGAGACCTACCGATTCCGGATCCGCAAGAATCGATTGAATTTCCCCACAGACAACGACAGGTTCGAGAGGTGACTGGGCAGAGTGCGAGATCTGTTCCTGTTGCTTACCTAGAGATTCTCTCGCCAATTCACAGGCATAGTCACTCACGTCAATCCACCACGTCTGGAAACCAGCTGAATGGGCTGCCGCTAACCACTCTGAATCGTATCCTTTGCCAAAACCTACTGCCACAATGATTCTCCTTTCTGCCAGTCGGCGAGCACGAGTACGGGCGGTTGTCTTTTGTGAAATGGTCTCACTAAAATAGCGCGCCGCGAAACTCCCCAATCGTACGTTTTGTTCTGTTGCAACCTGTTCGTCCACCCCCCGTTCTAATTCATCACTGGGAACGAACACGAGAGGGTCCAACAACCTCCGATTCCAATACTCTTGTAAACCTCGCTGTTTTCGCAAAGAAAGAGAAGGGATGGTTGCGAGACTTTGGCACTGTCTTATCGAAATTGTTCCCATAAAATATCTCCTCGCTGTTTGTTTTTTCTGACTTTCTTGCTTTTTTATATCACATTATTTTTAAGCAAACAACCAAACTTTGAATTCTACGTACTATTTCAACGATGAGTACAACCGGCCCAACAACACGGTCTGCGCATTCCGCCCTTAAGCTTCGAAAGCGCTTTCTCAATCCGAATACTTCGAGTCTCGGTTTTCTTCCCCGATATAACCCAGCAAATCCACTCATTGCGCGCAAGTGGCGTAATATCTTCCCATACTGCTCGCGCCGCAGGCGTCTGAATTAGAGCTTTTCGCAAATCTGTCGGCACAGTGTGCACCACACCAGTTGCAATCTTGTTTTTGGACATACTTTTTATATTACCAAATCTTTCCAATGAAGCCCAAAGAGTCATATCAGAAATCGCTGTAATGCTATATTATTCACCTCGTCTATAATACCGTAAGGTCTTTGAAATAATTCCAACCTGTCAAATGGCTGGTTTCGTCTGGACCGAATAAACTCCTCTCTTTGAAACAACACAACCGAAAGGTATCAGAGTGAAAACAATCAAACTTATTGTGGCAGGAATTTTTCTAGGCAGGAATCTGCTTCTTGCCCAGATGTTCCCCGGCTACACCATCAGTGTTACACCGACAAATACAGTGGCAGATGGCGTAGGTGGTGAAGAAACATATGTCCAATGGGAAGCTCCTTTCGGAGCAATCACTCTCGCTGACTTCATTCGCTTTTACCTACTTCCCGAAGGTGGGGGCCAAGAACTCATCTGGTTCAAACAAGAAATACTCCGAGCCGATAATTCGCAATATGCGTTCACTGGCCCAGGAGAATACAAAGTCTTGTACGCACACTTCTCGTTTTTCCAGTACTACGAAACCGCTTCGACACATGTTTCGGTTCGGCCTACCACTTCGCTCGTCCAAAATGCGCGTAACTATCCACCTAAACAAGGCCCTATTGTCGCCTTCGGAGATAGTCTAACCGAAGGAGTCGGGTCAACACATTCAAACCTCGTGAGTTGGCTTGAAGCCTACACGGGATACTCAATCATCAATGCGGGTGTAAGTGGCGATACGACCGGCGACGCGCTTCTACGCATCGAACACAGTGTGTTGGCACACAACCCCAGCTTGGTCATCGTTTTTCTTGGAGGAAATGACCTGCTGAATCAGTTGCCATCTTCGCAGACGTTTAGCAATCTCCATCAAATAGTTGCGCGAATTCAAAATCAAGGAGCTGTCGCTTTGGTCATCGGCATCTACAATGGACTGCTCGCAGACCGCTATCGCGAGGAATTCCACGAACTCTACACCAGCACTCGTTCGGTCTTCGTTCCAGATATCCTGCAGGGAATCTTGGGGAATCCATTCACCATCGGTGGCACACACCCCAACGACGAGGGCTATCGCCGAATGGCCTTGCGCATCGCTCCCCTCGTGAGAAAAATAATGGGAACGATGCTCACCATACAGAGAAGCGGAAATCTGATGAGTGTCGAATGGTTTGGTAACACAAACACTGTCTATGATCTCCTCTTTTCAGACCAGCTAACCACCTCCATAAGCAGTTGGAATGTCCTCAACACAAGTACGGGTGCGAACGCTCTGATTAGCATTCCAATTGTCACCACTAATTCGCCAAGATATTTTGGGGTGCGAGTAAGATGATCCGTTTGCACAATAACGCCACGGGCGTCGCGAAACATCCGCGGCGCTTTTCTTTTTCACCAAAAGACGATAGCAAAATCAGTTTCTCCAAATTAAGAAGTTTTCTTCCTGCTCTTTATTATGCCTACAACACCTACAATCACTGCAAGCAGACCTAGCAACTGTCCCCCCGGACTATCATCAATCTCACCATAGATAAAGAAAAATACCCCAAATAATATCGCGAAAATGAAGCAGAGTATTTTAATTTTATTCATACAAAAATACTAGCACAATTATGAGGGCTGTTAACAGAAATTTGCTCCGCGGGTAAAAAGAAAAATGATCCCTAAGCTCCGGAGGCAGGATTCTCGATTACCATGCGCGGGTACTTTTCTCGTTTCGCTTCGCTCAACATAGAAAAGTCTTTCGAATCCTACACGGAAGCAAAATTGTTTGCTTCCTCCGCGGAGCAAATGAAAAATGCCCTGTGTAAGGGCACTTCTCATTTTCATTTGCTCGCGCTGGCGGACAACTTCCGAACAGCAATGGTTGGGGTCTATCCGCATTAGCAAACGACTTTGCCACAATTGACTGGTTGAAAGCGTACCCGTTCCCTAGTGTGGCACTGGGGCAAATAGCTGAACTTTTGAAATAAGAGAAACTCTCCTGTTTACCTTTCTACTTAGCCGTGCTCAAAAAAGAATAATCTAGATATTCTTTTTTGAGTCCCTCTCTCCCACTTGCGGTTAGAGAAGAGCCGAGGGCGTCTAAATAAAACCTCATACCTTCCATAATAAACCTAAACTTCTCAATATGTCTTTTCAAAAACTCAGCAGAAGAGATAGCCTTTCGTAACTCTGAATGACGATTCCCTTCTTCCGTGTAAATCGTAGAGATTGAATGTCCGTGTAGTAGCTGATTACGTATTGATGAGAAATCTTTGAGCTTTTCAATAATTTGATGATACTGGCTAGCTATTTCTAGCTTCCCAGAGAAATCAAAATTTGATGTGTAAACAAACATCGTAACCTTGTCACGGAAAGAGACGTTATCTAAGTTTTTCATTATCTTGAACTCATCGATTTCTTTTTTTATGGTCGGAATAACTATATGTCTAAACAAGGCATTGATCCCAATCTCCAGAACAAGATGGAGGGCGATAAGGAAATCTATTATTTCCTCCTCTGCTAGGGTCTTCTTTTGTAAGAGTCGATGGCACCTCTCTCGGTTAGAGTGTAAAAGGTAGACATGTTCCGTTCTTGCTTTCACTGAGACATTTATTTGGATCATTGTATTGAGTCAACAATTCTAAGGAGAGTATTCGCAATATGAATGATGTCAGCCGCCTCACGTGGATCGGTAAGATTCACATAGCGGTGGCTTGAGGGATTCTTGTAAGTACCTATCGCTCCAGAGAACAACTCCATACGAGCTTGCTGTTCAGCAGGATGTGCAGTTTTATCGACAAGCGGAGCAGAAGGAGGACCAAACGCTTTCCTCATGAGGTCAACACCAATCTCTTTTTCTGAGAGACCTGCCTTTGTTCGTACGCGTACCTCTACTTCCTTGAACGCCTGAAAGATGGCAGTATCATAGTCACCTCTTATGAATGATTGTTTTACTTTCCTCACAAGGATAGAATCAAGACCATCTGATGGAAGTAAATATCCTTGCCGGTAGGTATCAAAATCTTGAGAGTCAAGTACTTTCTTGCCTCTGTGTGTTATAAACATCCAATCATTATTTCCTGGCTGTGGTGCAATAAAAAGTTCTTTTTCTAGCCACATCCATGCAACGGAAAAGCGTTCAAGAACCGATTGTCCTTGTTTATAGGATCCAGCCCAATCAACAAACTCTCTATCTGTACCTAACAAGAAATTATGACGATTGAGTTTACCTTGTTCTGCCCTACCAAGATGTTTTAGGACAAGAGGAGCAAGTTCCTCCGGCTCCATCTCAAGGACAGCCTCTGGAAGTGGATATATTTCTGAATAAAGTGACATTTTGGAATAATACCATTCTCTAGTATGTGGTGCCTTTCAAAATCCTAAATATCTTTGAAATTACAACCATCTAGCTACGCCCCCATGATGGGAACAGGTGCCGCGTCTGCTTTGGCTGAAGCTGTAGGTCCCATCTCGGCATTGCGCTGTCGCACCTGCTGGGATGGATGGAGCGTAGGCTGGAGAATGTACGGTATTGCCTGCGCTATTGGTGTAGTAATTGTCGTTTGAAAGAGGTGTTTGTTCTGAAGGTTCTGGCTGATTCGGAGCGATCTGTTTTACCGGAACAGAAGGACTCGGTGCTACCTGACTTACTTGTGCTGTATTGAAGGAGTTTATTGCCGCCGTAGAGTCTTGAACTGACCTAGTTTGGCTACTTGAATCGCCAAAGGCTCCAAGGAGCACTATAAGCCCGAAAAACGCTATAGGTATGATATAACGCTTCTTTTGGTACCATTTCCTCGTTTTTCGATCCTGTGTAGCCATAATGCTTTTGCAAGCACCATACTAGGCATGGGGAGAGAAAAAGCAAGAACTCTTAGAGTGGAGATAAATCCTCCAATTATTCAGAAAAGAAAGAATCGCTTATTTCATCGGCAATAAAACCTGAAAATCCACCCCCGCGCATTTCAATCCGAGTTGGAAACATTTCCAGAGAATCTTTGATATGTTTTGCAATTCGCTCTGCACTTTCAATAGTACTAGAAACTACTAGCAACTTATAGCCCATTGAAGGAAGAAGCTTTTTTAGATTTTGAAGTAAGAGCTGATCACCGGCTTTCCAGCCAATGACAAGAATCCGGTCTACTTGGGGTAAATCGATAAGAAGCCGCTGAATATGTTCGGGGTGACAGATATAACGATCTTTTCCAAGAAGAGGTATTGCAATGGCTGGAAGTTCAATGAAATCATTTCTTTCACTATGTTCTTTTAGCTCATCTTGGTGGTAAAGCCCAACATCTTTTTTCCGGTGTTCTTCTAAGAAATCAGGATTTTTTATACACCATGAAAAACCGTCAATTTCCTCCGGTGAAGTACCGTACTCTATATTGGATTTTCGGTGTATATACGCCCAATCATGCGACCCGTGGAGTTTTATAATCTTTAGACCACCCTCTAAATAATCCCGCATCCTCTTGAATGTTCTATGTGGAATGCTCTGCTCAAACAAACTATCGTAGTTGAATGTCGCAACAAGCGCTTTTCCGCTCGTATGGGTGTTTATGCGGTTTACAAGAGATTTGTAGTTATTGACCTGCCGCGCCTTCTGGAAATCTTCCTCGGAAAGCGGAGATAAACCCCTATTAGAAATTTCCTTGAAAAGTGCCTGTAAATAAAACTCCAGCGCAACGAAATGCACTCTCATCTGCTCAGAATGTTTTGTGCGCTCTTTTATTTCAGTAAGTACCTCTTCAAAGCCACGTTTCTTTTCTTTTACTTGAAGAAGTATGTCTGACAGGAGATCGCCAGCTCCGGGGTACTTTCCAAGTAACGTATGCAAGAGAAAGTGGTCCTCCACTAAGTCTTTCGTTAGAGGTCCAACTTTTGCTATCGGTGAATAATCGTATGAAGCTCCAGCACCGAGGATAATAAGTGGGTAAGCCATTACATTGGCTATATTACTCCTTAGAGAATCTCCCGCCAAGCATAAAAGCAGGACGACTAAGTGACTAGGTTGAGAAAGTCCATCACCGCGGCCGGATCCTCGTTCTCGTCCAGCCGGCTCGCCACCCTCTTCAAAGCTTCCTGGTACTCTGGTTTCCGGACCTTCGCCAGCAATTCCTCTATCTCCTCCATTGAGGGAACGTTCTGTTTTTGTATCAATTCTTGCATCTTTTTTACTCCGACATGTCTAGCCAATCCTGAATCGCCTGGCGCGCCTCCGGAGACGGGTTCCGTCCCGCTTCGTTCACCCTCTCGCCGTCCTTCTTGAGCAATTCTCTCCGCTCGCTTGGACTGGGCTTTTCTAATTGCATTTTCTCTTTTGTAAGTTCTGGGTCGTATGTTGACATCTTATCCGTCATCTCTAGGTACTCCTTTACCCTCGCCCTTGATTCTGGGGAGTGGAGTCTCTCGGTATTCCGACGAGCTAACTCGCGGGATTCTGATTCCGTCATTCCGCCCTTGTACACCTTTTCGTTTTGTTCCACCTTTTTCGCTTCTTGAGGAAACACAAACCCAAAGTATTCATTTACTCTTCCTTTTTCAATTTGTTGTTCTTTTGGTATCACTCCTATCTCAATCAAAAAATGGTAGACTCCTATTTTCTCAAGGGGATGCCATTTTTTACTTACTATCTCAGATAACACACCCGAAACATTTCTCTTTTCTAAAATACATCGAGCAGTTTGTTTGCCCTTTGCCAAAATGCCCGATCTAAATATACGTTGAGCCTTTCTCTCTTCATGCTCATGATGTAATCTCTCATTTTCCTTTTCTATCATCATCTTATAATGCTCTTGTGTAGAGAAATATGCCAAAGCTATACCGGTCCCAAAGACGATACCCATTTGCCAGTTTGTAATTGCCAAGGACAAAGAAATGACAGTAGCTATAGCAAGAGCGATAAAGAAGATTACTTTTAGCGCCTTCCACATAACATTATCTTCTTGCACCATGTCCCCAATTATCTTCGACCGGAACGTCTTTTTTTACCTTTGATACCCACTCAGCATGAAGAAAACTCTCAGCAAAATAAAATAAAGTCATCAAGATCGTTATACGAGCCATTGAAGCTGTAAAACCGACTGCGCTTACTATAAAGGTCGCTTCGCTACGTCCAACGAGTAAAAAGATACTGACTAGAAAGAATATCCCACCTAGCAGAGCACACAACAGACCTTTCTTATAATATTTACCCTTCACCCAAGGAATATGAGAGAGGAGAATATCTAAAATAACCAGCACGCTTATACCGAGCGGGAGGGCTAGGATAATACCCACGGTATCATTGGGGGCGATTAGTATTCCAAGTAACCAGATTGGAGCACTCCATGTCCAAACTTTTTTCCAAAGGATTTTCTTATTTTTCATGGGAGGCATATTACTGATAAACCCCCGCGATCAGGCAACAAAAAGCCCACCACGGGTAGTGGCTTGCGCCACTCATACCGGTTTCCCGATATGGCCAGATACAGCGACCCCATGATGGGTTCTTTATGCTGTATCTGGTCTTTTCGCCATGCCCGGACAAGGGTTTAGGCTACTTTCAATATTCAATTGTTACTTCATAATAGCGCAAAAAGGGCTTCTGGTCACTTTCTTTACGTTTAGAAATTGGGTGTTGCGAAGAGGTATTACCAACAATCGGAAAATCATTGACATATCGTCATAAATATGATAAGCTTAGTAAAAGTATAGGTCATTGTAATCCAAGGTTCAAAACTATGAGACGAGTCTCTTGGTGATCTCTGTGAGGTCTTCAAAATACTCGTCTCATACCAGAGCGAGTCCCAACCACCTGTTGGTGTCAACAAAACCCGCCTAAAGTCGAAAGACAAAGGCATCAGTACAGTACAGAAAGAGAAAAGTTATGAATACAAACTCTGATCGCGGTATATTCGCTCTGAGTGTTTCAGAGCTCGGTCCGACATTGGGAGCGCTTCAAAAGCATGGTGTTACCGTGGCACATCTCGATATGCTCCGTGCCAACAACGGCGACAACGACTACGCTAAACGGTTTGCCCAAGCTCTCACCCTCAAGGCCTTCGAAACTTCAACCGACACCCGCATCGCGCGGCTCGTCCTCGGCAAGTCATTTGTTGACGTCGCCGACTGGGTGACCCTCTACGGAGCTCGGTTCAGCAGGAAGGAAGTGCACCAGGCGCTCAAGTTCCCGTGGCACGAAGATATTCTGATGGGTCCTTGCCCCTTCAATCCGGGCAAGCTCGTCAAGGACACACACACCGCGTTTCTGGGGCTAGAGAAACTCAACGGCTCGCCGCTCAATGTCATGAAGTGGAACGAACTGCACCCGAAGAAGGACGACCTCCAGCCTCGGATGTACTGCGACCCGAACCCCTGGTACGCAACCGAGAAACACACGACAGAAGTCCTGCTCCAACCCCGCTGGTACCTCATGCTCACCGAAATCGTCCCGGACTCATGGAACAAACTCCCTGAAGAGCAGGAACAAATGCTCCCCAAGGAGTACGAAATCCCGACGACCGTCGCCGAAACCACGAAGGACCTCCTGGTTTTCCGAAAGACCGACATACGTCCTAACCCGACACGTTGGGCACGTTGCGCCGAGAAGACCTCGGTCGGCCTCCTCTCGTGCGTTGGCGTCTTCGACGAGTGTGGCCTCCTCGTCGACTTCTGGCTCGGCTACCGCCACGACTTTGTGGGCCTTGGTGCCTCCCGGAAGTTCTGAACCTCGAACACTTGAGGGCTTGCCCCTCTTGATTCCCTTGAGCCCTCGCGCAAATTTTTTGCGAGGGCTCTTTTCTTTTACATGCTACAATAATCGCATCCTGCTAATGCAGATTGGATTACGGTTCAATCTCGCGGGGTGTCTCACCTTTGAGATTCGCCAGAATGCCCTTGGTTTACGGATCAGGACAGCGTGCGAGGAAGGATGAAGATTTTACTTCTTGTTCGTTTCTAGCGGAGGTGTTTCCGAAAGGAAACTGCTCCCGAATAAAATTCAGGACTGAGAGGATATAGGTGGGCGAAAGCTTGCGGTAAACCTCAAGGTTCGGTGCCTTGGACGGAAGCGGACAACATTTCGCGACTCGGACGGCAACCTCTCGTGCGTTGGCAACTTCGACGAGAATGGCCTCAACGTCAACAACTGGAACGGCAACCGCAACGACAATGTGGGCCTTGGTGCCTCCCGGCAGTCATCTCTTCGCCGAGAAGAAGCCTGCCATGTGGCGGGCTTCTTTGTATCATCGCTCTTTAGATGATCTTATCCATCCTCCGAGCATCCTGCCAATCTCATCAAGGCTCACCTCAATGGAGACGTACCGCTTCCCGTCAATCGCTTTGACGTCCTTTGCAAGTCGGACGAACACACGCAAGAAGTTGAGTTTGAGACTCGTCTTCTCAAGAATAGGAACTTTCTCTGCTTTACCTATTTGGCTTGCCAATAGGATTCCCTCCAACACCTCAAGCAACAGCTCCTCGCATTTCTGCCAAACGGTGTAACGGTCCTGTTTGGGGATGCTAGAGCGATAGGTGTGGAAGGATTTGTATAGATCGTACGTTTTCTTGAAAATTGGGATGTCTAAATCATGCATGGTATATGAAAATTTATAGGGACGTATATGCGCGAATGATCTCTCCAGAAAACCTCTTTCGGGCGTGGAAGGTATTCAAGGAGAATAAGCGCAACAAAGTGGATGTAATGGAATTTGAAATAAATCTTGAGAAAGAAATTTTCAAGTTGCACCGAGAACTGAAAGACAGGACGTACCACCACGGTCCTTATAGCGGGTTTTGGATTCGCGATCCGAAGTTGCGACGCATACATAAAGCGACGGTACGCGACAGAGTTTTGCATCATGCGGTGTTTAGAATTCTCAACCCGATTTTTGAGCCAACATTCATTGCCAATTCGTTTTCGTGCCGCATCGGTAAAGGGACACATAAAGGGATGAGGAAGGTTGCCGAGATGATTCGCGCGAAAAGTGGTAACTACACACGGGAATGTTTTGCGTTGAAATGCGATATACGAAAATTCTTTGACTCTATCGATCACGATATTCTGCTCCGGATTCTTGAGAAGAAAGTTGTGGACAAGAGGATGCTGTGGCTCCTGCGCGAAATCATCGAGAGCTTCACCGCGAGCAGACCGAACCTCTTTGACCGACATGGTGTACCCATCGGCAATCTGACGTCTCAAATATTTGCCAATATTTACATGAACGAATTTGATCAGTTTATAAAACATGCCTTGCATGTAAAAGACTACGCAAGATACACGGACGACTTCGTGATTATTTCGAATGACAGAAAATATCTTGAGTACCTGCTTGAACCCATACGTGAATATCTTTCGCATACGTTGCACATTGAACTTCACCCGCACAAGATTCTGTTGCGAGAGTGTAAGCGTGGTATTGATTTTTTGGGTTACGTTATATTGCCACATCATATTGTAGTGAGGAAGAAAACAAAGCAGAGAGTTCTCAGAAAACTACGGGAACGCGTCGCTCAATATCGAAACGGAAATATCAAAGAAGAAACCCTCTGGGGATCGCTTAGCTCGTACCTAGGCGTTCTCTCTCATGCGGATGCCTACAAGTTGACAGAGGAGACACTAAACAATTTCTGGTTTTGGCTGAAAGAGTGATATTCGAAATACAAAAACCCACCGAGGGAAGAGATTAGCATTTATCACACCCTATGATGGATTTGTGCTATATCTGGTCTTTTCACCATGCCAGCGACTTGCATCGCGGTTTAGGTCGTAGCATTATTCATTTGTAAACTCATTTTACCACAAAAGAGCTGATGAAAAAAGAGCTGAAAACGAGTAGGGCGGAAGAAGTCTATCTTGATGCAATTGAACGGAAATCTTTCAAAACAGACTTAGATGCTTTCATGAAAAGATTCCGGGTCCCGAATCCCAAACTCCACACAGAGGAGAAAATAGAAGAATGGCTTTTGGGCATGTTTCAAGTGGCGTTGGAATACCGCTTCCCCTCTCCTTTTCTCAAACCAAGAAAAGACAATAAATATCCAAAAGCATCTGAATATATCCCAGCAAGAATTGCTTTTCTAAAGAAATATAGGTTCTCTGTGGACATGAACGGCAATGCTATGGACGAAATCATAGGAGGAAAGGTCCCGGCATACACAAACGTTGATCTTGAAACCCCGATTGAACATGAGGAGAGAATAAACGGAAGACGTTCTTTGAAGATTGTTGTTTATGCGGGAGCCACTCGGGAAGAGGTTCTCAACTACATCAAGCGATGGTGGAAATATCTGAGGAAACATCTGGAAGGAAGCCAGAAGGTAAAGAGGGTCCGGGTAAAAACCAAACGCAAAGAAGATGCATTGGCAGATTTCTACAGTCGGAAACCTGTTCGTGAACTTATGGTTATCTTGGGGGAAAAAGTAAAACCCGAATATAAAGCAACTCTGGTTGAGCGAATCCTGAACGAGATACATGGTTACCCCTCCAGAGATTATCTATCCCTCAATAGAGCTGTATACCGAAAAAGAGCACGAACTCTATCTGACAAATAAGTAGGCCTATTTTATTGTCTTATACAACGTGGCTCTGAACCAATATCCTGGAAACACCAGGGTATTTTTATGTCCAGAGCTGATACAAAATGCGGGGAGAAGTTTACAAGCGATCTAGCGTCGTTCTTTGACTTTCTTGCGCGTTTTGATTTTGAGGACAAACAAAAGGAGCAATCTGCACTGGGCTCCGGTCCTTTAGTTTCAGCTCCTAAGGGACCGGGGTCGAGTTCTGATTCTCAAACATATAATGGAGCTGAAACTAAAACTTAGATTCAAGAGGAATAACGGCTGGTTCTTTATTCACAACAGAGAGGCTGAAAGAATTGGCAATGCTTTTGGCGCTATTGGCTTAGCGGTGTATATTTTTCTTTGCAGGAGATCTGATCTCAAGACACAAAAGTGCCATCCAAGCCAAAAGAGAACTGGCAAAGATATACAAAAAAGTGCTAAGTGCGTCCAAAAATACATAAGACTTTTCCAAGAAGCTCGAATAATAGGTATTGAGAGAGGAAAACACGGAGGGAGGTGGCTAAATAACACCTATACCCTAATAGATATGAGCGAGTGGCTAATACCAGAGGAAATAAGTTCCTCTGGTAAGAGCAAAGACTCTCGATCTCCACCAGAGGAAAATAATGCCGCTAACCAAGGGCAATACATTCCCCGTAAGGAGACTCTAATAAATAAGGAAAACAATGTATGCAAAAAAGAAAATCAAGAGTTGATAGAAGGAAGAAGAAAACTAGCGCAAAAGTGGAGAACGTCCTAAAGAATCCTAGATGGGAACTCTTCTGCCGATACTATTCTGGAAATCCTGAAAGTATCGGGAACGCAACAAAGGCATATATGCTGGCATATAACCTTCCCCAAAATACCTATGGAACTGCCAACAAGAACGCATATCGGTTGATGGTAAATGAGGGTATTTTGAGGCGCATAGAAGAGCTCCAAGAGGTGTACATGAAAAAGGTTGATTTTGAGCTAGCGTTTGTCATTGGACAGAGAAAAAATCTTGCCGCAAAAGTTGCCGCTCTCAAGGAGTTCTACAGGAAATCTCCTAGGGTCAATGGGGGTATAAAAAAATCGCAGGAAGTCACTTTTCGATGGCTTGAGGATAAATAAAAGCAATCTAAGATAAAAAGAGTAAAATAAATCTATGAAAACAAACTGTGTCATTTACTGTCGTGTATCATCACGAGAACAAGAGGAAACGGGATATTCGCTTGACGCACAAGAAAAACTCCTCAAAGAGTACGCGAGTAAGAAAACTTTCGGGATGGCTAAGACATTCCGGATTACTGAATCAGCAAGCGGCAAACAAATCCGAAAGACGTTCAATGAAATGCTTCAGTATGCGGTCCGAAATAAAATCAACATAATCCTCTGCGAGAAAATAGACCGGCTCACAAGGAACTTGAAAGATGCGGCAACCATTAGTGACTGGATCAATGAAAATCCGGTCCATGAGATTCACTTCGTAAAAGAAAACTTCGTAGTCAATAAAAATACCCGGGCTCATGAAAACCTTGTATGGGATATGAAAGTGGCTATAGCCCGCTTCTACACCAACAACCTGTCGGAGGAGGTCCTAAAAGGTCAGAAGGAGAAAATATCGCAGGGCTGGCTTCCCCAAAAACCACCTCTTGGGTACCGAACTATCGGAGAGAAGGGACATAAAACTCATACTCTAGACGAAGAAAAGGCAATGTATATCCGTAAGGCGTTTGAGTACTATGGAACAGGCAATTATTCACTCAGGGCGTTACGCGACAAGCTTTATGAAGAAGGATTACGAACGAGAGGTGGTAATATGCTCTCAAAGAGTCGGCTGGCGGAAATCCTAGGAGATCCGTTTTACTATGGAGCGATGCGATGGCGCGGTATCACATACCCAAACGGCAAGCACACTCCCCTTATCAAAAAAGAGCTCTTTGAGCAGGTCCAGTACTTGCTTACCAGAAAAGGTGCACCCCATTACAAACGCCACATGTTCAAGTTCAGTAAGATGGTGAAATGCGGCGAATGCGGCGGAACTATCAATGGCGAAATACAAAAAGGGCACGTGTATTACTCATGCAAGCACAGCCGAAAAATACCCTGCACCCAAAGGGGCATGACGAAGGAAGAGGACATGGAGAAAATGCTCATGGGGGTATTTCATTTCTTTGAGAATGTAACGTCCAAGGAGGCTGAAGAGATATACCAAAAAATCCGTGCTGACCACCAAGGGGAAGCAAACTATAAGGAAACAGCTTTGCATGCCTTGAATACGCGTTATAACGCCCTCCAGAAGCAATTGGACATCCTTTACGATGATCGGCTCGCAGAGAGAATCTCACAGGAAAGATGGGAAAGTAAGCAAAATACAATCAATACCGAACAGGCAGAAATACAGGAACAGGTAGCGAAGATAAAGAGCGAGGAGAGCAAGTATTTTGAGCTCTACATCAATATCCTAGACCTAGCCCGCAGAGCACGAGCGATATACGAAAAACGGTCCCCAGAGGAACGCAGACTACTCTTGAGCCACTTATTCGCAAACCTTACTCTAAAAAATCACAACGTAATTTACGATCTCAAGGAACCGGTCCAAGTGCTGGCAAAGCGCGTGCAGGAAAAGCTAGACGCCGAGAAAATATTCGAACCAAAGCAAAACACCGCCGAAGCCTTTGCTTCTAGCGGTGATTTGCCAAACTCGTCATATATCCGTTCTGTGGGGCCTTCGGAAGTCCGAAATGATATTCGAACCTCAAGAAAGTCCCCAGTAAAGGCGCGACCCGGGCACTCTGGTGCCCACTTCACGCCCTCTGCTCCGCGGGTAGGATTCGAACCTACAACCAACTCCTTACACGTTTCCTTCTGTTACCAAAAGGCGTGGACTATATCATCACCGGTTCTCGGTGTGAGGCGCTTCCCCCACTAATCATTTTGGGGTACTCCCTTTCGGGATAGTCTCTGAACCTTTCCCCGCCACCGCGGAGACTTGGCTGCTGATTGCCCTCCTTTCTTTTTGAAGGGTTTCCAGCAATTCACCTCATTATTCATCCCTAGATTCCTCTAAGGAGCTGCCTACTGACAGGGAGCTGCTCTACCGTTGAGCTACCGCGGAATGTGTTCTTACGAACAAGAGTATCCTAGCAAAATTTGTCACACAAGAAAAGTGCTACTTTTGCAGTCATTATCTCAAACTCAATAGAACCGATTTCTCCACCGATCTCAACCTAAAAAACTATTGACTTCCCTCTGTGCTGACTTAGTATGTCTCGTAGAACCTCAACCTGCGATTCTTTATGAACATTTTTCCCGACAGTGTTCTTATCGGAGATTACGCGCACTTGCCCCGATTTACATTTAACTTTGCGCCACTGATTCACGATTTACCATTACTCGCGGAACAAAGAAAATCGGTGTTCCTCATGATCACGGGCCACACCGTCCGTGGAGTCTCATGGAAAATCAAACAATCTCTCCAGTTGTGCATACATCCAGATCGTATCCAAGGATTCACTGAAAACAATGCTGAAGGGAGAAATTCGGTATATCTCACCTTCCAAGGATACGTAACTGGATCGATGCGCCCGTGGTTCCACCTCTACGAAAACTGGCAGGGTGTTGTCTATCCCGATCGGTGTGGATTCATGATTCGACACCAGTCCGGCAAACGGAAACCGCAACTCGTTTGGTAACTTTCACGGCCGCCCGCACTTCAGTGTGCGAGGCGGCCGGATCTTTTTTACAAAAATAAAGAAAAAGAAGAAGGCGTCTCTCAACTCTTGTCGAGAGACGCCTTCAGTGGAAAAGGTCCTTATCCGCTCATGAGTGAGCAGGGATCGGAGAGGATGATCTCCCCGCACGGCTCCGAGCACATTCGGATGTGGGCGGGTGTTGTTGCACCGGCATTCGTACGACCAATGTGGCCGGCTGCACCTCGAGACAACAGAAAATAGTCAGCGTCACGTCTCTGCCTTCAAGCACAAACTTGTACTCGGGGTCTCCTTCTCGCCGCCGATTGAGCTTTTGCGTCTCCAGAATGCGCCCACCAGAGACAATCTCGATTGGCGCCTGATCGGGGAAAATCCGGCGTGAAAAAGTGCCTTGATTCACTCGCCCGTCGTCCTGAACCTTCAGGACATAGCTGTTCTGTGTACGAACATCAGGCACCGCCTCCTCAGACAAGCGGTGTGGCGCTTGATATCTGGGTGGTACAAAACCAAACCGTGACAGAAATGCATTCGCAACCGCATCAGGATATCCACCGCGACTGCTTTGTGCAGACACAGAACGAACCGAGAACGTGGCTGGGAGTGTCGGAAGTGAGTAGGTAGGCATACGGATTTTGGAGTAGACCGTGTTTGGAGTTTTGGGGGAGATCTGAACGATGTCGAAAAAGACGCGTCCGTTTGAGAGAATACTTCTCTATATAGAAATTGTCAAAGAATCTTTTCCCCTATTTAATGGAAATCCAACGGGGGGGGTTGAAAAAAATACCATAATGTGTTTATATAAAAAGGTCATGCGCAAAAACAATCTTATTTTTTCATTACTTATCACAGCCCTAATTGGCTCTCTTTTTGCAATACACACAAGCCATGCAGCCGCACCTGAAGAAACCATTCCTGAAGTGCAAATCACTCGCGAAGGGTTAGTGAAAATCAAAGGGCTCGAAATCCAACAGCGTGCAAACACCACGTTTTTTGCACGTACCAGTTGGGATAAATCATTAATACGCTGGGTCATCAAAACTGACAAAAACACTGATATCCGTAAGCGCTTTGGTGACAAAAAAGATATCACTGAAATCAAAGAGGGTGATTACATTTCCATTGAGGGTTCAATTGAAGGAGGGACTTCCCTTTCGGTACTTGCAACCAAAGTCATTGACTGGTCAGATTTCACTTCACAGGGTTCGTTCTCTGGAACCGTGGGCAACATAACCACTCCGGAAAAACAATTCACCCTAATCAAGAAGGATGGTGGCACTATAGAGATTTCCATCAATGCAACCACCACCGTGTATCGAAACCGTCGTGAGGTACTCCCAAAATTCATCCGGACGGGCGACCGTGTTGATTCAATTACGGGAACCTATACATCAAACAATAATCAACTTCTTGCCCAACAGATAACTATCTCGATCGATCCGACGATCTTTTCATGGAAAAATTATGAAGGCACGTTAAAAACAATCCCAAGCACGACCAAACCCGTAACCTTCCAAGTGGTAGTCGGGGGAAAAGAATATACAGTCGTACTCTATGATGATGCTCTCGTATTAAATACTCGCCGTCAGAAAGTAACCTTTGAGCGATTCTTAGCAGGCGACACCGTACGAATCTGGGGGCATATTCGAGCGGATAATGACGAGCTAAATACTATCAACGGTGATGTGCTCCGCAATATGGCATTTTAATTTCCACACATGACCATCCTGAAACGCACTATCTTTATCATTCTTTCTCCGCTCTACATACCAGCAGCTGTTTTCCTTTTTCTCACTTTTGAATGGTGGAGCGATTTGTGGATGAAATCTGGCGACGGCGGACATTAAAAGAAAACTCTCGCGAATGCGAGAGTTTTCTTTCCTAAGAAACTTGAAGAGTCTCAAAAGAAGGAGGATGGAGGCGGCGCGCTTCGCGCACCGCTAAAAATCCAATATACAAGGAGTAGGCGCAACCAGCAGCCGCAAGTACTTGTAAAGAGACTTCAGTGTCGCGAATTGCAACATAGAGGTAATTAAACAGCGAGGGTATGCCCGTTACTGCTTTCATGTTTACAAAAACATCGTTCACCGAGACAAATACTCCTCCTACAACAATGACGGTTGCAAAAAAAGCAACTTCAACAAATAGCAGTACTCCGAACCGCCGCACCAAATAAACCACCTGCACGCGGCGCATAACCTTTTCCTCAAACGTGTAATCAGTTAATGCAATCATAGTTAGTTAAATGAGTTCAAGACGAATCTTTTCAAACGCTTTTCGCGCGCGATGCAAACGCGTCCGGACGACCGAAACACTCACCGACTCCTCTTGTGCAATGTCTTCAGAATTTCTACCCAATACTACCATCCGATGCAAAAGCGACGAAACAGCTGACGGCAGACGGGAAAGCACCGAAAGAAATTCATCGCGCGATACATGCTTCTCCCACTCTGTATTAGGTGTAACCAGCAAAGACTCATCAAACTCTTCAGCAGAAAGATGAGTTCGTACGCGTGAATTCGTTCGATACATTGTCAAGCAAGTGTTGATGAGTATCTTGTACGCCCACGAACGAAATGATGCACCTGCTACTTTTTTGAATCGTCCTCCTTTTATATATATTTTAACGAACGCTTCCTGAACCGCATCTTCTGCTTGCTGTTCATTCTTCAAAATTACCTGTGCTTTCCGCAAAAAAGCTGCTTTGTACCGAGAGACAATCTCTGCAAACAACTGGGGTTCGGACTTGAGCGCGCGATGCAAAATCTCCTCGTCGGACAAGTCTGCCATATTTTTCTGCCGAGATTCCGGCAGTATTGTCAGGTAGGACATGGTGGAAGCACTGTTACCCCTTTTGTTGCCCCGCCCGAAGGGCGGGGCGCGGGGGGTTGCTAAAAATCGACCTGTTCACTTTATATAACTTTCGTATCTCTATTGTATTACACCTCTAAAGAATTAGAAAACAAACAAACGAACCGCGCAATGATACTCTTGAAGAAAAATCACAAAATCAAAATGCCCCCGCCAAAGGCGGGGGCAATTTTGATCACGAGAGTTAGAACTCTCGGCGAGGACCTCGCTCTTCGCGAGGACGTGCCTCATTCACGCGGATGCGGCGGCCATCGAGTTCCTTGCCGTCCCACATCTCAATTCCCTTCTGTGCATCGGCATCCTCCATTTCGACGAAGCCGAAACCTCGGGATTTGCCGGTCATTCGGTCGGTCATTACCGTTGCCGAAGTCACGGTGCCAGCTTGAGCGAACGCAGTGCGCAAACCATCATCGTTTGTCGCCCACGCAAGTCCGCCGACATAAAGCTTTTTAGCCATGAATTGACTTACTACCTAAACTAACACTCATAGCGCGACCTTCCCAAACTCGCGCCAGAGAAATCCACGGCCGAATTGAGAAACACTACGAAGAACCGATTATAACCTGACAATCTTAAAAAGCAAGTATGCTCTAAAGTGTTATTATCATTATCGGGTCCCTCGTCAAAACACACCGAAGAGTTACCAACAAGGATGATGGAATAGCTGGTTGTAATCTAAGGAAGGTTGCCACCGCGAATTTCGAAACCTACACTCGATGTGTGTTTTGTTTTCTCCCCGCAACCGGTTGTTTCCGGTTGCGGGGTTTGATTTTTAAAATATATAAAAAAGAAGTGCCCCCCGCTCATCTAAGAGTAAGGGGGGCGGTGGACGAGTGCCCACTTATTTGTGATTTTGTTCGAATGGCGAGTGTAAGAACGTCGCCATACCAAGCATATGCTCATAATAAATAAATTGCAAGTGTAAAACGAAAGCCCGCTCACAAGTGAGACGGGCCTTTAATGCCTTTCGGCGAGTATTTTTCTAGGGAACACGATAACCCTTGAGAAAGAACAATGAGCGATGGATGAGAACGGTGCTAGGATTGCTTGCCTCGCACCGCCACGATTTTCCGAAACGCGGACTCGTTGTTCTCCATTGCCTTTCAAGAAAGTGGCACTAAGCCGGAACTGGGGTTGTGTTTGGGATGAGCACGCCGTTGTAGAAATTCCCAACTAACGACTCGTCTCCATCCTTTTCAAACCGGAACTGCCGCCCATCCTTTGTTTGGAGGGTGAAGCTGAATGAACCAGCTTCGATGAGGTTTGCGGGAAACTGTTTCCCTGCTGTGGTGACCACTGCATCCTCTTCGTTCTGATTGCTGGCCGGATCGAAAACGGAGCACTCAATTTTTTGATATCTCCATTCTGCAAGCAAGCGCTTGCGGTTTGTCCCGTACCGACCAAGCAGTCCCTCGACTGCTCCCTCTAGGATGCAATTACGCACCCCACCATCAATGCTCACGGCACCAGTGGCCTCGGCAACCTTAGCGAAAGCCTCTGCTGTCTTCTTCGCGGAAGCATAGCAGCCTTCGTGATCACCAGTCCCACCTGCCGGAAAAAACTGAATGGGAGAAGTCCAAGTGTTGATTTCACGGTTGGGGTCATCAATAAACTGACCCGCTACAAACGTATAACCCGCGTGCTGAAAGAAACCGAATTGATTGAATACAGTCATAGCAATGGAGTCTGCACTTTGGTCGGTAGTGCGTTCCGCTGTTGATTTTAGTTGGAAAGATCAACAGTCTAACTTTCACTACCTTACGAGATAGCTTTTTGCATGCCTCTGTTTTAACTGAATGATTCGGAGAGGTATGCAAGAAGCTATCTCGTAGTGCCACCGTTTCAATGTTCACTATCCTAGATATAATTATATCATAAATTAACATATTGTCAATGATGCAGTCTGTCAAAAAATGGCTTCGTTAAGGCCTATTCAGCCCTATTTCCTTTATGATACAATTTCGACATGTCCGAGAAAAAAAATAAAGTTTCGACTGAACCGTATAAAGGCGTGCGGGATTTCTATCCGGAAGAAATGGCTGTTCAGAATTATATTTTCTCTGTGTGGCGATCTGTAGCAGAAAAATTCGGCTATGCAGAATACAGCGCTTCCCTGCTTGAATATGCCGACTTGTATCGAAGCAAAGGAAGCGATGAAATCGTCAACGATCAAATGTATGTGTTCACCGACAAAGGCGATCGCGAAGTGGCTCTCCGGCCTGAAATGACTCCATCTCTTGCACGTATGATTGCGGCAAAACGCAAAGCACTTAAATTCCCCCTGCGCTGGTATTCCATCCCCAATGTTTTCCGATATGAACGTCCACAGAGAGGTCGCCGGCGCGAACACTGGCAACTCAATTGTGATCTGATGGGTATCGCAGGGATTGAAGCGGAAGTTGAAGTCATTTCCCTTGCCCATGCAACCATGAAAAAATTCGGGGCAAAAGATGAGGATTTTCAGATTAGGATAAATGACCGCCGTCGTTTTGATGAAGCTCTGAATGCTAGTGGTGATGTCTCAGAGAGTACTCGAAAAGCGGTTATGAGAGTCATGGATGGATGGGAGAAAAATGATAATTCAAAACAAGAATTAATCAGGAATTTAGGAGAAGAAAAATCTGAACAGTTCTTGAGTTATTTGGAAAAAAATAAAAGTGCGAAATTGCTTGATGAATTGGTCAGTCAACTAGATTCTAAGGGGATAAAAAACTGCGTTATCGATATAAATATAACTCGCGGCTTCGACTACTATACGGGCATGGTTTTTGAAGTCTTTGACACCAACCCCGAAAATCGCCGATCTCTTTTTGGCGGCGGACGCTACGATAACCTGCTCGAAATGTTTGGTGTCGATCCGGTTCCTACTGTTGGCTTTGGTATGGGAGATGTAACCATCAAAGACTTCTTGGTTACGCACAATCTTCCATTAAAATAATTTCCCATGCGAAAAATCGTTTTTGATATTGAGACGAGTAATTTTTTCGACGAA
The DNA here is from genome assembly GCA_001820875.1 of Candidatus Taylorbacteria bacterium RIFCSPHIGHO2_01_FULL_46_22b. Classification (GTDB taxonomy): domain Bacteria; phylum Patescibacteriota; class Minisyncoccia; order Phycocordibacterales; family DSPV01; genus 2-02-FULL-46-13. Next base: position 74,428 of record MHRF01000004.1, read on the forward strand.
ACGGGAAGTAATGATCCCGCCTCCCTTTCAATCGCCTGCGTGTGTATTCACGATTCGGAAACTAATACCTATCAGAGCTTTACCGAAGAGACACTCACTGATCTCTGGCCGATACTGGAAAAAACAGACGTCTTGATTGGATTCAATTCCGATCACTTTGATATCCCGCTTTTAAACAAATACTATCGTGGCGACCTCACCAAAAAACTCAAAAGCATTGATCTGCTGAAAGAAGTAAAAAAATCGCTCGGACGGCGATTAAAACTCGACACGTTAGCCGGCGCAACGCTCGGACGTAACAAAACTGCAGACGGTGCGCTTGCAGGAGTCTGGTGGAAAAATGGCGAGCGAGAAAAAGTAATCCAATACTGCATTGAAGACGTCCGAATCACCAAAGATCTCTACGACTACGCGCGAGAACATAAACACCTTAAATATCGAGATGGGCAAACACTCAAAGACATTCCGCTCGACCCATCAGAATGGGAGACTATTTCCGCAACACCCAACACTGCGTCTTTGTTTTAAGCTTTACAGAATGGGTGCAATTTGATAATTTTCCCTTGACCGTACACAACGTGCGAGACCTACGGTTACCGTCAATCGGTCTTGCACTGGTTTGCCCACATGACGTCCTACGGTCGGGCAATACTACAAACAGAGGCACAGCGGGATAAGACCTCGTCCCGGATATCCTGTGAAAAGAGGTGGCGTCGGGAAGACCTTGTTTCAAGGACGACCCTTCGAATAAGTAAACTGGTTGAGAACGCGCGCTTCAGTGCTGCCGATATCTCAACCAGTTTCCTTTTTTATATACACACAAAAACCAGTATCGCCAATCCCACTCGATACCAGATAAACAAATTAAGATTATGTTTGGAGAGATACTTGATAAGGAAATGAATGGCAAAAAATCCCGATACGAAAGCAATGAGGGAACCGAAAAACAATTCTGATCCAAATGACGTCAAAAATCCGGCACTGCCAAGTTCAAATAATTTCTTTACACCCGAACCGAGCAAAATAGGGAGCGCGAGCAAAAAACTGAATCGAGTTGCCTCAACACGCGAAAGGCCGTTAAGAAGTCCACCTGCAATTGTTGCACCTGAACGAGAAATCCCCGGCACCAGCGCAAGGGCCTGAAAAAAACCAATGAGGCCTCCGCGAAGCGTTGAGAGTGGTTTATCTTGCTTACCGAAACGATCGGCGATATACATCAGCAGTGCGCCGATAAGCAACGTCCAAGCAACTACCGCGCCGGATCGAAATACAGTCTCCATATATTTCTCAAGCAATAAACCCAAAATAACTGCAGGAATCGTGCCGATAATTATTGCCTTAAGAAGGGTCCGGTCTGAAAAATCAGTTTCTGCGCGAACCAACCATCGAACAGACGTACGAATGAGAGCGGAAATTTCTTTTCGAAAGTAGAGCACCACGGCAAATGTCGCTGCCAACTGGAGGACCGCATCAAACGCGAGATCTTCCGGCCCTGCAACAATACCAAACAACTTCCGTATCAGTATCAAATGCCCCGAAGATGAAACCGGTATAAATTCAGTGAGTCCCTCCGTCAATCCCAAAATACCGCTAAACAAAAAATCCATATACACATCACTATAACATCAATACTTTCCGTCTGAAATATTTGTCAAAAGAGAACGAGTTGTATACAATTGCCCTGTTATCTATCTCATAAAAAATATATGGATGAACAGTCTGTACAAAAGAATTCTCTTACCGTCCCGATCGCGATTGTAATTGCCGGAGTGCTCATTGCAGGTGCCCTCTATCTTTCACGCGGTGGCAGCACACAACCAGCAACTTCTCAAGGGCAAGATACCCAAGCACAACCGACAGTTAATCGAGAAATTATCGTCAGGCCCGTGAGTACACGAGATCACATACTAGGAAACCCAGATGCGCCAGTCGGATTCATTGTCTATACCGATCTTGAGTGTCCTTTCTGTAAATCATTCCACAACACCATGCACAAAATCACAGATGCCTATGGAAAAGACGGGAAAGTCGCTTGGGTATATCGAAGCTTCCCTCTTCCCCAATTACACCCTAAAGCACCTGCAGAAGCGGTCGCCACAGAATGTGTGAGTATGCTTGCCGGCAATACTGCCTATTGGAGCTACGTGGACAGTCTTTTCCAAATCACCCCTTCAAACAACGGACTTGACCTTGCAGAACTTCCTAAACTTGCAAAAAACCTGAACATTGATGAGAGTAGATTCACTGCATGTTCTACTGATGAAAAAAATACCGCTGCTGTCCAAAAAGACTACGAGGAAGCGATAAGTGCTGGCGGACAAGGAACACCTTTCTCTGTGATCGTTTCTGCTAAACCACTGAATGTTCTCACCCTCAACAAGATTAAAACGCTGACTACTCAATACCCGCCGGACACCTTTGTGTTTTCAACTGACAACAAGCGAATCGCCATGAGCGGTGCACTCCCATATGAAACCGTTTCGCAAGTAATTGAGGCGATTCTCGCGAACTAAACAACAAGTGATCGAAGAACGCAAAACTCGCATTCTCTGTCGTCACAAGTTTGATCCCAAAAAGCAAGAGATCTGATTTCTTCGGCTACTTTGGTAACCTCACCCTGCACTGACAATGCATCTTCGGGAGACATAAAAAACCTTTCAGGGGCGTGCAATTTTCCTTTGTTATCAGGTTCAACAAAATCAATTCCTGCGGACACCATCTCATACTTCCCCTTCTCATGCAGATCGAGCAAAAGCCGATAGAAATTCAATTGGCGTTTGATATCGCCGCTTGCATTCTTCGTATTTCCTAAAATCTCATTCCGAGTTCTGCGAGCACCCGTTTTATAATCAACAACGTGCACTGCCCTCCCTTCCAATAATTCCAATTTGTCCAGCCGACCCCGTAGCAACAACTGTTTGCCATCAGAAAGTGCTAGGAATACACCGCTGATCGGGTATTCTGCAAGCGAATTATCGTGCCAATGGGGGGCGCGCGCATCAAAATACATCTCGAGCGTCTTCTTTCCTTTTTTATTTAGACGCCCTAAATCAGACTTGGTAATTGGAAGACGAACCAATGTGCGAGTAAAGACTTCAAAAAAATCTTTCTTCAAAAATTTAACTCCAGTGCGACGCGCATCTGCAAATGCTTTCAATGCGGCGTGCACTGATGTTCCAAAATAGAGATACGGTGCTGGAATATCCGGTAAACGAATAAGATTCTTGAAAAAATATTTCCACGGACAAGTAAGGTAGTTATTAAGCGCAGTGGCATTCATCCCCTGCTCTAAAAACAGTTTCTCAAGAAATTCTCTGTCCCATTGCCGCTTCAAACTTGGCATTGCCAGCGTACTTTTCACTATACGAGCAAATCGTTCAATCCCACTGTAAGCCTTTCCTTCGATCCGTTCAATCCCCTCCGGCGGCAATTCTTCCACAAAGCGAGAGGGGAGACGCTCACGGCCATTTTCATCAGCATGAGACAGCGTGATGGTCGCTTTTTCTTTTGCCCGTGTCAATGCGACATAAAACAATCGCCGCTCATCTTCATCTGTTTCACTTTCTCCTGCAGAAAAAAGTGGAGATGGAAGACGAAATGACCCGATGGATCGGCGATTTCCCCAGACTCGATCTACTGCATTGCTGATATACACTTGTTTCCATTCGAGCCCTTTTGATTTATGCGCAGTCATTACCGATACCCCTCCTGACGAAACAAAAGAACGAGAAAACTTCAACGGACTTCCGTGCCGGATAAGCCGATCTATTGAGGTGACGAAGTCTTTCAACTTTGCATCTTTATGTGTGCTCAAAAATGCTTTGATGGCATCGTAGAGACCCGCAAGCTTAGCAAGTTTTTGCAGAGAATCCTGTTTTCCAACCAGATATGACTCAAATCCCGATTCTCGAACTACCGTTAAAAAGGCGTCAAGGGCGCTCTCATTGTGAGCACATTGCATCCATCGAACAAATTTTTCTGACAAGATCTGCGCCGCTTTTTCATCAACTAATATCGCTCGGTGTTTCTTGCTGTTTAGAATTTCAAGCGGGGAACGCCTCTCCCCTGAAGCTTGGCGATTTATATGCACCGCATCAATCGGATGTATTCCTAAAAAATCAATGAGAAGCATACCTCCCACATATTCATCACGATCCGGAAAAATCACTGCATGAAAGAGAAGAAACAACTTGTGCATGTCAGGATCTGCTAACACGTCATCATCAGCAAAAAGAGTAAACGGAACTTGGTGCGCCGCAAGAACCCGCCCAAAATCAGATAGTTCACTATTAGTTCTTGCAAGAATCACTATATCTTCCGGTGTAACTTCATTCTTCTTTATTGCATCAGCAATCAGTGAAACGATTCCCTCACGCTCATCTGCAAGAGTCTCATAAGAAATCACCTCCACACGGTGGACAGAGCGCGCACTCGTCGAAGCCGAAGTCAAATGCGGACGCAGTAATGGATCAACATCGACATGAGAAGACATCAGCGCATGGGACGCATCAAGAATACGCTGACTTGAACGATAATTAGTATCGAGAGATATGATTTTTGCTTCCGGAAATTTCTTGCGGAAATACAGAAAATTTTCTAGAGACGCTCCTTGAAATCTATAGATGGCCTGCTTTTCGTCTCCCACAATAAAAAGATTCTTGGTATCGCGGTAGTCGCAGAGAAGTTCGAGCACTGTATTCTGCGAATTGTTGGCATCCTGATGCTCGTCTGCAAGTACATACAGATATTCCTCCTGCAATGTGCGCAACAAATTCTTGTGTTTCTGCAATCCTTCAACCAATGAGAGAAGCATGTCTTCAAAATCATAGAGTTCTCGTCGGCGCAATTCCTTTTCATATGCACCATACAGAACTCCTAATTCTTTGTTTTTTGTATTGTTATGCACATCATCTATATATTCTTTCTTCAGTTCGCCTTTTAACCTTCCTTTCTCATGATATTTGTCAGTAGCCTTCAAGAGATGTGCTTTTTCTTTTGAGAGAAGTGCGTTAAACGCATGTGGAGCAATACCATCGCGTTTCAAATCAGAAATTACCGAAAGCGCTTTGCGCACATAGAGTGTCGGTTTCCCAAAAGGACGGATAATTTCAAAATCGCCTTCCGAAAGAGCTTCTTCAATAATTTCAAGTTTCTCGCTCTCGGATGCCACAGCTCCGCCAATAATTCGCGGGAAATATTCCGGAAAACGGGATATGACTTCCTGCGCAAACCCATGGAAAGTATAGAGAGGCACTCGATATGCTTCTGCACCAATATATTCCACTAATTTCCTCCGCATCGAGTGGACACCGGACTCGGTAAAAGTTAGTCCTAAAATGCCATTAGCGGGCGTATCAGTCCGACGTAGTATATTAGCTATCCGAAGCGTTAGAATGCTTGTTTTACCTGTTCCAGGGCCTGCAATTACCATCACCGGCCCTTCTATGCTGTCTACAGCCTCTTTCTGTGCGGGATTAAGGGTTTTGTACTTCTTATCGAAGGCGGAAATCATGCCAAAAGTATAGCATGTGGCACTCCTATATTTCCGTCTATTTCATATTGCTTTTACGATAAAAAAGAATAGTATTCTCTTTCAGAACACATCAACCGCAACCTGCAGCATTCCAGACGCTATGAAACCGCACGTTTACAAATTCGGCGGGTCTTCACTCGCCAACCCCGAGAGAATTCGGGAAGCCATTCAGATGGTGCGATGCGATCCGAAATGTCTCTCGGTAGTCGTTTCGGCCTTTGGTGCTCGCTTCAAAGGAGACCTGAAAGCAACCGATCTCCTGTTGCGATACGTGGCAAAGATCGAACAACCTCGTCAGCAAGCAAAAATCCTTACACAGGTAAAAGCCCGATTCGCAGAAATCGCCGCTGGGTTTGAGGAAACTGCGAGTTTCGATACCAACAGGTACTGGGACCACATGGCGAAAATCTTCGCCGCCAACAAGCATGCAGACTTCTTTATTACTCGCGGAGAACACTGCATGGCAAGACTGATGGCTCTCATACTCGGATTCCGGTTCGTGGATGCAACGGAGTTCATCAGGTTGGAAAGAGGGTGTTACCTTCTTGAGCAAAGCAAAAGGCAGGCGAAAAAAATTCGCCTTGCTGAAACGCCATCAGTCGTCCCTGGATTCTATGGGCTCACACTGGGAGGGTTTGTACAAGCTTTCCAGCGTGGCGGATCGGATATCTCCGGAGCAATGGGAGCAGAGCTCCTTGAGGCAGAGACCTACTTCAACTGCACTGATGTCAACGGAGTTCTCGATGCGAATCCGGATTTAGTCCCGAATGCGCAGACCATTCCGATCATGAGCTTTGATGAGCTCGGCGAAATGGCCAGTCGAGGAGCAAGCGTGGTGCATTCGTACGCGCTACGGCCGGTACGCAGAGCCCGCATCCCAGTCATCGTCAGAAACACCCGAAATCCAGAGCATCAGGGAACTCTCATCACACGACGAGAAGACATCCCAACCCGCATCCCAGGGAGCATTCTTGGACTTGCGGGGCGTAATGGGTTCCTGCCGATAATCATCAGCAAAGACGGCATGGATGAGGAAGTCGCGTTTCTAGCCACCGTCACTCGGATATTTGCTGACCATGGGCTTAACATCGAACACATACCGGATAGCAGAAATGCAATTACGGTTATTGTGAACGGAAAAGCATTCAGAAGGGTTGAGAAAGCAATTCGAAATGACTTGGCAAAAAAGTGCCATCCCGATTCGATCTCCATCGGAAATGAATTGGCTCTCGTCTGCGTAGTTGGAGCCGCGATGAGGGAACACTCCGGCGTTGCCGCGCAAATCCTCAACACACTTGCCAGCGAAAGGATAAGTGTCTCCACCATCAGTCAAGGAGGGAGCGAGATCAGTATCGTGCTGGGCATCTCCAACGATAAATACGAAGCAGCCATGCGTGCTCTCCACGCAGGACTACTCTGAACAGTTGACTCAACCAGCGTCCCGCCTTGGCGGGACGCTTTCTTTTGTGTGTATTTCCCACTATTGACGTAGAATTTTAAAGAGATATTCTATTGTCTGGTCCAATTTGCACCGTCCAACTCATACTGTATTCCCGCAACCCATGAACACACCTCAACCTGACTCCCCCACTCCTGAACCAAACACTGTACAAATCTTCTTGGCAAGGCAGCATATCCGCCCACGAAGAATGCGGAGCTCCTATGGACACAGCGCGTTACAACTCATTGCTGCAGCTGCGGCAGCAGCAATCTACGCCACTCCCCCAACAGAGCAGGGGAAACCCAAGCCGGATGGGAAATAATCTCTCGTCGCCGGACACATACTGCAACCCATCGGGGGTTGCAGACTTTTTTATAACACAACTATTCTTTTTCTTCCTATTTACTACTCGCTTATCGCTATTCGCTGTTTGTTAGTAGCTCTTTAATCTTGCTGACTTTTCATGCTGGCGAATTTTTTCGTGCGCTTTGGCTTCAATCTGGCGGATACGTTCGCGCGTCACCCCGAATTGCTGGCCGACTTCTTCAAGTGTATGTGTGACTCCGTCAGTTAGACCGTGGCGCATCTCGAGAATCCGCCGTTCCTTTTCAGACAAATCACCAAGAATTTCCTTAACCTGATCTGAAAGAATACGGCGAGATGATTCCTGATCAGGAGGCAAAATCTTGTCATCAGAAACAAAATCTCCCAAAGTTGATTTCTCATCCCCCTCATCCCCCACTGGGCTCTCAAGCGAAACAGTGTCCTGATCAATCTTTTCAATGTGATACACCTTGTCTACATCCAAACCCATTTCAATCGCAATTTCTTCGGGAAGTGGGTCGCGGCCTAGATCTTGCGACAAGCGACGCACTACTTGTTTGTATTTTGCGATAGTCTCCACCATGTGCACCGGAACGCGAATCGTGCGTGATTGATCCGCAAGTGCGCGGGTGATTGCCTGTCGAATCCACCACGTTGCATAGGTTGAAAACTTATATCCTTTCGTCCAATCAAATTTATCAACAGCTTTAAAAAGACCTAGATTCCCTTCCTGAATCAAGTCGAGCAAAGTCAGATCAGGAGAACGGCCGACGTATTTCTTTGCAATAGAAACCACCAAACGAAGGTTGGCGCGCGCCAAAAGGTTTTTTGCCTCGATATCTCCACGTTCAATTCGCTGTGCAAGATTCCGCTCTTCTGCTGCACTGATAAGCGGATATTGTCCAATCTCTTTGAGATAAATTTGAATAGAATCATATCCCCCATCCGTACGCCCATACCCAAGTTTCTTCGTGGTCTCTTCAGGATGCAGATCGAGCATACCTCCACTTTCTAGCACATCAATACCTGCAACGCTGAACTTGACGTATAAATCTTCAAGAAAAACAATATTCTCTTCAATGGTAGGAAACTCCTTCAAGATTTCATCATAGGTAACAAAACCACGCTCTTTTCCATGCACCAAAAGACGGTCCACTTTGTCAGTGAGTGCTCGAGCTTTTTTTGATACTTTTACTACTGGAGCTTTAACCTTGGGTTTCCGCGCAACCTGCTTTTTCTGCTTTTTGACCTTTCGCACCTTCTGTTTCTTCGACTTCTTATTTTTTGTCTTCTTTTTCATAAATGATATACAAACTGTCTGAACGGTACCTTATTAAACACCTAACTCCTTAAATCGTGTCGTTTCCCTTTTAGTGAATTAAGTCGACCAGTAATCTCCTGACAAAGACCTAGCAATTCCCGCTTCAACTTTTCATCTTTTTTCTTTTCAGCTTCAGTAAGTTTTTTCATTGCTTCAGTCAAACTATCCTTCAGAGTATCTTCCTCAAGCACCGCAACGAGATCGGCGCAGGCATTCGTAAGTGTCGTGTTTCCTTCATAATAGGCTTCTGCTTGATACACCAACTCGTCGGCAATTGCCTTCGCTTCCCCAAAAAGATCATCTGCTCGATTCGCAAGCACGCGCTTGATATCGGCTCGTAGCGCGACAACATCGACAAGCGGTTTGGGTAATTTCTCCTGCCAAAGCACAAGCCCTATCAGCAGACGCTCAACAAGATGCTGGCGCGGACTCAACTGCCCAACCTGTACTTGTTCCTCGGAACGAGAAGGAGTTTTGTTCAAGAGTGTCTGCAAATCCTCGCGTATTGCTTTCTCATGAATTGAAGTCTGTGTAGCAATCTGCAAAACAAAACGATCGCGTTCGATACTACTCTCAAGCGCCACAACAAACGGCAAGAGACGATCGTGAACAGCCCGAGCAAGCGAGCGCTCATCTGTATGTTCTCGAACTATCTGGGCAAGATAAAAATCAATAATATGCATAGAATTCTTGAGACACTTTTTCCATTCGGGAAGATTGTTAAGGATCATTTCAGCGGGATCACTACCAAGTGGTAATGCGGCAACTTTCACCTCCATACCCCCCGCAAGTGCAACAAGCGAGTAACTGCGCAGTGATGCCTGCACGCCAGCCTTATCTGCGTCATATACCATCAACAATCGCTTGGAAAGGCGCTTCAGAAGGGTTAACTGTTCTGGTGTAAATGCAGTGCCGGATGATGCGACTGCATTAATAAACCCCGCCTGATGGCACATCAACAAATCCATCTGTCCTTCAACGAGCATGGCAAAATCTTTCCGCCGAATTTCCAATTTAGCCCGATCAAATCCGTACAAAATTCTTGATTTCGAGAAAAGAGTCGTTTCAGGACTATTGAGATATTTCGGAATGTGATCGCTTTCCTTTCCCAAGATTCTCCCAGAAAATGCGATCGGCCGACCACTTGCGTCAAAAATTGGGAACATAATCCTCGAGCGAAATCGATCAAATGTCTTCCCATTTTCACTCTTGATCAAGCCCACTTTCTCAAGTTCAGATCTCGTATATCCTTTTTGGGTGCAGTAAGTCAGACATGAATCCCACGCATCCGGAGCAAAGCCTACTCGCCATGAGCGGATACTTTCGGCTGATAATCCCCGCTTGGCAAGATATTCTCGCGCTACAGAATCTGCTTGTAATTTCTCTTCGAAAAATGTCGTGGCAATTTCAAGCAAGCTAAACAGACGCTCGCGCTCACTGCGCACACGAGGATCCTCACGAACCAGTTCAACGCCGGCACGTGCAGCAAGCGTTCGTAGAGCTCCTACAAAGTCCGATCCCTCGAATGCCTGCACAAACGAGAAAATATCACCTTTTGCGCCGCATCCGAAACAATAATAGCTATTGCGCACCGGCGAAATGAAGAAAGAGGGTGTCTTCTCATTATGGAACGGACACTTTGCCTTGAAGTTAGCTCCCGCCTTCTCCAATTTAATGTAGGAACCGACCACATCGGCGATACTCAATCGCTCTTTTATTGATTCGACTGGCGACGGCATAAATTTTGTTACGCGTTGCGTTCCTCGGTATCTGTGCGCTCCACCCGCTGCATCTCTCGTTCAATCTCCTGCTGCAAAACAGCTTTCTGGGCTTCGACTTTTGCGATCAATTCCCGCTTCGGGCTGCCCGCAAATCCGGTACCTGCAGGGATCAGGCGGCCAATAATAACATTTTCCATCAATCCAGTAAGATGATCTGTTGCTCCACGAACTGCGCTTGAGATGAGTACCCGTGCGGTATGTTGGAATGAAGCCGAAGCAAGGAAACTGCGCCGAGACAGCGAAGCCTCCGTGATACCCATAACCACTTGCAGAACCTTAGCTTCTTCATTACCCTGCTCTTTTGCAGCCTCATTTTCAATATTAAGTTCTGAAGCAGTGACCATGTCTCCAATTGAGAATGAAGTTCCCCCGACATCTTTTACGCGCTTGCGTGAGAACATCTGGCGGACAATCACTTCAATGTGTTTACGCGACACAGTCTCTCCTTGCAGTTCATATGGCTTAGTCACTTCAGAAATAATATAGTTCTGCGCTTTCTCAATTCCCCCATTTTCAAACAATTCATCAATATCAACTGATCCGTCGGTCAAAATATCTCCGCGTTTGACCGCATCGCCCACCCTAACGAGAGGCATGCGCTTGTAGTGCACAGAATACTCGACAACCCCTGTTGATTTCTTCTTAGTCTTGGGTCGGTGCTCCGGATCAGCGAGCACAACAATAATTTTTTCTTTTCCAACTTCTTTAATTTCAGATATGGTGCCGTCAACGTGCGAGACAATCGCAGGATTTTTCGGAGCACGTTTCTCAAAGATTTCTTCAACGCGAGGAAGACCTTGCGTGATATCACCTCCAACAGACGCGGTTCCTCCTGCATGGAACGTACGCATCGTAAGCTGGGTCCCCGGTTCACCGATAGCCTGTGCAGCAACTGTTCCAACAGCTTCACCTAAATCAACCAATCGGTTCTTGCCAAGATCCAACCCGTAACACGTTGCGCAAATTCCGTTTGCAGTCTTGCATCCAAGCGGTGATCTAACTTTGACTGCAGTGATTCCTAATTCCTCGATTTTTCGAGCTTCTTCTTTGGTAAGCAGTGCTCCTCGCTTAAACAACGTCTTGCCGTTATGTTCAAGATCTTCCGCAAGGAATCGTCCGCGCGCATGTTTTGCAATTGAAATCTGCACACCTGAAGTACTGCCGACTGAACTGATGATAATAGATTCTTTTGATCCGCAATCAATTTCCGTCACCACCACATCTTGCGCCACTACGAACAGTTTTCGGGTCAAATATCCCGCTTTTGCAGTGTTAAGCGCAGTGTCAGTCAAACCTTTACGCGATCCGTGGGTGGTAATAAAGTATTCAATCGGGGTCAAACCTTCCTTGCTACAAGAGAGAATTGGGAATTCAATTGTCTCGCCGGCAGTGTTTTGAATGAGACCTTTCATACCGGCCATTTGGGTCAATTGCGAGAGTGAACCTCGAGCACCTGACTTCCACATGTCGTAAACCGATCCATTCTTATCCAGTGTTTCAGGAATAAGACGTTCCACCTCATTTTTTGTACCGTGCCAAATTTCAACATTTTTGCGCATGCGCTCATCCATGGAAAGCAAGCCATCGTTATACTGTGTCTGCACTTCTTCTGACTGGATTTTTGCCTTTTGGATTATAGCTTTCTTTCCTTCTGGGATTTTGATGTCATCAATTCCCCAAGTAACTCCGGATCGAGTCGCGTAGAAAAAACCGAGCTGTTTGATGCGATCAAGAATCGGCGGAACATTTTCAATGCCATACCGATCAATGATAGTCTCAACAATCTTTGCCATATCCTTTCGATCAATTTCCTTATTGAGGAATGGGTAGTCTTCCGGTAACACTTGATTAAAGGTGATACGTCCAACGGTAGTCTCAAAGCGCTGACCTTTGAACTGACTGTAACGTGGCTCATCCGGTGCAATCACACTGATCGGCTCGCGGAAATTAATCGCGCCAAAATCAAATGCGAGTGATGCACTTTTAGGTGATTCAAAATAACGGGCGCGTGCTCCGGCTGCAAGCGGAAGTATCTTGGTCATCCAGAATGAGCCGAGAACGATATCAAGCATTTTAGCGCTGACTGTCGGATCTCCGCTTCCTGGCTTGAGGATGTTTTTGTCAGCAGCCATGATGTTGACGGCCTCGGTCTGCGCTTCTTGGGATAACGGAAGGTGAACAGCCATTTGGTCGCCGTCGAAGTCTGCATTGAATGCCGTACAAACCAAGGGGTGCACTTGGATTGCACTTCCTTCAATCAAAACCGGTTTGAATGCCTGAATACCAAGTCGGTGGAGAGTCGGCGCGCGGTTTAAGAGCACATACTTGTCTGCGATCACCTCTTCAAGAATCGCCCAAACTTCCGGCACATCGTCATCAATAAGACGGTTTGCGCCACGAATGTTATACGCGAATTCGCGTTCGAGAATCTTTGCGATTACAAAAGGACGGAACAATTCAAGTGCCATGTGTTTTGGCAAACCACATTGATGAATTTTGAGTTCAGGACCAACCACGATAACCGAACGTCCGGAATAATCCACGCGCTTTCCAAGTAAGTTCTGACGGAAGAGACCGCGCTTGCCCTTGAGGTTGTCTGCCAACGATTTGAGTGGCCGGCGCTGTGCCTGATTGAGGGTCGACATAATACTCGAACCATGCCGCAGAGAGTTGTCGATCAGCGCGTCCACTGCTTCCTGCAAAATGCGCTTTTCGTTGCGCAAGATAACTTCCGGCGCATTAATTTCTTTGAGCTTCTTGAGGCGGTTGTTGCGGTTAATAACACGCCGATAGAGATCGTTGACGTCAGAAGTTGCGTATCGTCCACCATCGAGAGGCACCATTGGGCGAAGCGCAGGAGGGATTACTGGAATAGTCGTCAAAAACATCCATTCTGGGCGAATACCAGAGACAATCATTGCACGCAAAACGCTTAATCGCTTGTTGATGCGCTCGCGCTCTACACTTGATACTTTGTCATAATCAGCTTCAAGTTGTTTGACCAGAGTCTCGAGATTCAATTCTTTGCAGAGATTATAGATCGATTCAGCGCCAATGCCCGCTTTAAACAGGGTGCTGTATTTCATTGAGAAGTTGTGATAAGCAACCTCATCAAGCACTGCCCCCGGCTTAATTGCTTCGATTTCTTTCTTGATGTTTTGGAACATCTCCTTCAGAGCCTCTTTGGTTTTATCGTCTTGAACAGATTTTACCTTTGCTTTGAATTCAGAATCCAAATCTTTCAAAATCTCCGTGCGGGACTCTTCAGAAACATGCGTCACAATGTATCCGGCAAAATAAACCACCTTCTCAAGATCATCAACAGACATGCCAAGAATAAGTCCGATACGCGACGGGGTGCTCCGCAAAAACCAAATATGGCTTACAGGGCTCGAGAGTTCAATGTGTCCCATGCGTTCGCGGCGAACGATTGATCGAGTGATTTCAACACCGCATTTTTCGCAGACAATGCCTTTGTAGCGAATGCCACGATATTTACCGCAGTAACATTCATAATCACGGTCGGGACCGAAAATCTTTTCATCGAAGAGACCGCTCTTTTCGCTGCGCTGTGTACGATAGTTGATTGTCTCGGGTTTCGTAACTTCGCCATAAGACCACTCGCGGATACGATCGGGAGATGCAACGCGCAATGTAATCTTGTCGAAGTCGGTAGGAATTCCTTTTTTGTTATTTTTCAACATAGGTATAACGTTACATTGCTAGTAATCTCGACGGCGAGGGCGGCGGGGTCTCGACTCTCTCACTTCAGGAACTTCCCCTCCGATTTTTTCTAACCCGATATCAAGTGCCAATCCACGCAAGTTGTTCAACAACACATTGAATGATGCAGGTGTATGGGTCTGACTAATGTCTTGTCCGCGAACAATAGAGTCAAATGCTGCAGCACGACCAACAATGTCGTCCGATTTAACCGTAAGCATTTCGCGCAATGTATAGGCAACGCCGTGACCAAGTAGTGCCCAAACTTCCATTTCTCCAAAGCGCTGACCTCCACCTTGTGCCTTTCCACCAAGCGGTTGTTGAGTAATAAGCGAGTACGGACCAATAGAACGCATGTGGATCTTGTCTTCCACCATATGGTGCAATTTCATGATATACATGTAGCCCACAGAAATTTCTTGTTCGAAGGCTTCGCCGGTTCGTCCATCTTTAAGTCGAATCTTTCCACTGGCGCTGAAACCTGCCTTGACCAACTCTTCTTTAATTTCAGATTCGGTTGCACCTGCAAACGGTGGGACAACGGCCTGATAGCCAAGTGTTTTTGCGGCTAGCCCAAGATGCAGTTCAAGAATTTGACCGAGGTTCATACGCGATGGCACACCAAGCGGAGTTAAAATCATATCGATCGGACGGCCATCCGGCATAAACGGCATATCTTCTTCCGGAAGGATTTTTGAGATCACCCCTTTGTTTCCGTGCCGTCCGGCAAGCTTGTCGCCGACAGACACATTTCGGATTTCAGCCACTTCAATATGAATGCGCTTGATGATGCCTGATTCAAGTTTGGCACCCTGTTCGCGAGAAAATACTTTTACGCCGATAATGCGTCCGCGCTTTCCGTTCTCCATACGCTTTGAGGTATCTTTCACGTCACGCGCTTTCTCACCGAAAAGTGATCGCAAGAGGCGCTCTTCCGGAGTCAGTTGTGTTTCTCCTTTTGGGGTAATCTTTCCAACCAAAATATCACCGGGGCGAACTTCGGCACCGATGCGGATAACTCCATCTTCATCCAAATTTTTGAGCTTTACTTCGCCGACGTTAGGAATATCGTGCGTGGTGATTTCCGGACCAAGTTTGGTATCACGGACGTTGACCACAAATTCCTCAATGTGCACAGAAGCAAAACGGCTCTCGCGCACCAATCGTTCTGACAAAATAATAGCGTCTTCGTAGTTTGCACCTGACCATGACATGAATGCAATCAAAACGTTTTGTCCGAGCGCCATTTCCCCGTGATCGCTCGACGAGGTATCAGCTAACACATCTCCCTTCTTCACCTTGTCGCCCAAATTAATAGACGGACGCTGATGAAACATAGTAAAGCCGTTGGTTCGCGAGAAATTCACCAGCGGATACACATGCTCTTTTCTTCCTTTGACGATAATTTTTCGTGCGTCAACATACGTGATGGTGCCCTCTTCTTGCGCCAAGATTACACGTCCAGTATCTGCTGCTCCTTTTCGTTCGATACCAGTAGCAACCAAAGGTGCCTCGGGAACGAGACATGGAGTTGCTTGTTTTTGCATGTTCGAACCCATGAGCGCGCGGTTGGCATCGTCATGGTTAAGAAACGGAATCATGGAAGTGGCAATCGAGAATGCCTGATTGGTTGCCACGTCTATATACTGCACATTCTCCTTTTTGACCAACCCCGGTTTGCCATTGATACGCACTTCTGCTTCAGCTTCGAGGATCTTCCCGTCTGTCCCGTATTCAGTCGCAGCATGAGCGATGTTGAATGTCTCTTCTTCGAGTGCATTTAAATATTGAATTTCTTTCGTAACGACTCCGTTTACCACTTTCGCGTATGGAGTTTCGATCATGCCGAATTCATTGATGCGCGCGTATGCGGACAAACGCAATATAAGACCGATGTTTGGACCTTCCGGCGTATGAATCGGACAAAGGCGTCCGTAGTGCGAAGGATGAACATCTCGCACTTCAAAACCGGCTCGCTCGCGTGTGAGACCTCCGGGACCAAGAGCCGAGAGCGTTCGCAAGTGTTCAAGTTCAGCGAGAATGTTTTCCTGCGCCATGAATTGCGAAAGCTGGTTGGTGGTGAAAAATTCTTTGATGCGGGCCTGTAGAGGCTTCGGAGAGATAAACTGAACCGGCAAGGTTACATCTGAATCAATCGTGGACATGCGATCCTGAATATTGCGTTTGATCTGTGACATACCCACGCGGATTTTCTGCTGCAAAAGTTCACCGACAAAACGGACGCGGCGGCTTCCCAAGTGATCAATATCATCCTCCATCGCCCCAGGAGTTGTGTTGAGTGCAACAGTGTGAGCAATAATCAATATAAGATCATCAAAAGAAATCGTACGCGCTTCGAGATCTTTATCAGTCAAACCTAAATTAAAACGCTTGTTGAGCTTGAAACGGCCAACTTTTGAGAGATCGTAACGGGCAGGATTGAAGATGCCAGCAATAAATTCTTTGGCATTTTCTACTGAACCAATTTCACCATCACGCAAACGCTTGTGAATCTCAATATATGACTCATCAATCGTTTTCGCATGATCTTTAGCAAATGATGCTTCAAGATAGGCCTTTACGCTTGAGTGCTTGT
Organism: Candidatus Taylorbacteria bacterium RIFCSPHIGHO2_01_FULL_46_22b; assembly: GCA_001820875.1. Taxonomy (GTDB): domain Bacteria; phylum Patescibacteriota; class Minisyncoccia; order Phycocordibacterales; family DSPV01; genus 2-02-FULL-46-13. The sequence continues at coordinate 91,147 of MHRF01000004.1, forward strand.
CGAATGCTTTCAAAATTGCCTTATCATCAGTCTTCGCGAGTACGCGCAAAAGAGATGAGATCGGGAACTTGCGCTTACGATCGATGCGCACATAGAGAGCACCGTCAGCTTCCGTCTCAATTTCAATCCACACGCCACGGGACGGAATGATTTTCGCTCCGAAGTAGCGTTTGTCTTTAATATCAGTGCCCGTAAAGAAAACTCCGAATGAACGGGCGAGCTGCGGAACAATAACGCGCTCAACTCCGGAAATAATAAATGTGCCGTGTGCGGTCATCAAAGGAAAATCCGCCATGAAGATTTCTTGTTCCTTCACGGTTCCCTGCATCTTGTTCTTGAGGCGCACCTTCATTTTCAGAGGCGCTTCGTAGGAGAGTTTATTGTCTTTGGCGTAATATTCGTCGTACTTGGCTTCGCTGACCGAAAATCCGGTAATATCCAATTCAAATTTCTTTTCAGAATAATCTCGAATCGGAGAAAATTCTTTGAACACTTCCGCAAGCCCTTCTTTCATCAGCCATGCAAATGAATCAACCTGCGCCTCCACCAAGTTCGGGAGCGGAGCAAGTGCTTCTTTGAAACGACTAAAATACTTTTTTGGCAAAATCTCTGCGGACGCTGATTTTGTTGCTGTCGCCATAGGCGTTAGTAGTATTTACTTACGTTAATAAAACCTAGCTCCTCATGCTTCTAAAAAAATTCTAGGGGGTCATTGGCGAGCTTGTTTTATTTTAAGAACCTATCGGTTCTCAACGTTCGCAAACTCACTGCTCTCCTCCACAGGGAAACTCCCGTTTCCCCGACCCCCTTCCCTCTGCCCTTATTCACTTCCGCGGCAAGCCGTCGGAGATGAATAAGGGCAGAATTAAAATATTTCCCACTCGCCAAACATTCGCACTCTTGTAAGACGCAAAAAACAAAAAGCGACCTAATTCCTTGGTCTCTTTTTTATCTTTGTGGCTTAATTTATGCTAGGTGCAAGAATGTGGCGCAAATTAACTCTTTTTTCCCCTAGAACTCAATCTTGCTCACGTGAGGGGCATCTTACACAAAATGAAGATTTACGTCAAGTACCTCTTTCCCACACCTGTGGATAAACTCTCTTATCAAGGTGCGACCTTGATAAGAAACCAGCCTTGGGCGTGGGAGCCCAAGGCTGTGTGAGTTTGTGCAGCGGCCATGTTCATTTCTCCGACCGCTCAAGTAAATTGATTCGCGATTCGTGAGTAAGCAACATGAACCGAATGAAGTTACCGTCAGTGACAAGTTGACGGGAAGAAACGTGAAGTTCAGGGTGTTCCTCCTCCCACCTCTTAACACCATGGAGAAAGGCGGCAACGTGGTTGCTGGATGAAAGAAAGAGTTCTCCCTTTCCTACTTGGACGTACGTCATGCTCCCCACAGTGATAGCCACAGAGGAACTAGTCCTGACCTTTTCGAGCTGAATGGCTTCGGCTTTTTGTTTTGCCTTTGCCAGCTGGGGTAAAAGCATACCTGCCAATATCGCGATGATCGCGATCACGACCAAGAGTTCAATCAGACTGAGCCCTGTTGTCCAAGACCGACGAGTCAGTTTAGTGTTCATGGGGTACTCCTTTCAGAATTGCGCCTCCGAAGCGCGGTAGGTGTTTTCTTTCCATAGGTTGCCAACAACAGTCCGATGATGGCAACAACAATCATGATCTCGACAAGGGTAAAGCCCGAAGTAGACAGGCGAAGACGATGGGAATTCAATTTCATAAAGAACTCTTCTTCCAGAAATGTTGCGCATACGATGGGCAGGGGTTGGTTTATTTCTATAATGCCAATAAATTATCAAAAGTCAAGGCCTGTTCCGCGAAGGCGGAACAGGCCTGATGTTTATTCGAACTCGGTTCTGCAAGGCGGTTTGTCGGCTTCAAAATATCCGACATTACCTACCTCCGGATTTCGGAGAAGTGTGCGAGTTAGCTTACGTCGCGTCTCTTCTTTAATCTGAAAACCTCGCCCTGTCATGAAGTCTGAAGTTACGAGACCACGAATGGCGATCGTTGGCTTATACGAACGCCCGTCACCTCGCACACCAGCGGTGTTTACACAGAGAAGCGCAACGACGAGTTGCGACATCTGCTGGTACTCTCCGCTTGCCTGCAAGATATAAGTGACATCACGATCAACAAGGCGCAATAGTGCAAGACGTTCCTCGGTCACTGGCGCTCCCACAATCCGAACAAAAAGTCCCGGACCAGGAAACGGCTGACGAGTGCAGATATCTGCAGGAAGTCCAAGTTCCTGCCCAAGTGCACGAACTTCATACTTGAACAATCCCCTGAACGGATGCACTTGGTCCAATCCATCAAACGTGAGACCGACATTGTGGTGAGACGCGATGTTCGCACCACCAGTCGCACCCGATTCAATAAAGTCGGGAGCCAAGCTTCCTTGCATGACAACAGATGCACCGTACCCACGAGCAAGAGTTTGAAACGCATCGCGATAGACAACCCTGAAACGCTTGCGCTTTTCTTCAGCATCTAGGGTGTCGGAAAGTGCCCTGACAAAAGGAGCGCTCGCCATTGAGTGGCGATCAAACACCCCAGCGCTCTTCGCGGTTTCAATGATTTGCAGAATCTCACCTTCGCGCAACTGGCCACCGTCAATGGTCACTGCACGCAAGCGGTTACCGAGAGACGGCGCCATGAGTGCAGTGAGCGTAGTCGAGTCCACGCCGCCACTAAACCCAATGATGGCATTCCGATCACCAATAACGTGAAGCGTTTCCTCTCGAATCTCGTCGGCAAGGTTGCGCGGATTCCAATCCTTCTCGCACCCCGCAATACGCAAAACGAAGTTCGAAAGAATAGTAGATCCGTGTTGCGTCTCATGAACCTCCGGATGGAATTGAACGCCCCACATCTTCCGCTCAGAAGACACCATCGCCATAACTCCGGCAGTAGTGGACGTCTCCGGCCATGCAATGCGCGTGAATCCAGGTGGTAGGTGCGTAACCACATCTCCATGACTTGCGTGAACTACAAGCCAATTTGCCAAGAGACCATCCAGCAACCCCTGATCAAAGTAATCATGGGTTAGATGTATCTCTGTCCTGCCATAATTCCCCTTTCCTGTACGAGAAATGACTTGCCCGCCCAATCGCTTTGCAAGCCACTGCATCCCGTAGCAAATCCCAAGAATTGGGATGTCTGCAGTGAGAATTACTTCCGGCGGAGCCGGAGGGTCAGGATCGTTCACCGAAGCATCAGAGCCCGAGAGGATGATTGCTTTCGGTGTGTTTGAACGGAGCCAATCATTGGCTCTCGCGGGCGGCAAAATTGCCGATCGAACTCCAAAGTCGCGTAATGAGCGATCAATGAGATCTGTGTACTGCGAACCGAGGTTGATGATAAGAACTTGCGGTGCTTTCATTGTCTGTCCTTTCTGTAGTTCACCCAACCCTATCACCACAAAAATGTGATTGCAACAACCACCCAATTTTTATAAAAAATAGGAAAAGCTCCCGAGGATTGCTCGGGAGCTTGATGTTGATATGGCTCATCGCTCGAGATGCTCCACTCTATTCGTGCGAGGTCGGTGGGTGACAAACGCTCCCGTTATGAATCCTCCTCCCACCACAATAAATTGCGTTGAAAGAACCTCGATATCTCTGTGTTGATGCTCCCAGAGAGACATCCCCACAAAGAATCCGTGCATCAGGTTGGTATTATTCTGATCGAAAGGACGAGGGGCATAAATGTACGATCGGTTGCCATAGGTCACCGAGATAGGACCATTGGTGAGTTGCAACAAGCTGGTCTTCTCATTTTTCTTTTGTTTCGCGAACACAACATTGCCAATTGCGATAAATCCCAAGAGTCCGACAATGGCAACAACAATCATGATCTCGACCAAGGTGAGACCCGAACGAGACCGACGAGTCAGTTTAGTGTTCATAAGAACTGTCCTTCCAGAAATGTTGCGCATACGATGCGCAGGGGTTGGTTTACAAACACACACTACAAGAAAAAACTAAAATGTCAACCGAGATATAGTTATCCTCTCTTTTTCTTCCATTCATCAATTTTGGCGTGATGGCCGGAGAGCAATATTTTTGGTACGCGATACTTTTTGCCTTTATGTATAAAAACTTCAGGTCGTGTATACACTTCTGAAGAGGAAACTCTTCGTTCTTCCACCGAGTCAAAATTTCCGAGCACTCCCTCAATCTGGCGCGCCACCGCATCCACCACAATCATCGCGGGCAATTCCCCACCGGTTAAAACATACGGGCCGACAGAAATCTCTTGTGCCTTAAAAATCTTCTTTACCCGCGTATCAATCCCCTCATAGCGACCACAAACAAGCACCACATGCTGTTTCTGATCAGCAATCTTTTTCGCTTGCATGTTAGTGAATTCTTTTCCTCCGGCAGAAAAAATTAGTACCAGTGTCTTCTTGTTTTTTGAATTCTGAATCGCCTTTTCGATCGCCTTCACAAATGCCGGAGCTTCAAGCACCATACCCGGACCTCCCCCATACGGACGGCGATCAACTCGCGCCCATTTGTCAGGGGTAAAATCTCGGGGATTATAAAACTTGACTGCAATGCTCTTTTCACGAATTGCGCGCGCAATAATAGACTCCCCTAAATAGGATTTAAACGCTTGCGGGAAGAGGGTTATGACGTGAAAAGTAATCATAGGGTTCAGGGTATAGGGTGATAGAAAAAAAGCAAGCCCTTCTTCTCTTACGATATATCGTAAGAGAAGAAAAGACAGAAACTCATTCAAGGAAAAAATCAAATAAAAGAGAGCCGCCCCCGACGAATCGGAGGCGGTTGAGCAAAAGGGTCTATTGGATTTTCAAATTCCCCTTCGGACTGCCTGAATTGGTAGGTCCAAAGACCGGAAGTGGAAGTGTTTCCTCCAACCCAAGAACGTGCTGCATGTTGAAGAGTCCTGGCTTTTGACCAACGACCCAATGCGCAGCACGAAGTGCACCATCGGCAAACGTTTCGCGACTCGTCGCTCGGTGTGTCAACTCAAGTCGTTCACCTTTCCCAAAAAAATGAACTGTATGATCGCCGATCACATCACCCCCACGAACGCTATGAATGCCAATTTCCGTCGGGGTGCGTTCATCCTGACCACGTACGCGGCCCAATCGTTGAACTAGCACGGTCCTATCAACTTCGTATCGGGCCTTCTCCAGAATTTCAGACAGAGCTCGGGCAGTCCCACTTGGCGTGTCCTTCTTAAACCGGTGATGCATTTCCACAATTTCAAGATCGAGGGAGGGACCGAGAATCTGCGTCGTTTTGCGTGTGAGCCAAAAGAGCACGTTTGCTCCCGGCGAGAAATTGGGAGACATAACCACAGGTTTCGAGCGAGAGTAGTTTTGAATCAGCTCTAGCTGTTCATCGGTTTGATCTGTCGTGCCAATGATCAGACATTTGTGGCAGTATTTAACGAGTCCTTGCAAAAGTGCCTTCAATGCATCGTGGCTACTGAAATCCACAATGACATCGACATTGGTCCTTAAGAAGGACCAATCCACATCGCGACGAATATCGAACGTGTAGTACGCATCAACCGAGTTGGTTTTGATGGCGCAGGCATTTCGCAATGCCTCGCCCATCCGCCCATAACCATGAACTGCAATTTTCATTGTCGTCCTGCTGTTTGAGGTTTCTATTCTCTAGACTCTAGATTATTCAATAATTATGTGTTGTCAACACAAAACACCCCGCTTTTAGGCGGGGTGTTTTGTTAAAAATCTTTAGAGTTGCAAATCTGCCATTGCTTCGTCAACCGTCTTCGTCGTTTTTTCAGGACGAGGAGCGGCGCCTTCCGGCTCATTGATCTTCAAGTTCACGCGAGCATTATTCTTCATGCCCACTACCCGAAGGAGAGTCCGAATTGACTTTGCGGTGTTGCCCATACGACCGATGACTTTGCCCATGTCGGCAGGATTGATGGAAAGCTTCAACAGCACTCCCATCTCGTCGACCGTCCGCTCGATTTTTACATCGTTTGGATTATCAACCAACGCTTTGACGACATATTCTAGAAACTGAACATCCGATTCGTTCATATCATTCTTTGAATCTTTTGGTAATTCTGCAGTTCGACCGAAAGGTTACTGCTTGTTGTAATGTACCACAAACAACAAAAGGGGTCAAAACCCCTCGTTGTGCATATAAAATTAAAGGTATTTAAGCGACTGGCGCTTCAACTGGCTTTGGAGCTTCTGGAGCTGCTTCTGCTGGTGCAGGGGTTGCTGCTACAGCAGCGACAGGTGTGCCTGCGACCGGAGCAGTTTCTTCTTTCTTAATCGGTTTCTTCTTTGGCAATACGTTTATTTTCTTTCCTTCGATGATTTTCTTTTCAATAAAAAAGTTGTGGAGCGTGCCAGTCAATTGAGCACCCATGGAGAGCCAGTGTTTAACGCGATCGGCTTTCACTTCTTTGACATTATTTACTGCATCGTATGATCCAAGCACTTCCAAGTATCTCCCGCTTTTGGTTGAGTTTTTTGAGTCAGTCAGGACAATACGAAAGGTAGGGACATTCGTCCGGCCGGTGCGTTGTAGTCGAATCTTTAACATAGATTGGCATACTAACAAACATACAGCCATGCGTCAACGGCCTTCGTATAGGGAAGAAAGTCCTTTGACATGGCTGTATTTGGTGATATCGTGGAAATGTAAACCGATTTCAGTTCGTTCTTTCAACCCTCAACCCAAAGGACTTACCTATGGTACACGGTATTGTTTTCCAACCCCTCGACTGTTTACTTACACTCTCGGGTGGTGAACCAACATCAGAGCCTATGCAGGCCACACAATTGCCTGTGGGAGCCACTATCTGGCGGCTATTTATCCCCGCCATGAAACTCCTCGTCCGATGGAACGGGAAATCGCTGGTATGTGAACCTGTCGAACAGTTACTGGTGCCAAATGAACAAATCATCTGGCAAGGATCCCTGCATCCTCAGCTTGTTACGGCAATTCACCACTGCTACGTCAAGCAAAACCTTGCGTTGAGGGAAGTTCTCCAACTCCAAACCGCAGTTGAGGAATTGTGCAAAGCCCAACAAGCAGCTCAATTCATGTGACTCCTTCGAACAGAAGAAACGCGCTCGCCCCGAGAACCCTCGGGGCGATTCCTTTTATGAAAAATTATTTCGCCACCTTCACTGCCTCTTCAAATTGAATAGAAAGTAATTTTGATACTCCATCTTGCCCCATAGTAACCCCATACAGAACACCGGCACGGGACATGGTCTCGCGGTTGTGTGTAATCAGCACTAGCTGGGAATATTGTGAAAGATTCTGCACCATATCACCGTACTTTCTTGAGTTTGCCTCATCAAGCGCCGCATCGGTCTCATCAAGCACGATAAACGGAGGCGGGTTTACTTGTGAAATCGCAAAGAGAAGCGCAATCGAGGTAAGCGCGCGCTCGCCGCCGGACAGCATCTCAAGGCTTTTCACCTTCTTGTGCGGCAAGTTCACGCTGATTATAATTCCCTCCTCTACTTCTTCCTCTTCACTTGTTCCTTCTTCAGGAATCTCGCCAGAAAGTAAGATTTCTTCTTCAGATCGGCGAGATTTTTCTGGCTTGACCACCGAAAGTGAGGCCTGTCCGCCGCCGAACATCATTTTGAAAAACGCTTCAAACTGAGTATTGATATGGTGCACACCTTCTTTAAATTCAACGTCCAGTTTTTCGGTCAACTCTTTTATCAATTGATCAAGCGAAACGGCAGATGTTTCCAAATCAGTAATTTCACGCTCCAAAAACGCATCGCGGTCAGTTGCTTCCTGATATTCTTTCACCACATCATCTCCTGTTGACCCACCCAGCTCTTCAAGACGGATCTTGAGCTTCTCAAGTGTGCGGCGGCGCTCGTGCTGAACCGTCCTTTCTTCAGCCTGCAAAGCGCTTGTATCCGCCGCCTCTGCACGACGCAATGTCTCGGGGCCAACGAGCGCCGCCGCCTCGCGCCGTTCGCGCTCATATTCGTCCGCCTCGATTTTGAGCGAATCTTCTCGACTCTTTAGCAAATTCAAATTTCCCCGCACTTCATTCTGCGCCGCCATAATCTTGAATATCTCTCGTTCGGCATCGCGGCTCTCATCTTTCTCTTTCTCAATGCCGGCGCGCAGCGTTTCATACCGCTCTTGCGCTGATTTTTCTTCTTCTGCGCAAGCATTTACCTGTATTTCTATATCTTTTTTCTGCCCCAGCAATCGAGTAATTTCTTCTTCTGCTTCTAGAAGTGCGCTCGAATCAGCAGTGGTCTCAAATCGTTTGATGAAGTTCTGAAACACTTTCCTGATTTCCGAAAGCATATTCCTGATCACTCCAATATCATTTATTCGATCTGCTTCGACAACACGCTGCGCAATTTCATCAGAGAGTTTCCGGACTTCCGGCAAAGAAACGGTCTTATGTTCATCGGTGTGGGCAACTTCGCGCAATTTCTTGAGCCGTTTTTCTTCTGCAGAGAGTTCTCCCTCAAGACGGCCTTGATCGTGAACAAGAGTGTCGCGTCGCGCTCGCACTTCTCGGATTTCTTTTTCTGACGCAAGCAATTGTTTACTCTTCTCATCCTGTCCCTCGGATTTTTCAAGCGCGCGGCGAGCATGTGCCAGCTCTTTTTCAAGCGCCGCTAATTTCTCTTTTGGTTCATATGTTTCCTGCGCAAACGTGTCGCGCGCATGCGCCAAGTAAAATTGCTCTCGTTCCAAATACGCTTCATATAGAGTTATAAGTTCTCGTTTTAGTTCCTTCGCTTTCTCTATTTTCTCCACCTGCTTTTTAAGAAAACGAAGGTGTGGAGCGAGCTCACGACGCAATGATTCCACTTGCGATATATTCTCACGGGTCCGCTCAAGTTTACGCTCGCTTTCGTGTCGTTTGTATTGATAGATTTTTAAACCAAGCGCATCCTCAATCATCAAACGGCGCTCTTTAAGATTTGCATTCAAAATCCTATCCGCTTCCCCCTGCGAAATAATATGGTGCCCAGTCGGCCCCATATGCGCCTGCGCCAAGAGTTCTACCACATCCTTCAGACGCACTTGGCTTCCGTTAATCAAATATTCGTTGGCATTGTCTCGATGCACCACGCGCTCAATTGAAACCTCGTCAAAATCAATATTCAAAAGACGTTTGCCATTTATCGGTGCATTATCAAGCACCATTTTTACCGATCCGCGATTCTGTCGTCCGATAGTCTTTGATCCATTGAAAATAAGATCCTCACCGCGCTTGCCGCGTAGAGACTTGATGGATTGTTCACCGAGGACAAACCGAAATGATTCAGCTACGTTTGATTTGCCGGAACCATTCGGCCCCACAATGGAAGTAATCGGCGTCGTAAAATCTAATGCCGTCTTTTTGGCAAACGATTTAAAACCAGAAAGTTCTAGAGATTTCAGGTACATACGATAAAGTTGAAGGTTATATCAAAAAGACAAGGTTAGTTAATTGTAACAAGAATCTAAGGGATAAAAAAGTCGCCCTCCCGAAAATTCGAGAGGGCAAAACGAAAAATGCATCTCAGCCCGTATGGACAGGGAAAAGAGGAGAGCGATCTAATCTCCTTCTTCGTGTTTGTGGTGTGTCCGGCTCCACTACCCGAAACTCAATGACCTGTGTCGGTGCAATTAACGCCCGAAACTCCATACAGGGTAGGAGTCTGTGTGTATTCAGCTTTTGTTTCCGAAACAAAGAAAGACGGATATCGAGTACATCTTTCCTTTCAGCCTCCAAAGAAACACGTACCTGTAGGCGAGTGATAGAGGGCCAAACACCCATCAACCGATTTGCGGCGTCACAGTCAAGTGCGAACCAAGACTTCTTTTCCCTCTTTAACACCTCAAAATCAATACAAACATCATGCTCAACGTACACACCATGCCCGACTTCTCCGAGCACCGACAACATTCTTGGTAAAGCGAAGAGGTCATACAGAAGCTCTGTGTGCTTCTTAAAGAGAGGAGACTTTTGATCTTGGCTTGCTCGACGTACTTCACTCGACACAAGCATGGTTAGCTTTTTGATCATACTTTGATCCTTTCGGATGGGGCGTATTATGGCCCATTGGTTTGTGACGGAATTGCACCGTCGTGCCTTCTCGCAGATTATCATGTACCAAAGAAAAATCCAGTGACTGCTCACTGGATTTTTCTTCTCGAAATTCTATATTCTAAATTCCAACTTCAATTTTTTACTCCCACCCTTTCGCCTTCAGCCCCGCCCGTGCTGCAGACTGTTCAGCATCTTGTTTTGATTTTCCGCTTCCCTCTGCAACTTTGGTGGTATTGAGATACACACCTACTACAAATTCTTTGTCATGATCCGGTCCTTCTTCGCGCACTGTCTTATAGAGCGGCGTCACTCCCACAATCTCCTGCGCTTTTTCTTGAAACAAACTTTTTGAATCGGTCCAGAGTCCTTTTGCCACAATCTCATCTAATAGATGGAAACTGCTTTTTGCTACAAAATCTCGAACAACTGCATAACCCTGATCAATAAAAATCGCCCCCACCACTGCTTCAAACGTATTGGCGAGTATGTAACGGCGAGCACGTCCGGTGTCTTTTGCCTCGCCATGCGATAACAAAAGAAAATCATTCATGCCAAGAGCGCTTGCTACTTCAGACAAAGTATCGGCATTCACCAAAGATGCACGCAAAGAGGTCATATCCCCTTCAGTGTAGGCAGGATATTTTTCAAATAAATGTTCAGTCACAATCAACTCGAGTACCGCATCACCAAGAAACTCGAGCCGCTCATTGTGCTTGAGTGCCGAGTGCTTATGTTCATTTAAATACGAACGATGAGTAAACGCCTGTTGGAGCAGGTGTATGTCTTTGAACACAACGCTAATGCGCTGCTCGAATTCTTTGAAATTTTTCATGATTCAAGAGATTTCTCGAACTATGAAGTATGAATCATGAATCAAGGTAACACCCTCATTCATTATTCATAATCCCTAATTGAGCCTTTTAATAGGTGCTTTCTTGGCCACTTTCTTCTTTCTGGCCAAGAGTATAGTAACTGCTTTTGTGACAATTGGCAACATGTCCTCGTAAAAGTTCAAATCAACGATATCGGCGAGCTTAAACCAGCGCGCGTCATCAAGTCCGCCCTTCTGTTCAAGGTGTATATCTTCGAATTTGGATTCCACCAGAAAATAATTGACATGTTTGAGCAATTTCCCCTTTTCCGGATGATTCGCACGGTATTTATTCTCTCCCAATTGCTCAACAATCTTGAGGTGTTTAAGCCCAAGCTCTTGAGTCAATTCACGCAAAGTTCCTGCCTCCATGTCCTCGTTTTCCTCCACCCCACCTTTTGAAAGCGTCCAGTGCCCGAACACATCATGCACGAGTGCGACATATATTTCATTTTCATGTTCGGCAAATACAATCGCCCCGCCAAGGCGCTGAAGGGTGACCACTTCTTTTTTGCGTTTAGACTCCTCGTCTTTCCCCGGTTCGCCCAGTTCTTTGTAGACACTGCCCAATACTCCGTTTACAAATTTACCGCTGTTTTCGCCGCCGAAGGTTTTTGCAAGTTCGATCGCTTCATTGATCGCCACCTTCGCCGGCACTTCTTTGCGATCGGAAAATAAAAGTTCCGCAAGTCCTATGCGCAAGACATTGCGGTCTATCGTTGATATTTTATCCAGCGGCCAGTCAGGCGCAGCTTTCTCTATAATGGCATCCAAATTCACGCGTTTACCCAAGATGGTTTTGAGCAATCCTTCAATAAATTCAGTATCTCCGATACTCGGAGCAAATTCATTGATATTGCGCGCAACAATAGCATCAATATCCGTGCTCTTTAATTTGCGCGTATCCCACTCAAACAAAGTTTGAAGGACTATTGAACGTGAAAGGTGCCGGTTTGCCATTTTCCCTACTAGTATACAAAAAAGGGCTGGTATATACCAGTCTCCCTACAGTGGATAAACAAGCCTATGTTAAAGGCCTTTACTGCTTCGCCGCAGTCTCCTTTTTTTGTTTTTTCTTCTGCACACGTTCTGCAGCTTTTGCCAAATCAACCACTACTCGCCCCCGATATTTCCCACACGCAGAACATACACGATGGCGAAGGTGGAGTGCTCCGCAAGATGCGCAAGTCGAAAAACGCATTTCATTTAGTGCGTGATGTGAGCGGCGGTTGCCGGTATGACCTCTCGTTGATCGCATTCGTACTACCATAGAAAATGCAGTATACAGGATCAACCCTTATTTGTAAATATTAAGCTTAAACACGGCGGTCAGAAAACTTCGGCGATGTATTTTGGACAATCCGTGTTTCTTGATAGCCCGATAATGGGCTGCGGTGCCATATCCGACATGCTGATCAAACCCATAACGCGGGAAAACCCCTGCATAATGACGCATCCATCGGTCACGGGAAACTTTTGCAATAATAGACGCGAGCGCGATGACGGGGATCTTCTCATCCCCACGGATTATGGTTTTTTGGTTTCTAAACTTTTTGGGAGCATACAAACTTCCATCAAGTAAGATGTGTGAGGTGCGTGAATCAAGTTTAAGCAAACGCAAGGATCGGGAAAGTGCCGCGCGCAAAGCGCTCACAATCCCCCGCTGGTCAATAAAATCCGCACTCGAAGATGCGACATGATAATCAATAAGTCCAGCTTTGCGCGCGGCGCGCGCACGTCTATACCATTCCTCTCGCCTCAAAGAAGAAAGCGCTTTTGAATTTTTGATACCTTTGAAAAATCCCTTCGGAAGCTTTCTCTTTATAACCACCGCGCACACGCTCACGGGTCCTGCAAGCGGCCCGCGACCCACCTCATCAATACCAACGGTAAGAAGATTCATATGCACGAATCGCTACCAACCACACCCTCCAGGAGTACATACCTCCCAACCCCACGTTGATCGATTGAGATCGTAAAACGGATCACTTGAACCCCACGTAGTCCCTTCCATGGAACAATGCGATAACAAGTCATAATCGGTGCCGTTGGATCTATAGAGGTATGCGGACTTCCACCCCCAGCCCTGACAAAGCGTTGCGGAAAATCCTCCCTTTGGATCGCGCGGCAGTGAACTCAAATACACTGGGGAAAGATTCGGAATCCACGCGCCACTGTTGTAATCCCCGATATCTCCTTGTTCAGAGGAATACCACGCATCGCCAGTGGAAGGATATGCTCCGTTTTGATCACGATACAACTCAAGAGAAACTTGTAATTGCTTCAGGGTTTGGCGTCGTTCATTGTCGCGAGCGTGCGCTGCTCCTTGCCGCACAGAAACCATGCTGATAGATGCAAACATAGAGATAATCGAAACGACAATCAAGAGCTCGATGAGCGTAAAGCCCGATGTTTCTCCCGAATGGATAGACGTGGATGACTTGAATATCTTCATAATATGTTATGGCTGACAGACGGGAAACGTATTTGTCTGACCATCATAATTGCTTGCATACCTCTGTATCAAGTTATCATCAGAGGAATCGACAATGCCACTTCCATCCACATCAGCGCGCCGCCTCTGTTCTTCAGTTAAATCTGAATTCACTGTGCCTAAATTGATAATTCCTCTGATAAGCTGTGCATCCTTATTGGTAGTTAGTCCATCATTATCTACATCCCCCATAGAGTCGCACGGCGGCTGTCTCAAACTGCAAGCAGGAAGAACGTTGGAGATATTAAGCAATACTCGTTGAATCAAAGCCAAGTCAAGTGAGGATGCGGTACCACTGAAATTAACATCTGCACGGCGATCTTGTTCTGCAGTAAAGGTGATACTTCCAAGAATCCTACGTTGGATAGTTCGCAAATCTTTTGTGGTCATTAACCCATCGCTATCGACATCTCCCATAGAATCGCATAATGGGGGACGAAAATTGCAAGCAGGAAATGTATTAGTAGTACTTGTTCCATCCAAAAAGCTGTTGAACAGAGCTGTGTCTCGACTATCTAGTATTTCATCTCCATCAACGTCAGCTCTTCGTTGTTGTTCCGACGTCAAGTTGTTGTAGTTAGTGAGACGATCATCTTCGCTCACCCACCCATCATTGTTGACATCTCCATAGGAATCGCAGGGAGGAGCTTTAGCTCCGGGAGGAGGTCTTTGTCCTCTGTTGGAGATTTGGGTC
>MHRF01000005.1 GCA_001820875.1 Candidatus Taylorbacteria bacterium RIFCSPHIGHO2_01_FULL_46_22b
TAGTGGTTGCAGTGAAGTATGCCGAGACAGTTTCGCCGACTACCGAGAGTTTGGCGTATGGAGAGGTGGTGCCGATGCCGACATTTGAAAGTCCGTAGAAGTAAACCGATTCGGTGTCCGTCGTGGATGTTGCCCAGCCAACCCCGCCTCCGCCAGATCCGCCTCCGCCACTGATGTCGCTTCCACAAATCACATTACCGCTTGCATCGGTCGTCAATTTTCCACCATTGGTCAAGCTGGTGCAATCAAGCGAAGAAATGGCAAACCCTCCGGTTACTGAAAGACCGCTAGAAAAAGTCGAAGTCGCACCTCCTCCAACCGAAATAGTATCAAATGACGCTCCAGTAATGGTCACGTCTGAAATTGTCCCGCCGGAAATATTTGTGTTCGCGATAGAACCACCCGTGATAGTCGGACTTTGAATACGCGTACCAGAAAGCTGGTCAATGCGCTGACTATGAGCAATCTCCTGATTCAAACTCGGTGTTGAAACAAGGACAGTATGTCCAAGAGCCCGATCCGACAACAAGCTAATGTCAGAAGTAACTTTATTTGAAAGCGCGCTCAACCGATTCTCAAACTCTTCGCGCAAGATTCCTTGAATGAAAAATTGATTCGTAACTTCTGTTGTGCGTGCGACTCCAACAGTTGGTCGCTCAACAACCGGCAACCTTGAACCAGTCACCGGTGCATATACGTACAAAGAAGGGGTCTCAAACAAACTTGCAAAAAAATCATCGACACCGCGATTGAAGCTTCTCGCGAGCGTGTTTAGAGAAAAGATCGAAGTTGAAATACCAGTCTTCGATGCAGCAAGTGATGCGAGTCCGCTCTGGCCTTTCATACCTGACGCCCATCCCGAGACCAACGCATTTCGGTATGCAGAGAGTGAGTCAAATAAAAATTCGGAAGGGTTCGCAAGCACCAAAGCACTGGTGGCACTAAGACGACGTGCTATTAATTTTGAACTGTGTGCAAAATTCTTGTTGAAACCTGTCACGCTCTCCAAGAGTGACTCCGAGGTCACCGCAACATACTCGCTCGCACTCTCAACAAAGGTGGTAGGAGTCAGATACGGAGCAAGTGTTGCAACTGAACGCACAGTCTCTCCGATCGCTCGCGCCGCTTCTCTGACATCAACAGTCTTTCCGAAAGCTACTGTGCTCAACAAAAAAACCAGAGAGAGGAACGTAGCTCCGATTTTATTTGCTATATGCGGATGACTCGGCGAAACGCGACGAATTTTTTTCACATACGGCGAGACGGTACGTTCAGGTGTCTCGCTAAATTCGGACCTATTTGTTTCTAGAATTTTTGAAACAGTTGTCCTTAGAGAAGGTAACAACTCACCCTCATCTTTAAAATACACAACCTCAGAATTTTTCGGAGGTTTTTGTGTAAATTCACTTTTAGGAGATTTCTTGGTTTCCGGTTTAGCAACGGGAACCGAAGTGACATATTTGAGCCGTTCTTTGGCGGCGTGAGTAGCAATCCGCTTTACGTATTCCGAAGGAGAGTTGAGCTTGAGGTGTTCGAGTAGTGATTCTTCCTTGATGTACCATGATCGGCCGATCCGAGTAGCTTCCAATTTTTTCATTCGGCAAAGCTGGCCGATATAGTCAGAAGCGTACCCAGAAATTTCAGACGCTTTACGCGATGAAATGTACCGCTTCTCTTTCAAAAATATTTCTTCATTTCGATCCTTCATTTCACTTATAATTTTACCTCGGAATCATCTCGGATTGATGCATTTTTCTGTGGATAAATAAGGCTATCTCGGATATCCGAGTTGACATAATTTTTCAAAGATGCAATTCTAAATTATGAATATGAAACTTGAATAACCAAGAACAAATTTTAAACAGATATTTTTCAAAAATGAACAAAAAATTTAGCCTAAAAACCCTTATTATTCGGTCACTCAAAACAAGGTCAAAATTAGGGCTTACAATGAGCCAGATTTGAGCCAGACAGATTGGGTAGTGATAGGTTGGGGTGAGGACTTACGAGACCAGACGGAGACATCTCGGATGGCCGAAAAGGGATACTGTGTGTTACACAGTATCCCTAAAATCGAATTGTCGTGAAACAATTGCCCTATAAGGGTAAAAAGGAGATCTCTATGACTTCAGAAGTTTGGAGAGTATCTCCTGCATCTTTGCAGGATTTGCACTTCCGCGGGTTTCTTTCATGCACTGACCTATCAAGTATTGGAGTGCAGTCCCCTTCCCTTTTTGATATTCAGAGACAACTTTCTGATTCGCTGAAATTACTTTCTCTGCAACAGAGATAAGAAATGATTCATCACTTTGTTGAAATAATTTCTTTTCCTCCGCTATAATCCGCGGTGCACCGCCTTCCTCATACATCACCTTGAGTATATCTTTTGCACCACGCGACGAAACTTCTCCCGTTGCAGTCATCTCTATTAACTCGGTGAAATTTTCCGGCAACAAACGCATGGGGTTAACGACACTTTCCTTTTGCAAACTGACGAGATCAGAAACAATATAATTTGAGGCAAGCTTAATAAACTTTTTGTCTTTCAAGCCTGCAGACACTTTCTCGAAAAATTCTGCTAAGAAACTATCTTGAACATACAGTTCAGAATCTTCTGGCTTGAGTGCGTACTGCTGAATAAGTCGCTCCCGTTTCTTCCACGGAAGTTCTGGTAGCTCGGACTGAAGACGTTCAACTGAAAACTCTGGAATCTCGGAGAGAAGAAACTTGGGAATATCGGGGTCAGGGAAATATCGGTAGTCGTGTGAATTTTCTTTCTTGCGCTGTGAAAAGGTTTCTCCTTTTTCCTCATCCCAACCTCGAGTCTCCTGAACCACTTCCCCTCCCTCTTCAATGACTGATTCTTGTCTCTTGAGTTCATATTCAATAGCTCGTTCAACACTGCGAAATGAATTTAAATTTTTTACTTCCACTTTATTGCCAAATGTTCCTAATATCGGACTTACAGAAATATTCGCCTCAACCCGCATTCCTCCTTTTTCCATGTCAGCATCAGACACACCTAGTGTGCGGAGTAGTAATTGCAACTCTCGTGCAAACGAAACAGCTTGTGCTGATGTGGTAATAACCGGTTCAGTCACCAGCTCCATCAAGGGAACTCCTGCACGATTGAAATCAATAAGACTATGCTCTTCAATTTCTTCTCCACTTACATGAAATGATTTTGCAGTATCTTCTTCAAGGTGTACTCGAGTGAGCACCACTGAAGCAAGCTCTCCTCCTTTAACTAAAGGAAATTGGTACTGACTGATCTGATATCCTTTAGGAATGTCAGGGTAAAAATAATTCTTACGATCAAATTCGGAATAGTCTGCAATAACACCTCCCACTGAAACACCTACCTTTAAAACATGCTTCACCGCCTCTTTGTTTACTGTCGGTAGCGTGCCGGGGTGCCCCATACACACAGGACATATATTGACGTTGGACCGCTTCTCATGCGGATCATTCTTTGAATTGCAGAACATTTTGGTCGCTGTTTTGAGTTCAGCGTGGATTTCAAGTCCAATCGTCGGATAGTACTTCGCCATATGTAAAAACTATATCATAGAGAAAACGCACGTATGCCTATTCCAAACTCATTTCACCTGTTTGGCAAGATGTACGTCCGACAAGTCTTTAGAAAGAGCCTGTGAGAACTCCTTTATCGACCGGTCATCAAGAATAGAGAGCGTGTATACTTCAGGAAATCGCTTTCGAAGGGTTTCAAGACGGCTGGCAAGAGTCTTTTGATCCAACACGTCAGACTTGGTAAGTACTATGATCTCCTTTTTATTGAGCAATTCAGCGTCATATCGGGAAAGTTCATCGCGAATCGTCTTATAACAGACTTCAAAGTCCTCCTGTTCCGCAGAAATGCAGTGCACCAAGACCTGTGTGCGACGAATGTGTCTCAAAAAACGATGTCCTAACCCTTTCCCTTCTGATGCGCCTTCAATAAGCCCCGGAATATCCGCCAATATAAAACCATTCATAACACCGAGATTGGGCTCGAGTGTGGTAAACGCATACGAACCCACTTTCACATTCGCACGAGTCACGGAATTCAACATGCTTGATTTACCAGCATTAGGAAGCCCGATCAATCCTGCATCAGCGATCAATCTAAGCTCAATAAAGAATTCGGCTTGTTCTCCCTCTTTCCCCGGAGTTGATTCAGTAGGACGTTGATGCATTGAACTTTTGAAATGGATATTCCCCATTCCACCCGCGCCGCCCATCAAAAGCAATACGGGTTCGCCCTCTGCAAGTAATTCAAATTCCTCCCCAGTGGTTTTATTCTTCAGTACCGAACCGACTGGAACATCAATAACAAAGTCCTCGCCGGATTTTCCATGCATACTTTGATTCCCACCTGCTTCCCCGTCTTTTGCACGAAATTCTTTTATCCCCCGATATCTTCCCAAAATACCAATATCACGAAGGCCTCGTGCGTAAATATTCCCGCCCTTTCCCCCGTCTCCTCCTGCAGGACCACCGTATTCCTTGTTCTTCTCGTGCAGCCAACGAACTACTCCATCACCTCCTCGGCCAGCTTTTACTTTTATTGTTATTTCATCAACAAGTGCCATGCTCTGTTTTTTTACTCTGTACTAAGCGCCCGCTCTGCTAATGTAATCGCTCCTTCTTTCGACTTCGCCACAGCAAAAAAAAGTCTGTTGTGACAAAACACTGCATCAGAGACTCCCGAGACTTCTGCGAGATCCTTAGCACGTTTCCCTGCCCACGCAACGGGAAAATCTCTTCTGTTCTTGAATTCATGCAGACTCACTCGCACTGCTGAAATTCCCCAATTCCCACTTTTCTCATCTGGGAATACAACAAACAGTGGTTCAGGGTAGTTACTCAAAGTGTCGTACCACGGATATTCTTCATCAAGCACCACGACTCGTTTGTCAGATGCATCAATATAAGCACGCTTCACTGCAGACGATGCGTGTTCAAGTGCAACAGCTTTCACAATCTCCCGCTGTATAATCCGTTTCGCAAAGGCAACTAGCTCCAGAAAAACCGCATCAATCTCAACCTTTTTCTCTTCGTAAGTACTACCAAACGCGCTGATGATACGGTCCAAAGTATACGGATAGACATCGGGTACCAGAGGAGCAAGGGGGAGACCTAGATTGTCCCCGTAGTCTATTGGCTGTACCAAGACACGATCAACCCGCGCGGAAATCTCTGCTGATCCGGAAATCTCTACACCGAACTGCTTCCATAGAAGCCCAAATGCTGCGTACGGAACTTTATTGTCCCGCATACCAGCACCACCAGTTTGGTGATGGTCAAACCGATTGGCGGCAGGATCGTATATATTTCCCACATCCACTGCAAAATCTGCTTGATCGATAACCGCCTGCTCTCGACTACGTATAACCCGCACTTCAACCGGCTTCTTTTCAAGAAGCAAAAGTAGAGTAGCAACCGCAAATACGTCGTCTGTGTGAAAACTACCACTATGAGTAACAATGTTTACGTGGGGATACATTTCCGTTATATAGATGGTAGCCCATTGTAGCTCAAAATCAATCTATCTAAAAGTGCGAGCTTGTTTTACTCTTACGGCAGAATACTCCGATGCTATGCATCGGAGATGAATGCCGAATGAGGGAAGAGGGTCGGGGAAACGGGAGTTTCCCCGTGGAGGAGAGCAGCAAGCGAGTGAAGACGAGCGCAGTACCCAGCGCCAGCAGGCGGCGGGTACGAGCGTTGAGAACCGAGAGGTTCTCAAAATAAAACTTGCTCGCCTAATACCCACGATCTTGCTACGGGGATATGGACGAGCGAGTTTTATTCCAAATAATATATAATAGAGTAATGCATGACATACAGAATATACAAGCACGCGAGATTCTCGATTCACGAGGAAATCCAACTGTAGAAGTTGATTTGACTCTATCTGACGGAGCGCTCGGACGGGCAAGCTCACCTTCGGGAGCTTCAACTGGAGTGCACGAAGCAGTCGAACTCCGAGACGGAGGAACACGGTTCGGCGGAAAAGATGTCACCAAAGCGCTACATAATATTGAGACACTGATACGACCGGCACTCGTCAACAACACATTCAATCAAGAAAAAGTAGACGCGACTCTTATCTCACTCGATGGAACAGAGAACAAATCAAAACTAGGAGCAAATGCTACACTTGCCGTTTCGCTTGCGTTTGCAGAAGCAGCAGCAAAAAGTCTCAAACTCCCTCTCTGGAAATACATAGCACAAGAATTTCATACGGTTCCTCGCCTCCCCACACTGATGATGAACGTCCTCAACGGAGGAAAACATGCTACAGGAAGTGTCGACATACAAGAATTTATGATTGTCCCCCTGCATCAGGCTATCGCTGAATCACTACGCATCGGATCGGAAATCTATCACCTGCTCGGCAAATTACTCTCTGAAAAAAACTATTCGACTCTCACTGGAGATGAAGGTGGATTTGCACCGGCTCTCTCATCAAACGAAGAGGTGTTCGAACTCTTGGTCACTGCAATTATAAAAGCTGGCTATACGAGTGGCACCGGTGTATCAATCGGTATTGATGTGGCCGCATCCGAGATATTTATAGATGGCGAATATAAATTCGCGCGTGAACATAAGACACTCTCGAGTGATGTCTTGCACACACTCTATAACTCATGGGTAACGCAATTCCCACTGTTCTCGATTGAAGACGGGTTTGCAGAAGACGCATGGGCAGATTTCAAGAAACTTACTAATCAGGTGGGGGGAAAGATAAAAATAGTCGGAGATGATCTCTTTGCCACCAATCTTACCCGTCTTGAAAAAGGGATCAGAGAACAAGCGGCAAACGCAATTATCATCAAACCGAACCAAATCGGCACCGTCACCGAAACTGCCCGCGTGAGTATCCGCGCAAAAGAAGCAGGATTCACCAGAATCGCATCCCACCGGTCAGGGGAGACCGAAGACATCTCAATCGTACACCTCTGCGTCGGTCTTGGAATGGAATGTATTAAGGCTGGCGCGCCGGCAAGCGGAGAGCGAACTGCAAAATACAATGAACTGTTGCGAATTGAAGAAACCTTCAATGTCTAAACCTATGAACGAGAAACTTTTTATTTATCTTTTTCGACACGGACAGACTACCTACAATCGGGATGAAAAATTCACTGGATGGGACAATCCCCCACTGACTAAACTCGGCTTACAGCAAGCACAAATAATCGCTGAAAAATTGAAAGACAAGCGATTCTCAATCGCCTATCACACATCACTTATCCGCTCAAAGAACACACTTGAAGAAGTGCTTAAGTTTCATCCGGAATGTACGCGTATTTTAGAAGATAATCGCATGATTGAACGCAACTACGGAAAATTAAATGGTACAACCCACCAGCAATTTATAGAAGATATGGGGAAAAAACTCTACGAACTGGAAGTCGAGGGAGATCTTATACACGAACTCTCGACTGAAGGGAAACGCGAAGTGGAGCAATTCTTAGGCGAACAAAAGTACAACTTGATACATCGGGGTTACCACATTCCCCCTCCCGAAGGCGAAAGTTTTTCCATGGTAGAAATTCGGGTCCAATCATTTATTAATGACTTGCTTCCCCTCATGAAAAAAGAACGCGTCAGTGTTGCGCTCTCCGCACACGGAAATTCAATCCGCCTCTTCCGAAAAATAATGGAGCGTGCTGACATACCAACAGCGACTTCATGGGTTATCCCTTTTGATTCTTTCTACGAATACGAAATTGGTCTCTAGCATCTCTACTTGGAGTGATTGTGGCGCTCAATCTTCTCAAGTTTCTCAATCCCCTTCTCAATCAATTTTAGTTCTTCACGCACTTCGGAAATAGCTACCGATTCAGATTTTATTTCTTCTTCGGTTTTCTCAATCACTTTTTTCTCCTGACGGATGCCGGATAAGACAATCCTATCTCCAACGAAAAACGAAACAAAGAGACCTGTTATAAGCATAATGACAACACTGATGATGATAGACGAAATTGATGAAAGACCAATCTCATCGGCAAGCATCCAGACGCCACGCCAAAAGAGAACGATCGCAACGCCTCCCACTAAACTATACAAAATGGGATGGTGACTCAAGCGCGCTCGTACGTGATCTTCAAGATGATCAAAAAATTTCCACACTCTATGAACAGCGCCTTTATTAGGTTCAGAATTCATATCTCTATTATACGTGCCCACATATCAAAGCTCAATCAAGCTTAAGCAACTTCCCTTTCATTTTGACTACCGCAAATGAACGGTAGAAATACCAAGAAAGCAACACAAAGAAAATAATATTGGAGACAATCGCGCCAAGCAATAGCCCACTCGGCAACATTCCAGTAGCAATAACAGCTCGCATTCCTTCAAAAACATACGTGGGCGGCAAGAGATAGGCAACCCACTGAAGCATTTGTGGGAGAACCGACACTGGATAGAACACTGCAGCAAATGGCTGAACTAGAAACAACATCCCGAACGCAAGCACTTGCGCGGATGTCCCATAGCGTAAAATAAGTGCAGTGGTAAAGAGACCGACTGCCGCTCCAAACACCAAGAGATTTAACACAAATGGGATGAGTGAAAATCCAAAGATAAGCAAATTGAGGTGATAGAAAAAGAACGCAATAAGCGCCATCAAGAGACCTACGGCAACAATCCGCAACAACGCAAGTATAATGGTTGAGGCGAGAAATTCGCTCAATCGAAGAGGCGAAACAAAAATATTCAGAAAATTCCGTTCCCAAACATCTTCAAGAAATGCCACCGATACTGCACGTTGCGATTGAGTTAGTAAATCCCAGAAAATCACTGCCCCCAAAAGCACCGTTACCGCATTGAATCCGACAATATTGAGTTTGTTTATATAGAGACTCAAAAATCCCCAGAGCAGAAGCTCGAGTATCGGCCAGAAAAAAATATCCATTAAGCGCGGCATTGATCGCTTAAAGAGATAGAGATGGCGGATGATGAGTGCTTGAATTCTATACCAGCGCATAGTATTAATCTTCTTCTTTGCTAAATTCCGATCCACGAGCGATGGTGAGAAACACCTCATTTAAATCTTTATGGCCGTATTTTTTGACTAAGTCCGTGGGTGTCCCCTGATCTTTGAAACTTCCCTGATCAATAAAGATCACGGTATCACAAATTTCCTCGACTTCTTCCATGTTATGAGACGTATAGAGAATCGTCACCCCCCGCTCATTCTTGATGCGCTGAAGCATTTTTCGTGTTCGATCGGCAATATCAGGATCAAGCGAGGCAGTCGGTTCATCAAGCAAAAGAAGCTTGGGATCGTTTAAAAGCGCCTTGGTTAAATTCAGGCGAGTAAGTTGCCCCGTGGAAAGCGTTGAGGTCATACGTCCAAGTAGTTTGCGGATATTGAAAAAATCAGCGAGTTCGTCAATCTTTCCCCATACATCTTTCACCCCATAGAGCCTCGCAAAAGTGGCGAGATTTTCGCGCACACGAAGATTCCCCGGAAGCGAAACATAAGGTGAAGAGAAATTCATTTTTCCAAGCACTTCCTCACGATTATCATGTATGGGTAATCCAAAAACATTGATAGTGCCCGATGTTGGGGTTATCAAATCAAGTATCATTTGAATGGTCGTGGTCTTTCCTGCACCATTCGGACCAAGAAGACCGGTGATAGTCCCTTCCTGCACTTCAAATGAAAGTCCGTTCACGGCCTTGACCGGCCCAAATTCTTTGACTAGATCTTGTACTTCGAGAATAGCCATACAGCAAAGTAGTATAACATAGAGTGTATCTACTAAATCAAGTCTGCCGAAAACTTGTACTAGAGTGTAAACTGACCGTTTTTGTAGATTACTTTCGTCTTACCGTTTTTGAGATGTGCAGTTACTGTCCGCGGTGCGGTAGAGATAATATCGGTGTGTACTGATGAATCATTGTAGCCAAGATTTTCCCAATCCTGCGGTGACAATTCACCCGGATCATCAATGTAACAATCTTGATAGGACTTCCCGAGCGCCAGATGGGTATTTCCATTTTTACCCCCGATATTTTCATCAAAGAGAGTGTTGGCCATAAATTTGGTAATGCGAGAGAACCGACGATCGGTAAGCGAATACTCTCCAATCTTGTCAGCATTTTTTGTTGCAATCATCTGCTTGAGGACTTTCTCATTTTTCCGAGCTTTCGCCCTCACCACCCTTCCATTCTTAAACTCAAGCTCCACTCCTTCAATTAAAACACCGTATTGATAGAGTGGCTGATTGAAACGAATCCACCCTTCTGTCCCCCGCCAATCAGGAGAGGTAAATAATTCAAACGAGGGAATGTTGCGCCCGCTGCCTCCCATCCATTTTCGTTTCTTTCCAAGGTGAATCCACAAATCAGCATCGGGACCGACAACATGCAGCCTCTCGATCGGCAATGCATTAAGTTTCAATCGAGTTTTCTCAAGATCACGGTACAACTTCTTCCATTCAGCAATCGGATTCTTTTTATCCAAGAAGCACGCTTTAATAATTTGTTGCCAGTATTCTTTCAATGACATCCTTGCTTCCTTCGCCTCTGCCTCCGTACCGTACAATCCCAAGGTCCACGTGTATTGGCCTTTATTCTCTTTCTCTCGGCGCCAATCCATAAATGGCTTCCACGCAAGACCCTTCTGCATGATTTTCTTCGGATCAATACCTTCAAGCTCATGCATGTCAGTCTCGCTCAAAATAAATATGTTGTGATCAATCTCATCGAGCATTCCCTTTGCAAACTTCTTAGGGAAAAACGAGAGTTGATGGGGTTTGGCGTGCAGGAAAAAATCACGGTCAAATGGGAAACGATCGCCCGAATCAGGACGATAATCTCCAATCACGTGTCCGCCAGCTTTTAAAATCGCGAGGCGCAACTCGCGATACAAAGGCTTTGCGATTTCATAGGCAACCAAGTGAACTACATCGCCTTTCTTGATTCCCTTTCCACTTCGGAGTGCGAAATTAACCAGTACATCTGCATATCGTTCCAAGATTTTTTTCGGGGGCGTATACATATATACTCGCATTGTGCCCGAAAAGGAATGTCGGGTCAATCCCGCGGCTTGTTTCTCTTCAATATTTCCTCCGCCTTCGCAAGATCTTCAGGATATCCAATAGGAATCCACAAAGATTGAGGCACCGCAACGACTGGATGATCTTTCACTAATTGCCCGATCGCTTCGGCAAGATAATATTCCCCATTTTCATGTTGGGGTGGTTCATAAGAAAAAATCCGTCCATCAAGAACCGCAGGGCCAGTCACCACCAAGTTGCTCGGCGGCACTTTCGGTTTCTCAACAATATCCGCTACCTGTCCGTTCTTGTTAAGTGTTACCACCCCAAACTTCTCCGGTTGTTCCACCTCTTTGACGAGTACTGATAGTGGGTGTTTAAGAAGTTCCTCAAGGTCTTTAGCACCATTTAAATCATCGGCATACAATGAAAGAAACCGCTCTCCGCCAAGCGAATCTTTGCATAGCGCAAGCGCCCGCGCTGTACCATCTCGCTTCTCCTGAAAGATATAGGAGAGTTTGAATCGTCCGAATTTCTCTCCAAAATGAGCTTGAATCTGTTCCCCTCGATATCCAAGCACTAAAATAACTTCATCGACTTCTGGGGGCAGAGCCTCGAATAAATGTTCGAGCAGCGGCTTGCCCGCTAGGTGCACTAATGGCTTGGGGATTTTATCCGTCAGCGGACGCAATCGTTTTCCTTCTCCTGCTGCAAGAATAACTGCTTTCATATACTAGAAAAAATTTTGTAATACTCGATCAAATCCCGGCAACACATTGTACTTCTGAACATCTTGTATGGGAACCCAAGCAAATTCTTTTGCCTCCCAATCAAGGTGTACTTTATTGGTAGTCACATCAACCAATAGAGGGTGCACAATCCATGTTTTCTTATACTCGGGCGCATCTTGATGAAAGATGGTGCCGAGTCGTATTTCCTGTATGTGATCGGGAGACATTCCTAATTCCTCTTGTATTTCCTCTTTTGCTTTATCTTCTAGACTCTGCTGATCATCTAAAAACCCTGAAATGCCATTCCAAAAATCGGGATAAAGTTTTAAATCACTACTTCGTTTAACCAAAAGCATTTTGCCTTCGTAGCGCAAAACACAATTGATAACCGGCACCCAGCGAATGTTCGTGTAATCAGTCTGGCCGGTCTTAGGAGAAAAAGGCTTCTGCATAATTCTTTATTTTTTCTTGCGCTCCTCATGCTTCGCTAAGAGCCATGAACTTGATTGTATCTTTCCGCCATGTCCGACGTTATACGCCATGTCTATCCCAAGTTCTTCGCACAATGCTACTTCAGGCACCGGATCGCCATCGGGCTTCCGATCTCCCCCGTTTGCAAAAATATCGGGCTTCAGTAATTTCAATTCGGCGCACACACTCATATCTTGAGGATTTTCTTCATGTAAAGTCAGCATCACTCTGTCTACTGGCCGAAGCGATTCGATAATCTCTTTTCGCTCCTGTGCAGGCATAAACGCGTACCCTTTCTTCGCAACAAGCCACTGATCATTGTTGAGAATCACCACAAGCTCATCTCCTAATTTTCGCGCTTCCTCAAACATCCGAACATGGCCAATATGCAAAGGATCGAATCCTCCGCTGACTGCTACTACAATTTTCTCCTTTGATCCTTTTTCTTTCATTTTCCAAATTCCTGCTCCAGATGAATGAGGGCTGTACGCAAAGCTTGCTTGGTATATGCTTTCCGATCCATGCGCCCTTTGGTAAAGAAACCAATAGCGCCTCCCTCCGAACCGATGTGCTTGCTGTCTGTCAAACCCGCTTTATGCATTGCCTGATTTATAGTTAAACCTCCTTTAGTGATAGATTCTGCGATAGATGCATCAGGAAATTCCCACGCGGATGAAAGTCCAAGATGAAACTCTCTGCCATCATAAATGGCACACGCACAAATGTCCATATAGCCAGTCTTGGTATGCGGCACAGCCATCATCCCCGATTCCAGTCCAATACTGTACATACAATCATGGAACGCCGCCCGAGCGCGATTCATTGCACCCTGTATCGTTTCATCTAGAGAAAGTGGCTCATCTGAGACTCCTGATGCAACTTCTACACCCTGAACCCCTGCAGAGGCAAGATGCGGATACTCTTGGATAATCTCTGCTACAGCGCCTACTTTTACTTTATTTTGCGAACCAACGTGTATGATCAGCACGATTCTGTATTTAATAGATTACGCAGTATTCTTCGTCTGCCCAAATATACGAGGATATAAATCAGCAAGTACGTACAGTAAACTCACCACGACCGGACCAGCGATAAATCCCACGAGCCCGAAAAAGCTGATACCCCCGAGCACTGAAAGCAAAATTAACAACGGGTGAATCGAGATGGATCGAGTCAGTAAAAGCGGACGCAAGAGGTTGTCGAGCAGTCCAACCACCAGAGCTCCCCATGCAAAAAGTATGACCGCTGGTATCAGGCTCCCCGTTGAAAACAGAAAAATAATCCCCGGAATAAGCACGAGCGAAGTTCCAAAGCTTGGGATAAGTGCCGCAACAACGCCAAACGCGCCGAAGATTACTGGGTTGGGAATACCGGTAAACCAGAAACCAAGTGCGATAAACACGCCCTGCAGAAATGCGATTAAAAGAGATCCGCGCACCACGGAATTCACCGCTCGCTCAATGTGATTGAAAATATCTCGATCGTAGGCGTCTTCAAGCGGACTGTACAACAACAATTTTTTCTTAAACGCCTCACTATCTTTGAAGAAATAAAAGAGCGCGAGAGACATCAGCGCAAGTCCGACGATAAATCGCATGAAGCCGGAAAAGAACGAACCGAGATGATCAACAAACCACGAAGCGGCTTGACTCACATACATCCCAATATCTATGGAAACATCCGGAACCACAGCGGACAGATAATTTTCAAGCGTGCGTTCAAACCCCTGCAAGAAATCTGCATTATAATTTCCGCTTGCAAGCGTCAAATATAGATTACGCGCATCATCAAACAGGAGAGAACCAAACACTAAAAACGGGATAAACACGAGCACAATAATCAGCGCGAGCGTGAACAAAGAAGAAAGTGCATGTCTACCGCCGCAAAAACGATCCACAAAGTGGTACAGGGGCTTAAATACAATAAAGAAAACAAACGCGAGGAAAAGCGCGGTGAGGTACGGCTGGAAAATGAAAAAAGACATCGCGAGAACCGTCAATATCAGAAAAACAAAAAATATGGTTTGGGCGCGAGCGGTATACATGGTATCTATACTATAACGTACTGTACTCTACCCCACAAGAATTCCAACCGTGACCCCGATCAGAACCGCAAATCCTCCGACTGTAATCATTCGAATAATCCTCCTGACCCGCCTCGTTCCGGTCAATGTTGCACTCGCCCATCCGAGGAAAAATAGGGCGATAATCGATAAGAATATAGAAAAGAATATCCCTGTAGCTCCACCGGTAAAGAAATAAGGAGCAAGGACCCAAAAACCAGCAAGAACATATGATACAAACATAATCAGCCCTCCCTTCACCGACTGGGAAATATGCGGCTGATTTCGATCTTCCGATCCGTCAGATGAACTTTCAGAAAGAAAACTGCCTGCACCCATTGAAAACGCCTCAACCACAATAAGCACGGTGCCACTCAATACAAGGTATGAACGATCAACTCCTCCCGCCGCCACGCCTGCTAAAAACCCCACTGTCGAAACAAGACCATCTTCCACTCCAAAAATAAGATTCCTGACGTATATCGGCAACATTCTTTGTTTGGTGTGTTGTTCCATTGAAAATGCTTATCTACATCTTTCACTATAGCATTTTAGATAAATCCCCGCCGAGTATCACTGGCTTCATTCCCAATATTTCTTCTTTATAACTCACCTCTTCCTGAATTGGGTTGAGAATATAGATTTTCTTTTTCAGATAAAATGCCACTGCCATTTCGGCAAGTACTGCTCCTCCAATATACCCCTGCTTCCCATTCTTCTCATAATTGAGAACTAGTATAGAGTCCCCTTTCGCAATTTTATTAAAGTGATGCATCGTCAAAAAAGCTTTGCGATTATATTGGCTTGCATCTTTGTGCCACGTCTTATACGTTCCCACTTGCCAATCCCCGCTCCGCTCCATCTTACCCGCAGTCAGAGGAACAAAAACTTTCACCCCCATCTTTTTGAGCTGATCTCTGATCTCGATAACCTGTTTATAGAATGACGCGCTGGAACAAAGAGTAACTATCATGTATGATTTCTCCTCTGATACTCTTCTTTAATAAACTTGGGAGCAAAAGAGAGATACTGCTTCTGCAAATGTTCAGGTAACGAAAAGAAACTCCCTGCCACAATTTCTGAGCAATTCTTTGAGTTACACATGCAATCAAGTTTCCATTCATCAAACGCCCGAACTCGGTAATCAACCGTTATCTCATCACCTGCTTTAATTGGTTTAAACGCAAAAGATACAATTTCTTTTTCTCCAAGCTGTTCCACAGTATTTGGATCACAGGAGTGATTCACGAAACTGCCTAAGGGTTCCATCAATTCATATATATCTGCATCAACAAAATCTAGAGAATTTCTTTCGTCTTCTGAAAGAGAACTTATATTCTCTTTTTTAATAAATTTTCCTCGTTTATATCGGAACACCTCTTCTCCTTTTTTGAAATCTCTCAATGCAAAAACCCCCTTGCCTTGTATATTGGATTTCCTCACTTCTACATTGCCTTGCTTCATATAGAGCGTTATAACCCTTTCTTCCGATACTCTTTCTTTATCTTCCAATACAGCGCTTCTGTCCCCGGCTCACCAGCAACACGTTTCTTCATCAGTTTGGCCGGATATTTTTTCTCTACGTGAGCAAGGTGATCAATAATGATTTTTTCTGTATCAAGTTTGAGCAAGACAGCAATATCTAACGCGTAGGTAAGTACATCAGCAAGCTCTCTTCCTATCTTTTCCACTTTCTCCTTATCATTCTTTACGTCTTCAAGAGATTTATTTTCCCACTGGAACAACTCAAGCAATTCACCGCTTTCAATTGCAATAGACTTAGCAAGATCAGCGGGTCGTAAATTGTCCCACCCACGCTCTTTGAGATGTGTAAAAACTTTCTTTTCTAAATCCTTGATACTCTTATTTGCCATTAGATTTTTGATATTTACTTTTCACACCACACCATGGGCAAAACCACTCTTTTCTCGTTTTTGGTGCATCACCCATTCCCCACCAACCAGTACAATTGCCACAACGAAAGTGATGGAACCTCTCGACAGAACAAATAGATTTCTTTTCTGTTTTATTTGCCATGGCACTTCTTATATTTTTTTCCGCTTCCACAGAAACAAGGGTCGTTGCGACCGATTTCTTTTTTGCCGGACGAGACTGGCGCACTGCCTCCAGCACCGCGCGTGATTTCTGCCGCGCGTTTGCGCACCATTTCCATTTCTTTGTCAGGTGCAGTAAACGCAGACGTGGTAACATTGGGCAACACACGCAAAATCTGCTCACCGACGCCCTGCTCCATCTCTTTGAACAATTTAAGTCCCTCTCTTTTATATTCCACCAAGGGGTCTCGCTGACCATACGCACGGAGATTCACACTGCCACGCATATAATCCATCACTTCAAGATGATCTACCCAGAACATATCAATCGTCTGTAAAATTAGACGGCGCATTACCGCATAATAGGCCGTATCGCCAAATTCTGTCTTCTTATCTGTAATTAATTTCTCTGCATCAGCATTCCCCGTACTAACAACGGTAACGTATTCATCAATCGCCTTTGGATCACCGAGTAAAACTGCCCGCCGGCGTTCATACACAATCTTGCGCTGGTGATTCATCACATCGTCATATTCGAGAACGTGTTTGCGCGCATCAAAATTAAATCCTTCAATCTTGGTCTGCGCAGTTTCGATAGATCTCGTAATCATCCGATTCTCAATTGCTTCGTCTTCTTTCACGCCGAGACGCGACATCAATCCCTTCATGGTGTCACGAGGAAACACGCGCATCAACTCGTCTTCAAGCGAGACATAGAAATGGGTTTCTCCGGGATCACCCTGACGGCCGGATCGGCCGCGCAATTGATTATCAATGCGCCGCGCTTCATGTCGCTCCGTGCCAAGCACAAAGAGCCCACCAAGTTTCTTCACTTCTTCATATTCTGCGTCCGTTGAAGGATTGCCCCCAAGCTTAATATCAACGCCTCGGCCGGCCATGTTGGTCGCAATCGTAACAGCACTCCTGCGTCCAGCCTGTGCAATAATCTCGCCTTCCCGCTCATGATTCTTAGCATTCAAGACTTCGTGCTTCACTCCTTCTCGGGTCAAATATCCTGACAGGACTTCATTTTTAGAAATTGAAACCGTTCCGATGAGCACCGGCTGGCCCTTTTGGCTCAACTCTTTGACTTTCTTTGCCACCGCCATAAATTTTCCTTTTTCGTTTTGAAAGATCAAATCATTTTTATCAATGCGCACCATTGGCCGATGAGTCGGAATTGAAACGGTATCAAGTCCGTACACCTTGAAAAACTCTTCCTTCGACGTCAACGCAGTGCCGGTCATACCAGACAACTTCTTATACAAACGAAAATAGTTCTGAAACGTAATCGAGGCAAATGTCCGAGATTCTTTCTGAATGATTGCTCCTTCTTTTGCTTCAATGGCTTGATGCAAACCTTCGGACCAGCGACGACCAGGTTGGAGGCGACCGGTAAACTCATCCACAATAATTACTTCACCATTTTTGACGACATACTCTTTGTCTTTATGGAACAATGCTTTTGCGCGAGTTGCGGTCTCCAAGTGATGTACAAATTTAATACCTTTGTCGGTATACAAATTCTCCACCCCAAGCCTCTTTTCCGCTTTTGAAATTCCCTCGTCAGTGAGCGTAATCGCTTTAAGCTTCCGATCCACCTCATAATCCGTGTCTTCGGTGAAATCAGACACGAGAGATGCAAACGTTTTATACAAATCCTCTGATTCGGACGTCGCCGAAGAAATAATCAGTGGAGTACGCGCCTCGTCAATTAAAATTGAATCAATTTCGTCTACCACCGCATAATGAAACGGCCGCTGGCGCAGACTTTCTTTTTCATATTCAAGATTGTCGCGTAAATAATCAAATCCAAATTCGTTGTTGGTGCCATACGTAATATCTGCTTTATATGCTTCCGGACGAGTGCAGGGACGCAGACGATCGTAGATCACGCGGAATGTGCTTGTCTCATCATGTGCTTTATCCTCTTCTGGTGTTTTGTGAGACTCATCATATAGATATGATGAGTCATGATTGATTACTCCAACAGAGAGTCCGAGCGCGTTATACACTTCTCCCATCCACACCGCATCGCGACGGGAAAGATAATCGTTGACAGTAACGACATGCACGCCCTTTCCTTCAAGCGCATTTAGATAGGTCGGAAGAGTGGCAACAAGCGTTTTCCCTTCTCCAGTTTTCATTTCCGCAATCTTTCCGTTATGAAGCGTTATACCGCCGATAAGCTGAACATCAAAGTGGCGCTGGCCAAGCGTCCGTCGCGCCGCTTCACGAACTGCGGCAAAAGCTTCAGGCAACAGATCATCCAGTGTCTCCCCTAAAGATAATCGTTTCTTGAATTCTTCTGTTTTTGATTTCAACGCCTGATCAGATAATGCAGAAAAAGACGGCTCTAAACCGTTTATTTTTGCAACAATCGGCTCAAAACCTTTTATTGTCTTTGTGTTTTCATCCCCAAAAATATGGCTCAAAAAAGACATAGAGGAGTCATTATAACACAAAAAGAGACCCCTAAAGGGTCTCTTTTTGTGACGGTTATCGGCGTCGTTTGGAAGCTTTGCGCTTCTTTGACTTCTTCGCCTTTGACTTCGTCTTCTTTGCCTTTCGCTTTTTTGCCATGATGTGGAGTGCAATCGGAGGTGTTCACGTGGCACGAGTCCGATCACAAAAATAAAACTTCTAACGATGGAGTATACAGAGTGCTTCGACCAATCGCGGTTAAGGAATAATCACTTTCCGCGGAAACGAGTCTGCATTGACTCACTCTTATTGTATGTCATGCACGCGAGACCACAATACTTTTTGCGAGCGAACTGTGGAGAACTTTTTGCAAGCAAAAAATTATTGCGTGCTATTTTCTATGAGACGCACCTCTGGTTCCACCACCACTCCTGTTTTTTCTTTCACAGAAGAAATAATTTTCTCGGCGAGCGCGCGAACATCAACAGCAGTTGCGTTGCCAAAATTACAAAGGACGAGCGCCTGTTGTCCTGAAACTCCTGCATCGCCTACGCGAATTCCTTTCAAGTCGCACACGTGATCAATAATCCAAGCAAGAGACAACTTCATCTTGCCAAATCCTGCAGGAAATGAAACCAGATCGGGATATCGTTTTTTAAGCCGCGCATGTATTCCTTTAGATACAATCGGATTTTTAAAAAATGACCCTGCTGTTCCCACTTTAGTGAGATCAGGAAATTTCTTGCTGCGAATAGAGAGTACCGCAGCACGTACATCAGAAGGTGTCTGCGGAGCTGATCTCTGTTTTGCAAAATATTCTCTCAAATCTCGATATTCGATTGCTGGAAGTCCCTTTTTTGCAAGGAGAAAGCAGGCTCGAGTCACTACCAGATGTTTCGCTTTGTGTTTAAACACGCTGTCCCGATAGCCGAACTTGCAGGTATTCTTCTTCATTCGATACATGGAACCTGTTTTGGGATCAAATACCTCAACCCAAACAATTAGTTCGGCAACTTCCACTCCGTATGCACCTATGTTTTGAATCGGTGTCCCGCCGACTGTCCCTGGAATCCCTGACAAATTCTCCAGTCCCCACAATTCTTTTTGAGCGGCAAGAGCTACGAGTTCATCCCATGATTCCCCTGCGCCAACGACAATCTCTGTTCCCTTTTTAGTCTCGTTAAACTCAATTCCCAGCACATCCATCTTCACCACCACGCCGGAAAATCCCTCATCAGGCAACAAAACATTAGATCCACCGCCAAGCACTAAAAGCGGTAATTTTTCTTTCTGGGCAAATAAAGCAACTTCTTCAAGTTCTGCAACTTCTCGTACACGAGTAAAATAGCGGGCTTTCCCGCCAATCTTGAACGTAGTGAATGAGGCCAACGATATGTTTTCTTCCAGTTTCATATATGTTCCGCCAAATCATGGCCGGCGGGGCCAGCTCCTAAAAACAATGTCTTATGTGAGTGCAACCGCCGGCCGTGGCTTGGCACAACTACCACTGTATTATATAGAAAAACGTCTCTAAGGTACAACAACTTGACTTTTTCCCTGTATCTGCTAATATGGCGGTATGTGAGAGCTGACCGACGTTAGCCCTAACAAATGTCTGCGAGGAACCCCCTTTCGGGGGTTTTTCGTTGGCTATTTTTGTAAAAAAAGAAGAGGCAGCGGTTTCCGAAGGAAACCGCTGCCTGTACGCAGATCAAACCTGCGCGAAACCATCAATCTAATTCCTTCAGAATGGCATGTACCACCCTCCGTGTCGCAAGCCCATCGGTCTGAAGTGTCCGATTAGCGTGACGAATCATATCGTCGCGATCAGAAATTGAGCGGGTCCAAAGACTCCTCCAATCTGATGTGGTACTGACTTCTGCAGCACCGTGCATGGTGACGAGTGGAAACTGTTCCATACCAAGTGCCTCTTTCATCTTCTCGCGTCCTAGGCGAGAAACCCAACTGACTGGGACGCTCTCAAAATACGGCGCCTCCAGAAGACCAGTTGAGTATACGCTGACCGTGAAGTTCGCCACCTTCATAAGCTGACGTGTAGGGACCTCTGGCTCAACAAAGAGCACTTTGCCCCTCCTTGCGCCGAAGAGAATTGAAAGCCATCGATGTCGAAGTTCGTCGTTTTTCATAAACTTCGGATGAAGCCGGGGAATAAGAACGTAGTCCCCCAATGAAGCTTCGACACAAACATCGAGTGCTTCCACGAGACCTTCGAGCATCGGCGTTGTTGACTCATCCTGACCGAGAACGAGTACTGTCTGCAGTTCCCCAGCCATTGGATTGATCATCTCGCTCAAGAGCGGGTTGTCGTTTTCACCTTCAAGTGCATCCATCGCCGGCGATCCGGTAACGTATATCTTGGGCACGCGGCCAGAAACACAAACGTTGTAAGCTGGGTACTCACGTACTAGCTTCTCGTCGAGAGTGTCAGTCACGCAAACGAATTGCGGGACTGCCTGCGAGCGTTTATTCACTCCCCACAGATCGTGCACATACCCAAGCTTGATACCAAAATGGTTGGCCGCAAGTCCGAACTTCTCACCGAGGTTAATCGGCGCCCCGAGGCCCGTGAGTACCAAATCAGGTTTGTGATTTCTAAATAGGTCATGGATCTCCAGCTCTGAAAACGCTTCACCAGAAACAGTCATGTAGGAGGCATCGCTCCATTTCTGCCGCGAGAGGCCTTCTGCAATGACAGCGCAATCGATGCCGGCCGCCCTCAACATCCCGACAACCGGATGGTACACATTGAACTCACCTATATCTTTCGTTACTACGAGTACTCTCTTGGCCATGTTGGCCTCCTTTCTAGCCTTTCGGCTGTTGGTTGATTTCCATTGGTTTAACTAAATTCAATTTAGGCGTACAAATTGCCAACCAGCACATTATCATGAAAATTAAAAATGTCAATCTATTTACCCAAAAAAGAAAGTTGCGCGGTCCGAAAGGAACGCGCAACTGCGAAAAACTGATTCAAGACAGTGCGATTAAAATCGCACCTAGTGCCATGATTGAGCCTCCAACCAGACGATGTCTGAAATTGACTCGCTCTCCCACCAAGAAATATGCAAGGATAATGGTGAACGGAATCTGTATGCGGCGTAGGGTTCCCACGTATGGCGTGATGGTGTAGAGAAACGCAAGATTTGAAAATAGTATCGCCAGACAGAGGACCAACCCTATCCATACTAGCGACCATATTTTCAAATGTGAACGATCACGGCGCAGTGATTTCAATTCTCCGATCGAACTGCCAAGAATGAAGTTGGCGATGGCGACAATCAAGAAGATACACGCGCCAGCAAGCATCACGTTGCCACTGCGATACGCCATCGCGTCGAAGTTGAGGCTAAACGTGGCGAGAAATGCCGATAAAAATGCAAATCGTATCCCTGTACTCTTGGTCAACAGAAAAAACGGAGCAAACCACACTTTCCATGAAACTCGCCGGTTGAGTTCCTTCTGCTTTTCGGCATACGCCTGCATGTTGAGCACGTAAGTGCCAATCACAAGTACCCACACACCTACCCAACCCAAGAACGAGGGATATTCGTGAAGTAAAAGCATGCTGGTGAAAATCAGCAACACAGGTGTCGTAGCGGAAATGGGCGAAACGAGCGATACATCTTCAAGAGATTTCGCTTTAACATCTGCAAATTGAATGCCGATATTTAGTGCACCCGTGATGAGCACAGCAATCCACCATCCGGACTGTAACTCCAACCCGCCCACAAAAGGGATAAAGAGGAACATAAAGCCGACAGCAAGAAAGCGAGTGAAAGCGGTAAACAAAGCGGGAAACTTTTCCCATCCTCTGTTAAGTGCCTGTTTACTGAAGACATTGAGAAGGGCGATACACAACGCCCCCATGACAACGAGCAGAAATGCGGTGAGATTCATAGAACCTTTCGGTAGAATTTCAAATGAAAATAGCACAAAAGATGTCTTTCGTCAAAAATCTCTCAAAACTTATTAGCAAAAAAGCTGTTATGGATTCCTCCCCGCCTGAATCTCACGAATATAATAGTCGGCTTGATCCTTTTGAGACGGAATATCTTTTGCAGTTTGCGCAAGAACTGAAACTGCTTTTGCTCGATTGCCGGCACTCAAATGTGCCCCTGCAAGCGCAAAGCGTGCCTGTGGATCGAGTGTGTCATGTGCCACGCGCTTTTCAAGCAATCCAATCACTGTGGTGAATCTTCCAGCTGCGTTGTATGCCTGTACAATTCGGTCATCAAATTCAAGTGATGTTCCCACGAGCGGCGCAAGTAGTGTATCGGCAGACTTGAAATCTTTTGAATAAATCAGGGCCACCGCATAAATAATTCGCGCTTCTTTAAAATTCTCTTCCAATTCAAAAGCATGTTTGAGCGTTGCAAGTGCCTTTGCCGTATCCCCCTTGTTTAGGTATGCAGAACCAAGTTCAAAAATAATCGTCTGTTTAGAGGGAGACAGCTCGACTGCTTTTTCCAAAAATGGAAGCGCTGCGTCATAATTGCGTGCACGATTGAGAAACGATCCCATAAACAAATGGTAACGAGCGTCAAACGGAGTATCAGTCAGTTGACGTTGTAATTCGGCGAACGCAAAATCGTAATATTCCTGCTTTACGTTGAGTGCAACCGATTGCGCAAATATCACTTGCAGAGCACCCTGTGCCAGCTGTTCGCGAGCTTCAGGGTTGCCGAACGAATTATAGCTCAGTGCAGATTTAAAATGGGTCAGATTGGCTTCAGGACCTGCCGTCTGGGGACTAAGCGCCTGAATGAGCTGGGACGAAGCGTGCATCGCAGGAACATTGAGCCTGTAAACAAGGAAGGCAGTCGCAAGCACTGCGATTGAAACAAAGAAATGCTTTGCCCTTCCCGTTTCAATTGCCCGTTCGCGGGTAAGAAATTTAATTTGCCATCCTGAAATCGAATGCACGTACGCGAGTATGGAGAAAAAGACGAGGTAGCTCGTGATGTTATCAAACACGAAAAGATTCTGGAAAAAGTAGCCTGCCAACAATCCAGTCAAAACGCTTTTCTCAAGCAAATAGTTGATCTCCGCCCCTTTAGTGATTTGGAACAAGCGTCCGAATAGTTTTTTGATTGAGAAATTAATCTCCCCTTGCTTCCATATATAGTAGAGCGCGAGCAAAAACAGCGAGAGATACGCGAGGAGTCCTAAGGCGCCGCCTGCAATCATCCAGTCAAAAAATACATTATGCGTGCGGTCAAACCACTGCTCCTGCGCATACATTGAAGGGTCGTAGTATTTGTTAAAAACATAATTGAAGCTCTCTTGTCCCCAACCAAACACTGGTCGCTCTTTAAATCCCTGCCATGCCATATTCCAAACCATAAAGCGTGGACCTGCCTCGCTGAAAGAAATTGAAGTGAGCCGAGTCAGTGTTGAGTTGTTTCGGACAAAATCAGTATTTTTAAGTCCCATCAAAATGCCCCCGATTGCAATAAGCCCGACAAAAATACTTATACCTAATTTGCGATAAAAAGATTTGTGGGAAAGCAGCGCAAGAAGCAACATAGATACAAGCACACCGCCGAAAAGCCCAAGCGCCGCGCCCCGCGTCTCTGTTTTATACAAAATAAACAACTGAAGAAGCATCACGGCGCCGTATACAAAGCGCCACGGCTTACTCTTTCGAGAACGCACCAAAAGGAACAGCGCAACAAAAAAGTTAAGTAACATAAACGCAGCAAGGTATGCCGCGTTTCCAAGTGTTCCATCCAAACGCACTCCGCCCTGATTGATAGCAAAAACTCCCGCAAGCTGAAATAATCCGTAAATACCGATGATAACGCTGACTCCGACCGATGTCTGAAAGAAACGCTCCCACCGTTTTTCGCTGTTAAGCACCGAGGATGCTACAAAAAAGTACGCCGCCAAATGCAAAAGGGTCACCAATCCTTCCATGCGCTCAAAATTTGACCAAAAACTCTTCATCGGATTCGGACTCAACAAATCTGCGATGGTCATAATGACGAGAAACAAGCCGAGCGCTCCTCCCAGCCATGACATTTTAGGACGGAAATTAACTGATCGGATGGCCAGTATGATCCAAGTGCCAAAAACGAGTTCAGTAATGATCCTGAATGCAAAATTCTTGCCGGTTATAAACGGAAAAAAATATTGAGTGGAGACGATAAATGGAATAAAGAGAGCAAGTAGAAGGCCTGAAAAAACCGCGTACTCAAGAAACTTGTTCGTCTTCATAATGTAGGAATCATAATACAGATAAAGCCTTCGGCGCAAGCAAATAAATAAAACAGGGGGCAAATCACAAAAATTTACAGAAAGATGCTTGACCCTTCTTGACACCTTTTGACACCTCGTATAGAATACCCTTATGGCTGAAGAAATACGTCCAAGCGCTGTCTATACGACAAACGAAACACAGGAGCTTCTTAAAGTGAGTAAAAGCACTATGAAGCGTCTGTTGAAACGAGGACTTATTCGCGCAAATAAAATTGGCGGGCAATACCGCATTTTAGGGCGGGAGATTTTACATGTCCTCTCCCCCGATCTCGAGCAGCGCGCAGCGCGCTCGTACCTTGATCTCAAACGAAAGGTCGTAAGGAAAATAAATAAGTGGTAATTAAAAAGAAGGCAAATAGTTTACTAACATATACACCATGAAAAAAGTTACGCGCAACAAAAATAAAGAGAAGGTCGCTTTAATTACCGGTATCACCGGACAAGACGGTTCATACCTTGCAGAACTACTTCTCTCAAAGGGATACCAAGTACATGGAATCATCCGCCGTTCATCCTCTTTCAATCACGGCCGAATAGAGCATATCTATAATTATGTCCACCCTAGGAAACTCAAACTCCACTACGGAGATCTCACTGACATGGCATCTCTCGTCTCTATTATGGAGCAAACTCGGCCCGATGAGATCTACAACCTCGCAGCGCAAAGCCATGTGAAAGTTTCATTTGAGACGCCTCTCTACACGGGACAAGTTGATGCGCTGGGAACATTAAACGTTATTGAAGCAGTGCGTATCCTCAAACTCCCCGCAAAAATTTATCAGGCATCAACCTCAGAGATTTATTCGGGTGATCCGAAAGACTGTCCGCAAGACGAAAAAACGCCTTTTGCTCCACGTAGCCCGTACGGAGTCGCAAAACTTTATGGCTTCCATATCTCACGCGTATATCGCGAGTCATATGGCATGTTTATTTCAAACGGTATTTTGTTCAACCATGAAAGCGAGCGCCGCGGAGAAAACTTTGTGACGCGAAAGATCACTCTTGGTATTAAAGAAATACTGTTGGGTAAACGCGAAGCGTTCGGAATCGGGAATCTCGACGCAAAACGTGACTGGGGACATGCAGAAGACTATGTCTACGCCATGTACCTTATGATGCAGAAAAAGAAACCTGCAGATTACGTCATCGCCACCGGCACTCAACATTCTGTCCGTGAATTCTGCACCCTCGCCTTCAAAGAAGCGGGCATTACGCTCGTGTGGAAAGGAAAAGGCATACAGGAAAAAGGTGTCGACAAACGAACTGGCAAAGTTCGAGTGTATGTTGATAAAAAATTCTTTCGCCCCAACGAAGTCTGGTCACTGCGCGGCAACGCATCAAAGGCTCGCCGTGAACTCGGTTGGAAGCCAAAAATCTCATTCAAAACATTGATCCGACGAATGGTACACTCTGATGCAGTACATCACGCAAAATAAATGAGCATCTCTGTCCCAACAAAAATCATACGACCGAAAAAAACCTTGAGTTTCGACGATCTCCGCGAATTGTGGGAGTATCGCGAACTTCTGTACTTCTTTTCATGGCGGGATATCAAGGTCCGATACAAACAAACAATTGTCGGCGTTGCATGGGCGGTATTCCAGCCTCTGATTGTTATGGTGGTGTTCTCCATATTTTTCGGAAAACTTGCAGGTATACCTTCAGACAACATCCCCTACCCAATCTTTGTGTATTCAGGCCTCATCTTCTGGCAATTATTCTCTAGTGCTCTTTCTGAAACCAGCAACACACTCGTCTCCAACTCATCTATCATCACCAAAGTTTATTTCCCGCGAATTCTCCTCCCTATCGCAGATACCGTCACCAAATTTATTGATTTCTGTTTTGCTTCACTTATTTTGGTCGGCTTGATGTTTTTCTACGGATACACACCTTCACTCTCCATCATCTTTGTTCTACCGATTTTAGTGATACTGACGTTTATCGTCGCCATCGGCGCCGGACTTATTCTCTCTTCTATTAACGTCAAGTATCGCGACGTGCGCTACGTACTGCCTTTCTTCATTCAACTCCTCCTCTTCGTGACTCCGGTCATCTATCCTCTAAGTATTGCGGGTAAATATGCATGGGTACTAGCGCTTAATCCCATGACCGGAATTATTGAAAATGCGCGCGCAATCATGCTTGGCACAGGGATGGTCAACTACCACTCGCTTGCCCTCTCGTTTGGAATCGGAATGCTTCTCCTGTTAGTTGGAATAATCACCTTCAAGAAGATAGAGCGTTATTTTGCAGATATCGTCTAAGTATATGGAACCGGTTATCTCTATAAAAAATATCTCGAAAAAATACCGTATTACGCACAAAAAAGTGCGCTATGCTGCGCTGCGCGACATTATCACCTATGCGCTGATGAGTCCGTTCACCTATTTCAAAAATCGGGCCAAGAAATTATTCGGACGAGACACCAAAGAAGAATTTTGGGCACTCAAAGATGTTAATCTCGATATTTATAAAGGCGAAGTTGTCGGCAT
The DNA here is from genome assembly GCA_001820875.1 of Candidatus Taylorbacteria bacterium RIFCSPHIGHO2_01_FULL_46_22b. Taxonomy (GTDB): domain Bacteria; phylum Patescibacteriota; class Minisyncoccia; order Phycocordibacterales; family DSPV01; genus 2-02-FULL-46-13. The sequence continues at coordinate 27,532 of MHRF01000005.1, forward strand.
TATTGGGAAAAACGGTGCGGGAAAATCGACACTGCTCAAAATCCTCACCGGTATCACTCCCCCGACTACAGGCGAAATTGTCATAAAGGGAAAAGTTGCTTCACTTCTTGAAGTCGGCACCGGATTCCACCCAGAACTGACAGGTCGCGAGAATATATTCCTCAACGGCGCAATTCTTGGAATGGGACGAAAAGAAATCAGGGAAAAATTTGATCAGATTGTTGAATTCTCCGGCATAGAACGCTTTATTGATACGCCAGTCAAACGTTATTCAAGTGGCATGTACGTGCGCTTGGCTTTCTCTGTTGCCGCGCACCTTGAACCTGATATTTTGCTTGTGGACGAAGTTCTCGCGGTCGGCGATATGGAATTCCAAAAGAAATGCTTGGGAAAAATGGATGAGGTAACACGCACCCGAGGAAGAACCATTCTCTTTGTGAGCCACAACATGGACGCGGTAAGCCGCCTCTGCAAAACAAGTATTCTGCTTGATCAGGGAAAGGTGGTTGCCATCGGAAAAACTGACGAGATTATCGGCAAATACGTCCATCAGATGCAACACGGGGATACGTCACTCACTCTGCCAATTACAGACGAAGAAATCACCCTGCACGATTTTTCTGTCACGCAAAATGGAAAAAATGCGCATGATATAGCTGGCGAAAATTCTTTTGCGGTAAATCTAGATTTTTCGGTGCATAAGAAACTTCGATCGTTCCGAAGCGGTTTCTTCCTTAAAAACGCCATGGGAACCGTTGTGTCGCGCACGTTCACTCAAGATTGGGATCCTACGCTAGAAGACATCGAAACGGGGCGGTATAAAACTCATCTGACGATTCCTGCTCGCCTATTAATCGCAGGACAGTATGAGATTGAAGTAAAATTATTCTGTTTGGGTACGCGAGAGTATCTGAAAAATCACTTGATAGAAAAACGTATTACGGTCTTTAGTCCGAAGGATTATAATGAAAGTCGTTCAAAAAACACCGACCGAGTCGGGTATTTTCTGATACCGGAGAAGTGGACAGTGGAAAGAGAAATAAAAACAAACGTATGATTACCATAAAAGTCAGCACTCCTTCGCCACATATTCCCCTCCTGAAAATGCTACCTGAGGGTAAAGATGTCATTGGTAATTACCGATTCCTTGTTAACACTGATGCGCCAGAAGCGGACTGGTGGATCATCGTACATGGACTTCCACAGGACACAAAGACTGTTTGTCCAAAAGAAAATACGATTCTCATCACACAAGAAACGGAAGTTGTAAAGCAATATCAGCAACGATATGTAAATCAATTCAACTGGATCATTACCTGCCAAAAGACGCTTAAACACCCTCGAAAAATATACACACATCAAGGGCATCTCTCCTATCTTTTTATGCGACGCAAACAACCGGATCAGAGTCTTGAGAGTTTCCAAAACCAATTCAAAACCTTCGATGAACTGCGCGCCATGACTCCTGAGTCCATACCAAAATCAAAGGAACTGACTGCAGTGGTTTCGCATAAACAGCGAAGCGAAGGCGCAGTTGCACGCTACAATTTCATTATGAAATTGAAAGAACATTTCGGTAGCCGGTTTGATATTTTCAGCAACCAGCCAAATGTTTTTGGACCAGAAACGAAAGTAGCGGGATTTAAATGGGATGCGGTAGCTCCCTACAAATACGTACTCTCTATTGAAAATAGTTACGTGCCCCACTGGTGGACAAACCATCTGTTTGACGCATTTATTGCCGGCGCATACCCAATCTATTACGGTCACCCGAGTATTTTTGATTATTTCCCCAAAAACTCGCTCACACTGATTGATGTCAATGACATATCAGAATCGATTGCAATCATTGAAAAAGTGTTGTCAGAAGACTATTTTGAGAAATATCAGAAAGAAGTGTGGGCCGCAAGAAAATTGGCACTGGATAAATATAATCTCTTTCAGGTTATTATTGATGCAATCGAGAAACTACCGTCCGCGTCAAAAAAAACCGAAGTAATGATACACGCCGAAAAAGACCGCATGATGCTGCTGAAAAACAAATTAGTGACAGAAGTGAAGAAAATTCCTATCATTCGAACTGTTGCCCAAAAAATCTACCGGAAATACCGATTTCTGCGCTACGGCAAGCAATTTCTTAAATAAATAATCTATGATGCAAAATAAAAAAATCGTCTCGCTCGTGCCGTTGCGCGGCGGATCAAAATCAATACCGTACAAAAATATAAAACTGCTTGCGGGCAAGCCCCTGTGTTATTGGGTGTTGAAAGCGGCCACGGATTCAAAATACATAGACGAAGTGTGGGTATCGACCGAGGACTCTAAAATAAAAAAAACGGTAGAAGCACTCGATCTCGGCGTAAAAATTATCGATCGCCCGCAAGAATTCGCGCAAGACACCTCGTCTACTGAATCAGTCATGCTTCATTTCATGGAACATGCAGATTTTGATATTCTCAATCTCATTCAAGCGACATCCCCCTTCACCACCAGTGCAGATCTCGATTCCGCTATCGAACTTTTCTTTGAGAAAAAGAATGATTCCCTACTGACAGGGGTGTTGCATAAAAAATTCTTCTGGACTACTGACGGCAAACCGTTGAATTATAACTATCTTGCGCGCCCCCGTAGACAAGAGTTTGAAGGAGTCGTTAATGAAAACGGAGCGTTCTATCTTACCACGCGTGAAATTCTCGCGCGCAATAAAAATCGCCTCGGTGGCAACATCGGCATCTATCTCTTTCCTGAAAATCGAGGCATAGACATCGATGAACCAAAAGACTGGGAGGAAGCAGAGCGTTTGATTAAAGGGCTACATAACAATCCCCAATGAAAAAACGCTATCTCATCTTTGGAAATGGGTTTATTGCCCAACATTACGCGCACTACCTGCTTTCCCGCGGCGAACAAGTGGAAGTCACCTACCGCCATAAGAAAAATAGTGCCTTGCCGCAAGATATTCAGCGCAAAGTGGGCTCACATCTGCACCATGCGAGGAGAATCCTCCTGTCAGTTAATCCCCACTACGTGATACTTACGCAGGGCATCTCATTTATACCTGACAACGAGAAAGAGATCAGAAACTCTGTAGAAAGCAACGTCATCGCGCCTCTGCTTATACTTGAGGCGATGTACCAGCTTCGAAAGAAAGACAAGCTCAAGAACATAGAGAAAGTGCTCACCTTCGGTTCAGCTGCTGAGTATGGAGACTCTGATACTAAAAAATGGTCTGAAGAAGCGCGTGACACTAATCCCCATTCTTTGTACGGATTAGTAAAACACTGGTTGTTTGAATCGTCAAAGTTTTACGCAGAACTTGGCATCCCCTGCGTCCATATCCGGCAATTCAATACCATAGGGGCCGGACAAGACTCTCGATTTGTCGTCTCGTCTTTCTGCCGTCAGGTTGCATCTATAGAAAATGGCGGCAAACCTACAATAATACGCGTGGGTGATTTATCACAAGAACGCGACTTCATTGATATTCGCGACGCCGTGCGCGCATATGAACTGGCACTCAAAAAAGCTCCTGCGGGCCAAGTAATCAACATCTGTTCAGGAACAGCCCAGCCGGTGAAAGAAATTGTTACTGCACTCAAAAGAATGTCGAGCACTGGATTCACCGTCCAAACGGACCCAAGACTCATTGTGTCAAAACGCACTCGTAACAAAATCCTTGCCGGCACTCCCAAGTGGCTGCATGCACAAGGATGGAAACCTGCATTCAATCTGACTGATACAGTTTCATGGACGCTTGAGTATTGGCGAACAAAAATACAATCAAAAAAATGAGATCTCTGGTGAAAAAAGAATCGGGGTTTCGAATCGGCCAACGGGAAATAACCGACGCTGGTCCCGTGTTTGTCATTGCAGAAGTCGGCCTAAACCACAACGGTGATATGCAAGTTGCCAAAAAATTGGTGGATGTTGCCGTAGCCGCAGGTGCCGATGCGGTTAAGTTCCAAATGAGACATCTCGACAGTCTCTATGTCGAGTCGGCGCATACCAATATTCATGGCGAAGATATCGGCACTCAATACCTCCTCTCACTTATCAAAAAATCCGAACTGACTCAAGACCAGTTTATAGAGATCGCACAATATGCAAAACAAAAAGGGATTCTTTTCTTGTGCACTCCATGGGACAAACAGAGCGCAGACTTTCTCGAGAAACTTCATGTTCCAGCCTTCAAAGTCGCTTCAGCAGACCTGATCAACTTTGAACTCCTAGAACACCTCGCGAAAAAACAAAAACCGCTTATCATTTCAACTGGAATGTCCACCATGGATGAAATAAAGAAAACGGTTCAATTTCTTAAGAAACACCAAGCAGAATTTGCACTGCTTCATTGCAATAGTACCTACCCCGCGCCGATTAAAAACCTTAACCTCAATATGATTCCCGAGCTTAAGAAGCTTTATGGAGGAATCGTGGGGTATTCGGGACATGAACTTGAATTGGCAACAACAGTGGCCACAGTGCCTCTCGGAGCGCGCATTATTGAACGCCATATAACGCTTGATCGATCACTTGAAGGACCTGACCATGCGGCAAGTCTTGAACCTGACGATTTTGCTACCCTCGTTCGCGATATACGACGCACAGAAGAAGCATTGGGAACGGGGAAAAAATTTATCACGAGCGGCGAGTATATTAATCGTAAAAACCTTGGTAAATCGCTTGTGGCTGAACGGGTCATACGAAAAGGAGAAACGATTACACAAGACATGGTAACGGCTAAGAGTCCTGCCAAAGGACTTTCACCACAACTCTTTTTTGATCTGATCGGGCGCCGAACCACGCAAGACATGAAGAAAGATGACTATTTCACGGAAGAAGACTTGGGGAAAAAACCAATCAAAAGGGGTCCATTTCCCAAAGGCATCTGGGGTATCATCGTCCGGCCTCATGACCTCAGAGAACTAACTGCGGGCATCACACCGCCCATTATTGAATTCCATTTCAGTACCCGCGACCTTGGACACGAGTTTGCCATTCCTGAATTCCCAAACACAGAGTTGGTCGTCCACCTGCCGGAGATGTATGGAACCGAACTCCTTGATCTTTGTGCTCTAGATAAAAAATCCCGCGAAGAATCTATCAGGCAAGTAGACGCAGGATTAAATCTCGTCCGTAAACTCCGAACGCATTTTGGAAAAACACCTGCACGAGTCAAAACCGTAGTGCATGTCGGAGGAATGACATTTCGTGATTTTGCCACAATGGCAGAACGGAAAACCATGTATGAAAACCTAGCTAATTCTCTAAAAAAACTTGATCTTACTGGGATCGACATTCTCCTTGAAAACCTCCCGCCCTATCCGTGGTACAAAGGAGGACAGTGGTTCTCCAATACCTTTATGGATGCCGACGAAATAGCGAAATTTGCAGAAAAGTACGACTACCACGTATGCTATGACTCCAGCCACGCGCAATTATATTGCAACTACACACGTAAAGACCCTGTCGAGTTTTTCAAAAAAGTAGAACCGCATGTACGACACATCCACCTTTCTGACGCAGCAGGAACGGATGGAGAAGGTCTGCAAATTGGAGACGGTAATACCCCATTTAAAGCACTCTTACTTCTTGTAAAAAAAACGGGGGTTGGATTTACCCCCGAGATCTGGATGGGGCACCAAAACAAAGGTGAAGGATTCTGGCGAGCGCTGAAAAAACTTATAAAATTTGGACTGTAAACATGTTAAAAAAGAACAAACAATTAGCACATTTTTATGACACGGTGTATCGCAAAGGTGAGCAGAAACATCATACAGAATTTCTGTTTGGCAAAGGGAAATTCCCCCCCGACGAAACAGCGGCACTCTCGGCAGTATCATGGAAAGGCAAAACTGTTCTTGACGTTGGATGCGGCACAGGTCTTATGGCGTATGAAATTGCCCGACGTGGAGCAAGACGGGTTGTCGGTATAGATTATTCCAAAGACGGAATCGAATTAGCAAAAAAAATCTATCAGAGAAAAAATTTAGAATACCGCTGCGAGGATATAAAGAACCACCGAGGAACCTACGATATTATAGTCTCGCTCGGTACATTAGAACACATCGATAATCCGCTCAAAACTCTAAAAAGAATGAGGGGGATGCTCTTTCAGCGAGGAAGCCTAGTGCTTACAAGCCCTAACTGGCTCAACCCCAGAGGTTTTATTCTGCAGACCCTTTATCAACTCTTCGACGCTCCAATTACACTGGCAGATATTCATTACCTTACGCCAGTTGAGTATGGACAATTTGCAAAAAAACTTGGAATGAACCTGAACTGGCAAACATTTGACTTTAACTGGGCTCATGGACCGAAACTCATCAAAGATTTCAAGCGGAGATTGCCTAATGTTTTTCGCGACATGAAGATCACCAACAAAAAGAGACAGATCAAGCATTTTATCCGTTGGATCGAGACGCACATTCTCCCTTTCGACCACACCCAAAACTGGAGCGGAGCAACTGGTCTTTACCTATTAACAAAAAAGACTTCATGAGTAAGGATAAAATCAAGAAAATTCCTGTAATTGGCGCCATGGTCAAAATTCTCGGTGGTTTCTTAAGAACATATAGAGAGAAATGGAAAACGTACCGTCTGTATCTCACACACAAAAAATATCAGGGCAAAAATATCGCCTTGAAGGGTACACTAAAAAATACGCGATGTTTCATTGTGGCAACCGGACCTTCTATAAACACCCAAGATTTAAGTGGGTTGGAAAATGAATACTGTATCAGTTTGAGCAACTTCTTCATTCACGAAAAATTCAGTCAGATAAAGCCCGCCTTCCACCTCTTCGTTCAATCACACAGTCCAATCACCGATGAACAATGGGCAGTGTGGTGGAAAGACGCCGAGAAACATTTCCCATCAGGCCAAAAGATTCTCGCTGCCTCTGTCGATAGATATGTTGCAGAAGATTTCACCATCTTCAAAAACCAAGACGTCTATTACTACTCAATTGGCCAGAAAAAACTCCGACCGCGAGATACGATAGATCTCACCAAACAACTGCCCATGGCCCAAACAAGCGCTCAGATAGGCATATACCTCGCCTGTTACATGGGAATAAAAGAAATATATCTCATAGGCTGTGATCATGACTGGATCAAACACGTAGGAGAGAGCCGGCATTTTTACGATGAAAAGAAAAGCGCACTTATGCAGACAGGGTATAACGAGTGGACAAAAGGAGGTGCGAGCAAATTCGAGTTTGCGCTCGAATCAACACTCAAACTTTGGAAGAGATACGGAGAAATAGCCGAGTATGCACACCAACACGGAATAAAGATATACAACGCAACACCCGGAAGCCTCTTAGACGTATTCCCACGTGTACAACTTGAGGATGTGCTTAAAAATAAATAATTATTATGACTATACAAGAAACTGACCACGTCAGTTACTGCATGCCGGCCTTTAACAGCGCGGGCACTATCGCCGAATCCATTGAATCAATAATGAATGGTAATTTTGAGAAAGGCGATGAGGTTATTATTGTGAATGATGGGTCAAGCGATAACACTGTCACAATAGTTGAGGAATTGAGAAAGAAATATCCGGTCATACAGCTCATCAGCTATAGCGACAACCGAGGCTGTCCCGCCGCACGAAACATCGCGTATCGGCAGGCAAAACACCCGATCATATTCAATCTCTACTCTGATGATGTACTCGTTGCCGGAAGCATAAAAAAACTCAAAAATTACATGGCTGCCGAACATGCCGATATGGCTGGATTTGCAGCGGGACATTATTTCCAAAAAAATAAACGTAAAATCACACACAAATGGATCTTCAGATCAGGAGTGCTTTCATTTGCTGATTTTCTAGCCGGAGATATCAACCCAGGTCCTGGTGGCGATTACATGTTCACCAAAGAAATCTGGGAGCGAGTGGGTGGCGTCTGGGAATATGGTAAAGGACTTCATGAGGCGTGGGGATTCACACTCAAGTGCCTTGCCGCGGGAGCAAAAGTAGTGGTAATGCCTAACAGTTTTTATTATCATCGGTACGGATACAATTCTCTCTTTGCCCGCGAATCACGAATCGGTAATGAAATGTCTCTAATGGCAACGAAAATGCTGCAACCCTATTTCAATCTGCTGAACGAAGAGGATGTCGCCTATATTACAAGCGAAATGCACGGCAAAACGTGGTACAACTCCACAGCCCGCAGACCCCTCCGGCTCAAAGGTCAGCCGGCAGGGAAAACAGGAGTAATTACTGTCCCGTTCCCTGAAAAAATAAAACGCATCTTTGTTAGAAATGCGCGCAAATTCCCGTGGCTATTAAATCTTCTGGTAAAAAAATCATGATTGGAAAATATATCAAATTTGCAGGCTTCCTGCGAGATTGGAGGAGATTTAAATCGTTCAAAAGCGATCGATTCCCGATGGATTGGAATAATAAGAAACCATGTTTGTACGACAAGACAAAAGAAACCGGTTTTGATCGTCACTATGTCTACCACCCCGCATGGGCAGCTCGAGTATTAAAAGAAACCAATCCCAAAAAGCACATCGACATCGCTTCAACACTGCATTTCAGCTCGATTATCTCCGCGTTTCTGCCCATTGAATTTTATGATTATCGACCTGCAAATCTCGTACTCCCCAATCTCTCTTCTCGTGCTGCAGATCTCATGGCTCTTCCTTTTAAAGACAAGAGTGTTGATTCCCTCTCATGTATGCATACCATCGAACATATCGGACTCGGACGATACGGTGATCCGATTGACCCTGACGGAGATCTGAAATCAATCAAAGAATTACAGCGCGTACTTGCGGTGAAAGGAAATTTGTTATTTGTCGTGCCCATCGGCAATACCCCGAAGATAATCTTCAACGCACATCGTATTTATTCATACAAACAAATAATCGGATATTTCCCAGAACTGACACTCAAAGAATTCTCTCTGATACCAGAACATGCCGAACGGGGAGGACTTATACGAAATGCTGATCCGCGTATTACAGAGAAAGAAAGATACGCCTGCGGCTGTTTCTGGTTTGAGAGAAACTAGCGAGGGAAGAGTTTCTGAAACGTTTTGATATTGTACTGACTCTCGTCAGTAAAATTAAAATTATCACCTAAGCGGACATCCAATTCCTGCAAAATTGACTTAATAGTACCGCGTGATTTAAATCCGAAATCGCGCTCGATCTTTTTTGTCGACATCGCATAATCGCGCAAATCCTCCGAATGATGTATACGCGCATCTATGGTTCGACGATGTGCTTTCTTGAAATGTTCTACCACCGTCTCTCCTACTTCGCCGACTGAAAAATTACCAGAACTTAAGTTGTACACTCCGCTGACTGTATATGGAAGCGCGACTGCTTTTGTATACGCAGCCACTGCGTCTGAAATCGCAAGTATGGGTCGCCAGATGCTTGGATTATTCACCGTAAGCTTTCCCTCTGTTTTTGCTTTCATGTACATCGTATTCACGATCAAATCAAAACGCATCCGTGGACTGTATCCTGAAATCGTTCCATTCCGGAAACTGATAACTGAAAAATCTTTATCCTCTAGATGTAATACGGCATACTCTCCTTGCGCTTTTGAGATTCCATACGGATTCGTGCTTGTAAGCACGGCATCTTCAGACAAAAGCTTCTTCCCCGTCATTCCATACACCGAACCGGAACAAGCATAAATAAAACGCTTCACCCCTGACTTCTTGGCCACAAATGCAAGGTAAGCAGGGCCTGCAGCGTTTGCAACAAAATTCATTGCAGGAGAAAATTCTGCCATCGGATCGTTTGAAAGTCCTGCAAGAAAAATAACTTGATCATACTCTGCAAGCATTTTCTCATCCGCTTCAAACACATCTTTCTTAAAAACATGCACGCCTTTGGGAAGGTGATTCCCAAACCAACAAAGGTCCAGAACATCAACACGATGCCCTGCATCAATCAGCGCAGGCACAAGGCGCGATCCAAGATACCCAGCGCCGCCCGCAACAAGAATTTTCTGTTTTTTTACCGGTGCCACAAAGTTATACTGCGCGCTTCAAATAATCGGCAAATGTATCAAACAAATATTCAAGATGTATATCAGTCAGTCCATGATGACAACCAATCAAAAATCCATTGCGCATAATGTTTTCTGCAACTGGATATCCACCAGAGAGCTTTTTTGCCGTAATGTTTGCAAACGCAGGTTGCCGTAAGATGTTGCCCGTAAAAATCGGTCTCGTCTGGATATTTTGCTCCTCAAGATGCTTGGTGAGTTCAAGCCGAGTAAATGGAGCTCCTTTCCTGATAGTCAGCGGAAACGCAAGCCAAGCAGTATCGGCATCAGGGTGCTCGACTGGCAACACAAATAAATGTTCATACTGCTTGAAAAACTTCAGCAACTTCTTGAAATTCTGCTTGCGGCGGCGAGCAAATTCTGGATAGCGCTTGAGCTGTTCTAGTCCAAACGCGCCGTTGATCTCCGTTACTTGGAAGTTATACCCAATCTCGCTGAAAATGAATTTTGCATCATAGGGGATATCGCCAAGCATTCCGGTAAAACGCTTCTGAATTTCCTCTGATTTCTCATAAAATCCAAACAGCGTGGATTCGCGTCCCCAATTCGCTTTGATCAGGGCACGCTTGGCAAGTACTGGATCGTGGTATGCAACCACTCCGCCAGCCGCAGCTGCCGTAATCACATGCGATGCGTAGAAACTGGTGGTGGAGATATCCGAATACGCACCAGTTGGCTTCTTATTAAAACGAGCTCCAAGCGTATCGCACGAATCTTCGACAAACCAAAGATCATGTTTCTTTGCAAAAGATTCGAGTGCGGAAAAATCAGGGAGATTACCGATCAGCGACGGAATCATAATCGCTTTTGTCTTCGGCGACAAAAGCTCTTCTAATTGATTCGTATTTATCTGGTACGTTCCCTCTTCAACGTCCGCAAACGCAGGCACGAGATTTTTCTGAACAATTGGCGCAACAGTAGTCGCAAACGTGAGCACCGGCGTAATCACTTCGCTGCCGACCGGAAGCTCCATACTCTCAACCGCCAAAACATTTGCGGAAGAACCTGAATTCACCATGATGCCGAATTTCTTTCCAAACAGCGCCGCAATTTTCTGTTCGAATTCGCGGACGCGCGGACCAGTCACGAGCTTGGTCGGATCTTTAAGAACTTCATTTACCGCCCTTATTTCCTCCTTTCCATAGACCGTCAATGCATAGGGAACTCGGATATTCTTCTGCTTTTTCTTAAGAGACATTGGGCTAGCGTAACAAAAATCACTTGGTATTTCAATGTTCCTGACGAAACCATTCTATGGTCTGCCGCAAACCACTTTGAAGAGACGTCTGCGGCCTCCACGAAAAGTTTTTGAACGTCTTGGTCATATCTGCCTGCCAAAAATCACTATCATACTTTGACGCTTTCGTTTCGTCCCACACAATCTTACTAGTTGATCCAATCTCTTTAATCACTGCAGCAACTAATTCTTTTATAGTGGTTTTTACCCCACTGCCCGCATTGAAAATTTCTCCGCGCAGATCATTCGCTTTTTCTGCCGACTCAATCAAGAGATCGACAAGATCATCGATGTATAGAAAATCTCTTGCAATAGATGGCCGTGTCAGTTGTATCGGAGTATTGTTAAGCGCATTTGAAATAATTTGATCAATCAATTTTCCTTTCTGTATTTCAGGACCGTAGGGAGTAAAAAAACGTAATGTCACAATTGGTTTCGATTCTTTGATGGCCAGTTCAGACAAGAAACGCGTTGCCGCAAGTTTGCTCACGCCATACGGTTCAACTGGCTCACAGACATCAGTTTCTTTTACGGGATGATCGGTCGGTTTGTATTCAATGAAAGAACCGCTGTAGACAAAAAAGTCGTACGCTATCGATTGCAGTGATTGTGCAAGATTAATCGTCCCCAAGAGATTGTTCTTCGTCATCTCTTCACCGATAGCGGAAATCCCTGGAGCAACTGTCTGTGCCGCAAGATGAAAAATTCCCGTTGGCTTTATTGAGACAACAATTTTTTCAAGTGATTTCTGGTCAGTGAGATCTCCCTCATGAAAAACAAGCTTGTCAGCAATATCAGCAATTCTTTTTGTGTCTGCACCTTTTCGTACAAGCACATGTACACGATAACCGTCAGAAATCAACCGGTGCACCAGATGCGAACCAACAAAACCGGTTGCGCCGGTAACTAATACATTCTTTTCGGACTTTTGCATACTCGTTAGCATGCCATTTCTATGGCGAGTTTACAAAGTATTTTAGGGATTGACCGTGGAGTGTAAAGTGTGTTATAATTAAATTAGTTCCCGAACCCTGACCTTATTTACCGAATGAAAAAGCTCTCCCCAAAAGAGGTGCGTATCTGCGCCCAACTGCTCGCAAGGGCCGAATTTCCGCTCCCCCAAGCTCTTTTTGACGCTTGGGTGGAAAATCTCCCACACGTGGCTATCGAGCTCGCAGTCCTGCGTGAGTGTGAACAAGAAAAGAAAACGCCGGTAGTCGAAATCTTCCTCACACGAAGACCTTCAACGGATCCGTTCTGGCCAAACATGTGGCACATGCCCGGAACAATTCTCCGGCAAAATGAACGGGTCTCCCGAGCACTCGGAAGGCTTATTAACACCGAGCTTGGTCTCCTCTCCACTAACTTTGAGCCGGCGTGCTTCAGGAAAGTCTTTGAATTTGTGAGGGGCCACCGATTCAATGAGAGTGCGCGCGGGCACGAGATTGGCCTGTTACACATACTCAAGATCCCCAGTAACTGTGCGTGCACCGGCGGAAAGTTTTTCTCGCTCAAACATCTCCCGCAAGACATTATTCCCTTCCATCGACTGATGACTCTTGAACTCAAGAGGGGGAAAGTTGAGTAACCCTATCTCCACAAAGATTCGAAGCCACCGACCTCCCGTTGGTGGCTTTCCTTTTTCCTCCTTTAAAATCAGCAAGAAAATGCTAGTATGAACGCATGATTATCGTGCGTCTCTGCGGCGGGCTCGGGAATCAAATGTTTCAATATGCGCTCGCGCGTACGCTTTCTCTGCGTTTGAGAATACCTTCAGCACTTGATCTCTCATGGTTTACTGGGCACCCCTACCGCCACTATGTACTCGACGTATTTAATACACAGATAAAAATTGCACAGGCAGATGATTTAAAACCATTTCAATCCCCTATTGCCCGTTTTATAGATAAATTCCTCCCGCAAACTAAAAGAAAAATCATGCACGAGCGCGGATTTTCTTTTGATTCCGGAATTCTCTCAATCCCTGACAATCGATATGTTGACGGCTACTGGCAAAGCGAAAAATATTTCACGGAAATTCGTAATACCCTGCAAAAAGAATTCACGCTCAAAACAGGTCTGGGAAGTGACGCGCAAAAGATTGCAAGCCAAATACGCTCATCAAATGCGGTGTCCCTTCATGTCAGGCGCGGAGATTATGTATCAAATCCAAAATTCACTGCCATACACGGAGTGCTCCCGCTCTCCTATTATGCAGAAGCGATGAAACTGATCGAACAAAAAGCGCAAAGCCCGCATTACTTCCTTTTTTCCGATGATCCAACGTGGGTCACGCAAAATATCAAATCGGCCTTTCCTATCACCGTAGTCTCGCAAAAAGGCATCGCGGAAGCCGAGGACTTAACACTCATGTCGATCTGCAAACACAACATTATCGCGAACTCTTCATTCAGCTGGTGGGGCGCATGGCTCAATAATTATGGCGGGAAAATAGTTGTCGCCCCAAAAAACTGGTTTGGCGACACAAGCAAAGATATGCGCGACCTTATTCCTTCTTCATGGATGCAGATATGACCCCGAAAGTTAGCGTATTGATGCCAGCGTATAATGCAGAGAAATATTTACGTGAGTCTGTACTAAGCATCTTAAAACAGACCTTCACTGATTTTGAGTTGATTATCATCAACGATGGTTCAACCGACCAGACACTATCAGTTGCCAAATCGTTTACCGATCCACGCATCAAAATTATAGACAACAAACAAAATAGCGGTTTGGTGGCAGTACGAAATCAGGCAATTAAAGCTGCTCAAGGCAAATATATCGCATGGCTTGATTCAGACGATATTGCACTTCCGAAACGACTTGAAAAACAAGTAGTGTTTATGGACAGACACCCCGATCAGGGATTGCTTGGAACTGCAGTCGCACTGATCGACGAATCAGGAAAACGAACAGGAGTGAGATGGAAAAATAAAACACCCGCGGAAGAAATGCTCGTCGTAATGCTCTTTCATAATTGTTTTACTCAATCATCAGTCATGATCCGCAAAAGTGCGATTCCGCAAGATGGATATCGGGAAGGATTCGCACCGGCAGAAGATTACGATCTCTGGATACGAATAGCAGAGAATTGGAAATGCTCAAATCTTCCCGAAATACTCACGGAGTATCGCAAGTATGCCGGAAGCGTATCGGGATCAAATACTCCTAAAGGTCAGGTTTCCATTGAAAAAGTGGTTCGAAATGAGCTCGAAAAATTTGGTATCAATCCAACAGAAGAAGAATATCGGATTCACCGTACAAGTTATGGATACAGTGGAACCGATATGCTTGAGTTTCTCAAACGGCGCGAAAGCTGGCTCACACACTTAATCTCGGTAAATGCCGAGCGTAAAAAAATTGATCCGGTGTTGTTTGAGAAAATCATTTCTGACCGATGGCTTATCTCCTGTGCCAGTAACGCACGAAGGGGTCTTTCTGTATGGAAATATTGCTGGCACTCGCCACTTGCAAAACATATTGGATGGAAGAAAAATTGGGACGAAATATGGATCTTCATGGTCAAAATGTTGCTTAAAAAAGATTCCCTCCGATAATCCAAAAATAATTGGAACTTTGGGAAAAACGTGCGATAATCACACATCATGAAAGTCTTAATCACCGGAGTTGCAGGGCTTCTCGGGTCGCGTCTCGCAGACTGGATTATTGAAAATACCGATTATATGGTTATCGGCGTTGATAATTTAAGCGGAGGGTATCGTGAAAATGTCCACCCAAAAGTGGTCTTTCACGACTTTGATATCAATGACGCCACACGCCTCAATACCCTCTTTGCTGAATACAAACCTGAATATGTCTTTCACTTTGCCGCCTACGCCGCCGAAGGTCTCTCTCCATTTATCCGAAAATACAATTACACCAGCAACCTTCTTGCCACTGCAGGCATCGTGAATAATTGCATCACGCACAACGTCAAACGACTCGTGTTCACTTCATCAATGGCAGTCTACGGAACTGGGACCCCTCCATTTAAAGAGAGTGATCAGCCGCGCCCGATTGATCCCTATGGTGTTGCAAAATTTGCATGCGAGATGGATATACAAATCGCCGGCGAACAACACGGACTTGATTGGTGCATCATCCGCCCGCACAACGTTTACGGCATCAAACAAAATATTTGGGATAAATATCGAAATGTTTTGGGAATTTGGATGTATCAATACATGAAGGGCGAACCCCTGACCATATTTGGCGACGGCGAACAAAAACGCGCATTCAGTTTTGTAGACGATTGTCTGGAACCTTTCTGGAAAGCAGCAACCGATGTGCGCGCATCAAAACAAATCATCAATGTCGGAGCTACAAAGGAAGTAAGCATTAATGAAGCGAGCAAAATTCTCCGCGACGTGATCAATGGCGGCCAGACCGTCTATAAAGAACAACGGCATGAGGTAAAATATGCGCATCCGTCATGGGAAAAATCAGTCAAACTCCTCGATTACAAAGACAAGACATCTTTGCACGATGGACTAGCTATTATGTGGGAGTGGGCACAAAAACAACCCGATCGAAAACGAAAAGAATGGGAGAGCTATGAAGTCGAGAAGGGTATCTATTCGTTTTGGAAAAAGAAGTAACTAGACTTTTTTCTTTAAGAGAAATTCAGTGACGCGTGATGCCCTCTTTTGCCACGTGTGTTCATTTACACGTGAAAATGCCTGCGCTGACAATCCTATTTGACCTGAAACTGCTTTCGTAATTCCATCAGCAAGTGCACGAGCATCGTCCGGCCTGACAAGTACCGCACTTCTCTCATCCAAAATTTCTTCAATGGTACGCAACTTCGTCGCGACAATAGGCTTTCCTGTTGCCATATATTCAAACACCTTCATTGGAGACATGTACAGGTTGTAGTGAGGAGTATTCGGAAACGGAGCAACCAACACACTGCATGCCGCAAGATATTCCGGAACTGCGTGATGCCGCACCCAACCCGTAAATATCACGCGATCACGGATGTGCCACAATTCAGTCGTATTGCGATATATCGAAATATCTTCCACACTACCTCCTACCACCAACAGATGATATTTGGTAGGCAATTCGGCGACAGCTTCGAGCAACACCGAAATTCCTTTTTCCATTTCCATAGTACGCAAAGAACCTGCATACCCAATCAAAATAGTCTCGTTAGAAATATTGAGCTTCCGGCGAATCGCATTTCCGTCGGCATTCTTGAATTTCTCCACATCAACTGCATTCGGTTCATACAATACTTTATCTGGCGCAAGGCCAAACAGTCGCGTCAGTTCATCACGCTTCCAACGGTTAGTGGCAACAATTCCCTTCACGCGAGAAAAAAGTGTTCGATTGAGAAAACTTCTTTCAGGAAAATCATGCACTTCATAAAATGTGTTTTTGAAAAAGAAAGAGGCGAGCAACAGTGGAAGGGATTCATTTGAATATAAAATGTCGTTTCGTTTTGCTTTCGCAAGTAAGTAAAAAAGCGAGAAAACTGAAAATAAAATGTAGCTCGTATAGAATGCAAACCATTTGAGAAGCGGGGTCGCAAACAAATCAATGATCGGTAAATACACTGTGCGAAAAGTCTCTTTCACTCCGTAATATTTTTCAGGTGTCTCAGGTGAGCGCCCCAATCGCCGCGGCGCAAGCACCGTCACCTGAAAGCCCTCCTCGGCAAATGCCTCGGCATTTTTTGCTGTAAACAGCGCCGCCGCCTTTTCTCCCGGAAATCGCCCGTGAAATATCAAAAACAGATTTTTCTTTGAGTGTTCAGCCATCGATACACACAAGCATAACAAACTACTAAGCCATTGACAAGAGACTATAATTAATGTTAAAATGCGCCCGTTCGTTGAAAACTGAAACCTCTAACCCAAAGGCTCAATGAGAACCTTCTCAAGAATGCAAGTCTTCCGAAAAAGCGGTATGCCCACAGTTTACAGGGAAAGCACAAAACATCGAATGAAACAGGTGTTTCTTCCTGACGATATGTACGAAGCGGCGCTTCGCTCTTTCGTTTGCGTCAACACTGACTGCGTGATTGTAAGCAAGACCCGTCGAACCTTCTGGCTCGCAAAACGTGCCGTCAAACCAATGCCAGGCAACTGGATCATCGGCGGTCGCGAATTTGCCGGAGAACTTCCAGCCCACTCGATGCAGAGAAACTTCAACAAAGAAACGGGAATCTGGTTACCCGAATCCCGTTTTCAGTTCGTCATGATGACGCGGTACCTCTGGAAGGATCGCGAGCAGGAACCGCAGGATGCGGGGTCTGACAATCTCGCATACACCTTCATGGTGGAACTATCGGACGAAGAAGTCCAGATTGTTGCGGGCAGACTGGAACGCAAGGAGTATGAGGCCGGCTACGGACTCCGAGAATTCTCTCGGACACAGATGATAGCCGCCAAAGTCCACCCAGTCCTCGTTGACCTGCACTACGCGATCTTTCCGGTCGCTGACTGATTCCCCCAAACCCGAACCGAAAGGACATTGCCATGCAAGCAAGACACAAGGAGCTTCTCCAGAAATACCGAACCTTGGTCGGACAGGTCAAACTAAGCCACGAAAGAAACGTCCAAACGGGCAGTGCTCAAGGACACGACTTCTATCATGTCCTGCGAGTCGCGCACTGCTGTCTCGAAATCGCAGAAGATGACGTAACGGCAGAACTCGCGTGGGTGGCAAGCATTGTCCATAACGCAGACCGCCTGTACCCCCATCTCTCCGAAAAGACTCTCGAAGAATATCTGTATCACCTTCTCGAGACCGCCGATCTCAATGGAAATGAAAAATTGCTCGTGGTAACCGCAGTACTCAACCACAGCAAACGTAACAACTCCGAGGAAGGTGCCGTCACCATCTGTCTCAAGGACGCCGACAAGGTGGTAAATCTCGAAGCGGATGTCATTCTTCGTGCAGCACTCTGTCGCGCAACATTGCCAATGTTCGATCCCCGCTACACACAAGGTGAAGCCGACTCTGCGGCGACATACAAAAACCCTCGGAGCATGTTCCGATCGCTCGAGTATGTGCTGGAGTGGGTTGATGAAGAAAAAGGGTGGTTCCGCCTGCCCAAAGCAAGGGCGTTGGCGGAAAACCGCGCCGAGTTCATCAGGTACTTCTTGACGGTCTGGACGGAGCAACTGGAAAGATCTGGCATGCTTGCGCCAAACTTTCCTGAAAACCTGATCGCCAACGTTCCTTAACCCCCTGTTCCTTTCGCGAAGCCGCACCCTCACGGGCGCGGCTTTTCTTTTGCGAAATGTTACAATGCTCTCCATGCAACAAATCGTGAGAAAAACAAAAAATCTCATCCGCCGCATCAAGGTTATGAAAAATTGGTACGCATTTATCAAACCGTTTACCCAAATGGGCACATGGCCTCGCACTGCTCACTTGCGTTCAGGTGCGAAATTTATAGTTGAAAGCCCAAATTCAAGCAGTTTTGCAATATTCAATGAAATTGTCATTGATGACACCTATAGCATCGAAAAATTTTCATCTCCTAAAAAAATTCTTGATATTGGAGCGAATATCGGGACATTTGCCATCACTGCTGCCAAACGATTTCCTGATGCGCACATAATTGCATTTGAACCCGAAGAAAAAAACTTTGAACAGTTAAAGCAAAATATCGAACTAAGCGACGCAAAAAATGTTACTGCCGTGAAAAAAGCCATAACAAGTAAACGAGGTGTCGCAACTTTACACCTTGATCCCAAAAATCCGGGGGCGCATAATCTCTATGAAGGCGGTGATGGACAGTCTGTCGAAACAGTCCCCCTTACAGATTTTCTCCCTGCCGATGTGTTGAAAATTGATGCCGAAGGAGCAGAATATGAGATATTTGCAAATGAAATCCCTGACTGCAAGCGGATTGTTATGGAAGCCCATGAAGGCAATAATGACGAACTGCTTGCAAAATTTGCCCCTCGCTACCATATATCTTCTCATGATAAGATACACATCCTCACGCATAAATAATACCGATTCATGAACTGCTACGCCTGCAAAAGCAAAAAACTGTATAAATTCTTGAGCCTTGGCCACCAAGCGCCGAGCGATGCGTTTTTGACCCGTGAGGAATTGGAAAAAGAAGAAATCACCTACCCCCTCGATGTTTTTCTCTGCGAGGAATGTTTTCTGGTGCAGCTCGGTTATGCCGTTCCTCCAGAAATTTTGTTCAACGAGACCTACGCATACAACACAGGTACTAACAACAGTTTGCGCGCCAATTTCAAACTTTTGGTAGACTCTTTAGTTGAACGGTTCAAACTCTCCTCAAAAGATTTAGCAATTGATATCGGATCAAATGACGGCACACTGCTAAAAAATTACACCTCGCATGGGGTGAAAATCCTCGGTATTGATCCATCAGGTGCGACAAAACTTGCCATACAAGACGGCGTCCCCACAATGGAAACCTTCTTTGATGAGAAAAGTGCAAAAGCCGCGAAGAAAAAATACGGCCAAGCATCAATCATCACTTCTACCAATACATTTGCACACATTCACAATCTTGATTCGACGATGCAAGGCATAAAACTTCTGCTCTCTCCCAAGGGTGTCTTTGTCTCTGATTCGCACTACCTCTTGGATATGATAGAGAAAATGCAATATGACTGGGTTTATCACGAGCATCTGCGACACTACGCCCTCAAACCTCTGCAAACGCTTTTCGCGCGGTTTGATATGGAAATATTCGATGTTGAACACATACAAGCCGGCCACGGTGGATCTATCCGCGTATATACGGCACACAAAGGATCGCATCCGATTTCAAAGAATGTTGCGAATCTGATTGCGCAGGAGGAAAAAGCTGGTCTCTACAAAAAATCAACGTATGAGAGATTTGCACAACAAGTCGCACAAACGAAACTTGAATTGCTCAAACTCGTCACTGATCTTAAAACTTCGGGAAAACGGATTGTGGGTATCGGCGCGCCGGCAAAAGGAAATACACTCCTGAATTACTGCAAACTTGATACAGACTTAATAGACTATCTCGCTGAAAGAAATACGTCATTTAAAATCGGCAAATTCTCCCCTGGGTTGCATATCCCAGTCATCGATGAAAAAGAAATGTATACCAATCAACCTGATTACGGATTACTGTTGTCATGGAACCTTGCGGAAGAGCTGATGCCTAAACTTCGTAAAAGCGGTTTTAAGGGCAAATTTATCATCCCCAATCCAAGACCTCGAATCGTCGACTAATTTCTATGTCTCTACCAAAGTTGTGGGAAAAATTCAGTGAGCTGACTCGGCTCGTGAGAGAGGATCACCGAAATGCCAGACATCTTGTCGGACATGGACATGATTTTGCCCATGCGCTAATGGTGGCCCAATACGCACAACTGATTGCATCAGAACAACATGAGGGAGAACTCGGATGGGCGGCGGGGCTCATGCACAACACTGACCATTTATTTGGAGAAGAAAAAGTAAACGAAATCATGGAGGGTTATCTTGTGCATGTCCTCTTTTCCCCTGCAGACAAAAATCTCGTCTGCGAAGCGGTACTTACCCATTCAGAGATAGACAGTCCCAAAGATAATCCGATATCGATCATACTCAAAGATGCAGACAAATTGGCGAATATCGGCGAGTCAGTTATTTTACGATCAGGACAATTTCGCCCAGATATCACCGCGATGGATCCGCGATTTCTTAAATTCTCCGATCCAAAAGCTACATACAGAAATCCCAGATCTCTGCTCCAAGATCTCCGGCACATTCTCCAATGGGAAACAATGATGCGCACGGAAAAAGCGAGAATGATATCAAAACCGTACTTCGACAGATTACGCTCGTTTATCGACCACTGCCCTGATCAATTCGAAGAAAGCGGACTTACCCCCTACCCTTTCCCTGAAGATTTTGAATCCTCAAACTAAGACTTCTTCAGCGGATGTGCTTTGTACCACTCATACGTGGTGCGCAATCCTTCTTCAAGAGAAACTTCCGGCTTCCAGCCAGTAAGTGCTTGGAGTTTTGAAATATCAGCAAGACGGCGTTTTACGCTTCCTTCAGGACCATTTTTTATATCAAGAGATTTTGGCTTCCATCCAGTTGTAACAAATAATTTATCGGCAAGCTGTTTGATGGTTATCTCCTCTGTATCCCCGATGTGCACCGTCTCAATGGGCTGTGCATCAGTTTTTGGCGAGTCCATAAGCATAATCATCGCTCTGACCGCATCAGTAATAAAACAAAATGTTCTCGTATCATCAGCGCCGTAAATTGGAAATGGATCAACTTGATCGCGGATTCGCTCACAGAAATCAGGTATCACATGCCCGCCATATCCTGCTCGTGGACCATAAAAGTTGTGTGGACGGACAAGTAACGCCTTAAAATTGTACGCTTTCGCATAATGAATCACGAATAATTCACCCACGAGTTTGGTCGAAGCATATGACCAGCGCGAGTTATACGGATCGTCAATCACGAGAGGTACTTTCTCTGGCGTCGGAATCGGAAGTACACCAAACGAATTGAGTCCCCCTGCGTATGCTTCGTTAGACGAGGTGAAACAAAACTTACCGTCCGCATTTTCTTTCCTGAACCACTCAAGCATATAAATCAAAGAGAGTGTGTTTATCCGCAATACCTCGTGAGGCATTTCATAGAAAAGTTTGGTGCCATTCATGGCCGCCAAGTGATACACATGCGTATACCCATTTCCAAATTGTTTATAGGATTCCGGATCGGTCAGATCAGCATTGATGAGCGTAACTCGTTTGTCCTTAAGCAAGAGATCAAAATCTTCGTCTTTTCTTCCCCGTTTGAAATTATCTACCAACACCAACTCCAAATCTTTTGGATCAGACTTAAGAAGTTCTTTGGCCAAAAAAAAGCCGATAAACCCTGCCCCGCCGGTGATCAAAATCTTTTTCATCTTATTGTCTTTTTTCATACAGATTTAGTTTATAGACTCAAGAACTAGCCATAAACTTCTAACATTCTCTATCTTTTCACTAAGTATTTTCAACCCAGACATTCTAATCAAATCCTTTGCCTCTTCCACATCGAGAGAAACGCCGTAATTATGTTTCCATTTGTATCCCGTTGGCCCCGTGCGCAATTCAATTTTCGCGATACCCCCTAGCTTCAGAGTTCTTTTGATTTCAGCAATATAACTCTTTATGAATTCCTTTTTTGAAAGCGCAGGAAACACCTGATGTGAAAAAATAAAATCAAATTTCCCGTCTGGAAAAGGAATGGTGTTTCCTTCGCTGACAGCCAAATGGACATTCTCCAGATTCCCCACTCGCTTCCGTGCGGCTTCGATCATCTTTTCTGAAATATCAATACCGTATACTGCAGCAAAGTCATCAGCCATAAACTCTGCCTCACGGCCCACGCCAACACCAATATCAAGCACCGAGAGTCTGCTTGGATCTTTGAGCTTCTCCCACACCAGAGAATCATTTTTGATAAGACGATCGTAATCTGACTTCCCCCCTTCGCGAAATTCATACTCCCCTATCTCCGGCCCATGAATCGTGCGCGGGTTTGAATAGAAGCGTGCATTTTTTATTGCAAGCTGGTTCCAAAGACGCTTGGTAGCAGGCAAATCACGGCTCGGGACCAATAATTCAATCCAGTGGCGAACAAAGTGAAGTTTCGTGCGCACCGTACGAATCCACGCAAAACTATTCAAACGAAGCCAAAAACGCCCCCAGATACCCTTCTTCGAGTTTCCTGCTTCAAGTTCCCAACTTGAAAACCATTCAGGCAGATTCTCTGCTCTCGTCTTCTTGTGAAATTCATTTGAATCATGGATAGCTCTGACGATGGACGTATTATTCTTACCCAGATGCCCCTTCCAAAACGCAAGCACATCTTTCGGAAGACAATGTCCTCCATATTCCCGCCCATACCTGACATAGGATTTTTTCTGAAAGAGAAAGTCTATGACTCGATCTGCTGAATCATCTTGTTTATTCTCGCCACTGACGATATCCCCAAATTCATTTACAAATGAGATACGAAGCGCATTCCAAATGTTCGAAAGATATTTGACATATGATGCCTCGCGGGGGGTACCCGAAAAAATTCGATACGAACGATTCTCGATCAGAGTAAATAAATTTGGACGATCTTTCCCTTTCCCCGCATCACCAATCACAAAAAGATGCGGGTTCATACATTCCTCAATTGCATATTTTTCGTGGAGAAATTCTGGAAGATAAAAATCAAAATGAATCTGTGGGAGTAATTCCGGCAACACCGTGGAGCGCAAAATAACCGTCCCTTTTATATTCGTTAATTGTTTGCTTGCTTTGGCAATAAGCGAGATGTCCTGAACCCCATCTGGACTCACGCGATCGCCCACGGTAATAAAATACAACGTCTTGGCGCTGTCCGCCTCAAGTAGATTTTTAAGCGGTTTTACTTTTTCATACGCGCTTCCCCATTTCTCTTTGCTGTAATGCCTGCGTGGTTCGACAATGTCGTAATAGAACACTTGGTATCCAAGTGTCGTAAATGCAATGGCGTTTGCCTGCCCAACCCACCCAAATCCGACAATAACAATAATCTCCTGACTAGAATCATCTTTCATAAAGGAAAGTCTATATCAACACCGCATACTCCGCAAATAGCAAGAATTCACGACTCTTTTGATACGCGAAAGACTGTGCTAGTCTATCAGCATCTATATGCGAATTGGTTTCTATTTTGAATGTTTCAAGAAATCGGGAGGCGTGTACCAAATTGCGCTCAATCATTTGGAAGTACTCCGCGGAATATCGAACCATGAGTTCGTTCTCTTCAACATTTCCCCTGATTTCCCATATGCCGACTTCAAAAATCTCCCGAACTGGAAAATCATAGACACAGTGAAGTTTTCAAGTATCGAAGGACAAACGCAAAACAAGCAGGCTCCGAAAATGCGTCTTGATTATCTCTTGAAACGCAAGTTGATCCTTTTCGTTATTGAAACACTCCGCTTCTTCCATCTCTACTGGCTTGAAAACTTCCTCGCAAGATTTAAAGCGAAAAAACGTGCGAAAATCTTTGACGGACACAATTTGGATTTGCTGTTATTTCATGGCCCGGCGGAACTTTCTATTTATACAAAAATTCCGTCAGTCGTCATCATTCACGATCTCCACCACAAACTGACTCCTGAATTTCCAGAAATGTCTAAACTTGGACAATGGTCAAAACGCGAATATCTCTACAGTCATTTGGATAAAAACGCTTTCCGGATTTATGTAGACTCTGAAGTTGGCAAAGCTGACATTGTCCGCCTCTATGGAGTTGATCCGAAAAAAATAGTTCCCCTTCCTCCGCTTCCTCCTCCGTATATAAAAACCGAGGTCTCTGAAGAAGAGAAAAAAGAAGTGAAGCAGAAGTACGACTTGCCTGATAGATTTCTATTCTATCCTGCTCAATTCTGGCCGCACAAAAATCACTTTAATCTCGTAAAAGCAGTTAAGCTCCTCAAAGACAGAGGTGTAGTTGTTCCTTTGATCCTCGTCGGCTCAAGGCAAGAACTCTGGGGAGAATATGAGCGCGTGGTTGAACTAGTACAGACAAGCGGACTTGAAGGACAAGTAAAAATTCTTGGGTATGTCCCCATAGAAGACATGTCAGCACTCTATAAACTCGCAAGTGGTCTTGCGATGCCTATGTATGTCGGGTGGACATACGTCCCAATTGTGGAAGCATGGGCTATGGGGTGCCCGATAATTTATTCAACTGCTCATGGGTGTCCCGAACAAGGAGGCGATGCAGCAATTTATGTGGATCCATACAAATCGGAAGATATCGCAGAGAAAATCAATCAGTTTTGGAACGATAGTTCCCTTCGCGCGCAATTAGTGCAAAACGGCTACAAGAAACTCGCACTTTGGACGAAGAGCGATTTTGCCCGTACAATAAAGAAAACTATTAATGACTTCGAGCAAGAAAGAAAACGTACCAGTTAACGAACCGCTTCTCTCAAAGGAAGCGGCAGCAAACGTAGCACAAGCCATGGAAAGCCGCTGGCTTTCTTCGCAAGGGCCGTTTGTAAAACAATTTGAAGAAGACTATGCAAAACGCTTCGGGGTCAAATACGCGGTCACTACCACAAGTGGAACAAGTGCTCTGCACCTCGCGCTTGCTGCACTCAACGTTGGAAAGGAAGACGAAGTAATTGTTCCTGCATTTACGATGGCCGCGGTCTGGCTTGCAGTCATGTATACCGGAGCCAAGCCTGTCTTTGTCGATTGCACACCAGATACTTACAACATTGATCCTACACAAATAGAATCAAAAATTTCTTCCCGCACCAAAGCAATTATCGTTGTTCATATCTACGGACACAGCGCAGATATGGATCCTATACTTGCAATCGCCAAAAAAAACAAATTGAAAATCGTGGAGGATGCGGCGGAAGCGCATGGCGGTGAATATAAAGGCCAGCTCTGTGGGACCATGGGCGATATCGGCACATTCAGCTTCATGGCAAACAAAATCATCACCACCGGCGAAGGAGGTATGACTATTACCAACAACGAAGAGTACGCGGATCGCTTGCGCCGCTATAAAGATTTCTGCTACTCTCCGCAAAAACGTTTTATTCATACGGATGTGGGATACAACTACCGAATGGGTAACCTGCAAGCAGCAGTCGGATGCGGAGAACTTGCTAACCTTTCAAAATATATCGAGATAAAAGAGAAGATGGCAGAAAAATATGCAGGACTTTTAGGAAACATTGCTGGCTTGCGCCTTCCGATCACGCTCTCTGGAGTCAAAAATGTCTATTGGATGTACGCGATACTCATTGATGATCAAAAGTTTGGAATGAACAAAGATGCATTGCGTGCAACATTAAAAGAACGCGGCATCGATACGCGAGATTTCTTTTATCCGCCAGAAGAACAACCCTTCCTTATTGACCGAAACCTTGTTACCGAAAAATTTCCACAAACAGATTACGCGTCAAAACATGGCCTCTACCTTCCTTCAGGACTGGCAATCAGTGACGAACAAATTGAACGCGTAGCGGAAGAAATACGCGATATAGCAAAGAAATAATGGGAAATCTAAAAAAGATATTGAGGGGTATAACACCTCCTCTATTAGTCTCTCTAGTCAATCGCGCAAAAAACAAAGCGGAATACCGTGGTGACTACCAGATGTGGGAAAATGCCAAAGCAGATGCCACGGGATATGATGCCGTGGCTATATTCGAAAAAGTGAAAAACGCGCGAGTGAAAGTCATGCGCGGAGAAGCTTCGTATGAGCGAGACTCTCTCACCTTTAAAGATACTCCTCAATTTTGGCCGGTGATTGCTTCGTTGCTTTTTGCCGCATCAAAATCAAACAACTCCCTCAATATACTCGATTTCGGAGGATCTTTGGGTACGTCATATTTCCAAGTACAACCATTTCTCAAACATCTCTCGCGTGTACGATGGTCTATCGTCGAACAACCGAACTTTGTCGATTGGGGAAATCAAAATTTAGCGAACGAACAACTTACATTTTATAAATCAATCGATGAATGCTTAAAAAAAGAAACTCCTTCTGTCGCATTATTTTCAAGCTCTCTGCAATACGTACACAACCCACACGAGATACTGAATAAAATAACGAGTGCAAATCTCAACTCGCTTATTTTTGATCGCACCACTTTCACTCAAAAAGAAAAAGATATTGTTGCCGTGCAACATATTCCTGATCGGGTATTTACCGGAGTACGCTTCCCTGTGTGGCTGTTCAGCAAAAGCTCGTTTGTCCGCAATCTACAAACTTCCTATGATCTCGTTACTGAATTTCCTTCAATTGGAAACCCCATCAGCACCGAGCAGGGTGCTGGAATGTGCATGGGAATGTTATTTGAAAAGAAAGACAACTAGTCAATAAAGGATAGTCACACCAAACCAAGTTCTGAACCAAAAGGTATTTGCTTTGCAAGTCCTTTTGCCGGCGCACGGGGCGGAGTATTCAACCTTTTGTTGTCGGCGCACCACAAGAGTACACCTAAAGGGACTTCCCATTTTGTAAACAAAATGAAGGTCGCTTCCGATTTCTACACTCGCTATGCTCGTAAGAAATCTAGGTCGCTCGCTAGTCAATTAGCTTTTCTTCTCCAGTCAGGCGCACCACATCAGACTCAAAATTCTCTCCTTGCCGCGGACCGTGGGTACAACTAAGCATTTCAGCTTCTTCGAGCGCTTTAAACGCGTGTCGCGTACCCGCAGGATGCGTGACGACATCTCCTGCCACCAATATTGCTTCATCGATACTCCCTCCCTTTTCCTTTTGCTGACGGCATATCATTGATCCCTTCACGATATAGTCATGCTGAACCGTCTGATTGTGATAGTGATTGCCTCGGACCGCCCCTTTAGTAAAAGTTACGAGCGTAATCGCATCTACGGGAACACCGGTCAAAATATCTTTTATGAAACCGCGCGCGTCGGTATGATTAA
This sequence comes from Candidatus Taylorbacteria bacterium RIFCSPHIGHO2_01_FULL_46_22b, assembly GCA_001820875.1. GTDB lineage: Bacteria > Patescibacteriota > Minisyncoccia > Phycocordibacterales > DSPV01 > 2-02-FULL-46-13. The sequence goes on from MHRF01000005.1 coordinate 55,237, forward strand.
TTTTTGTTTTTACGATGTTCATGGTGCATAACAGTATATAACACTTTTGCCACCTCCTCACCTAAGACTACCTGCGAAAGCTTGTTGATGAACGTTACCCGCGCAGCCGCACCGAGTCTTTCACGTAATGCGATATCCGATTGAAGCAACAAAATTTTCTCTTTTAAATCGATGGGGTCGCTCGGTGTAACAAAGAGAACATTCTCTTTGTCTCTTAAAATCTCACGGTTACTTACTGAATCTCGTGTGATATACGGCATCCCAAGCGCGAGTGCTTCACTGGTCTTATGCTGAATTGTCCGATCAAGTCGTGAATTGGAACTAAATTGTCCGAGCAAAATATGAGCGGAGAGCATGCGCGTTCTCAAATCATCCGGTTCAAGAAAAAGCGTATTGAGTGTTACATTCGTGAGGCTATTGCTTGTGATATATTCAGAAACTTTTGCCTGCAACTGTCCCCACCCACTAATCCAAAAATGTATCTGTTCGTCTTTTAATAATTTTGCCGCTTCAAGCACTACTTCAATTCCTGTCGCAGGAATAAGTATGCCCCGAAAAGCAACTGTAAAATCCGTTTTCTTTGTAACAGTTGCATCAGGATGAAACAGCGACTCACTCACCCCAGTATAGACTACGTGTAATTTGCGTCGCGGTGCAAAAAAAGTCCGTGCAATAAATTCAAGCTGTGCCTGACTCTCTACCAACACTGCATCGGCTAATTGAAACGAGAGAAAGTCGACCGTCCACCAAAGAAATGCGCGAAACGAATATTTCGGATACATCCCACGATCAAGCACATAAGCTTCATAAGCAGACGCAAGCGCATTGTAGATTATCTTTTTGCGCGAGGAAAGAAATGAAACTACGACTGCCGCGGGACTTAAGTACCCCACCCAAATACAATCAGTTTCTTTTTCTTTTTGTACCAGCTGTCGGTGCAGATTCCAATACTTGGCAAGTCCTTTTTCTTGATTAACGCATTCATCAAACACATGCCCGCGCGCTTTCAGCGCGTCAATATATACTTTGTCCCGAGCCGACGTCGGCAGATAAATACCTGTATAGAGTATGCGTAAGTTGCTATTCATCGCGTAAGGTAAAGATATCATATCCGTGCAATTGTTCCTCAAACGCATAGTGAGTATCGAGCACCGTCTTTGCTTCTGTGCGAAACTTATCACTTCGACCGATAAAAACGGCGACATCAGGCAGTATATTTCCCAACAACGGATTAATACCGATCTGCGGTATCCCAACAATTTCTATCAGGCCTTCCCGTTGCGGATTTTTAACCAAAACGTATAAATCAGCGTTATTGATTATTGCAACCCGTTTTCCTACAAATCGATTATCAAGAATTTGAGCTGTTTTAATTGCGTCTGATGACGTATAGATATCGGAAAAATAAATTAATTGCACTACCTGTACTACCGAAAACACCAGTAAAATGCCTGCGGTAAGAGACGCCACGCGGACACGTCCAAGCACTTTAACCTTTTTCTGGAAAAAATGTGTGGTGATAAATATCGCGTGAGGCAACACAAAAAGAATGAGGAGTTCTGCGATTAAGATATACCGGAGCCAACCGGGGCTACGCAGATAATAGGCAAAAGCAATTACGCTATAGATAATGACAAAATCATAGAGAGAGGCGATCTGGGCGCGACGCGATAGGAAACGTGCCACAACTACGAGAAGAAACAAAACAAAAAAATACAAAAGGGTGGTGGATGAAAAAAACCCAGAAACATTCTGAATGACATTGGTCGAAATGTCAGAACCGTATGGATTCTGGTAAAAAGACGAAATTGTATGGAAGAATTGGGGAGCAAACGGATTTACTCCTACAAACGGAAACCAGAGCAATGCCGCGGGCAACATTCCAACTGCAAGCTGGACAAAGCGCGGAAAGAAACGACGGGGGCGCAACAACAAAACAATAAAGAGAACGGGGAGCAATAGCCCGAACACTGACGGTTTAGTAACCACCGCAAGTCCTAAAAATATTCCGGCAACCGCACATGATTTTTTCTCAAATAGAAAGTATAAACCGATCAGCAAGAAGAAAAATCCCGGGATTTCCCCTACCACAGTCCGGCCACTTCCATAAAACGACGCAAATGTCGCCACAAGCAAAAGCGAGAACAACACCAATTGCGGATCAAAGAAACGCCGGCCAACGAGATATAGTGCAACCAAAACTACAAGCATCCACCCGAGCATGTAAAGCCGCGCAAGAGAGAAACTGAATCCAAACAGATGAAACAAAACCCCAAGCGGTACGGTCACCGGATACCCAGTAGATTGCAACAGATATGAAAAACCAGTATGCCTCTCGGGTGCAAATTCAACATCAAGAAATCCGTCATCCGCAAAATTCTTTGCAAGTTCAATGCTTACCGATTCATCAGTCCAAATACGAGGTTTGGTCGTCAGTGTTGAAAGCGAATACCCTATGACAAACAGAAAAACCAAAGTACCGACAAATAACACAACGCGGTTTTTCCGCAAAAACGCTACAAAAGAGGGTTGAGTTTGTGCATTCATAGTTAACCTCGTTTCTTGGTGAATTTGCGCCCCAAAAATTTGAGTGATTCCCAAACAGTTGTCAGGCCATAGCGAATACTTCGTGAAAGATTAATCGATGAAGCTTCTTTAAAGTAGCGCACAGGCACTGGAATATCCCCGATAGAAAATCCGCGCTCAATAATGCCGAATAACATCTGAGTATCAAAAACAAAATCATCGGAAAAACCGGCGTAAGGAACTTGAGCAAGCACTTCCTTTCGGTACGCGCGCATGCCCGTATGCCACTCCGAGAGATTACGTCCGCTGATCACATTCTCCCAGAGCGTCAGCAAACGATTGGCAATATATTTATACCGAGGCATCCCTCCAGACAAAGCTTCCTGACGGCTTCTGATACGACTCCCCAGCATCACATCAAAATACCCGTCGCGGATAAATTCGACAAAATACTTTACGAGTTTCGGATCATATTGATAATCCGGATGCAACATCACCACAATATCAGCTCCGTGCTCAAGAGCTAATCGATAGCACGTCTTCTGATTGCCTCCATACCCCAGATTTCTATCATGCCGGTAAATCGTAAATGGCTTGGATATTTTTTTCTTGAGTTCCTGCGCAACAAACATCGTGTCATCTCGACTGACATCGTCAACCAAGATAAATTCATGAACCGAATCTTCCGGAACGTCTCGTATCGTCTTTTCGAGGGTTGCGGCCGCATTATAGGCCGGCAATACCACAATTACCTTTGATTTCTCCATAGAAACACTGAAATAAGTGACAGCACCACTGTATCGTAAAATCATAACCGACGCTACTTTTTTCTTGACTTACCATCCAACGAGTGCAATCATAACTCGGCACATAGACCACTGCCTTCATGAAGGAATTTCAGAATAAAACCATACTAGTATTCGGTGGAGCCGGCTTTATCGGTTCTAATTTCATCCGCAAAATTGCAACTGAATCCCCCACAGCCCGAATCGTTAATTTTGACAAACTCACTTATTCTGGAAACCTTCAGAATCTTACTGACCTGAAAAATAAAAAAGGGTATGTATTCGTGCGGGGCGATATCGCCGACAAGCGGCTCGTTGACGAAACATTCAAAACATACAAGCCCTCCTATGTCATAAACTTTGCCGCAGAGACGCACGTAGACCGCAGTATCCATGTAGGCGCAAAGGAATTTATCTCCACAAATGTGCTTGGCGTATTTAATATACTCGAAGCAATCAAAACTGCCCCGACAGTCAAAAAATACGTGCAGGTTTCGACCGATGAAGTCTATGGAAGCCTCCCGCTCGACTCAAAAGATAAGTTCCGCGAGACCACTGCATTTGCGCCAAATGTTCCGTACGCCGCCACTAAAGCTGCCGGAGACCATCTCTGTCATGCCTACTTCAATACGTGGAAAGTTCCCGTGGTAGTCACGCACTGTTCCAACAATTATGGACCATATCAATATCCCGAAAAACTAATTCCCTTCTTTATTACAAGAATGCTGGAGCACAAAAAACTTCCAGTCTATGGCGACGGGAAAAATGTCCGCGATTGGATTTTTGTCGAAGATCATTGTGCCGCACTGATACTCTGTCTCTCAAAAGGAGTTTCTGGACAGACATATAACATCGGCGCCGATCAAGAAATGAGCAATCTCGATATTGCTGCCAAGATTCTCAAGAAATTCGGAAGGACCCGCTCGGATATCGAATTCGTAACCGATCGTCCGGGGCACGATCGCCGCTACGCGATTGATCCCGCAAAAATAAAAGCCGAATTGGGATGGAAACCAGCATATACTTTTTCACAAGCGTTTGAACTCACGCTCGAATGGTACATAGGCCACGAAAAGTGGATAAAAGATATACGAGTAAAAACAGGGTCGTTCAATCCTCATATCAAAACAAAGAAATAATATGAAAGGCGTCATACTCGCGGGAGGCCTCGGCACACGGCTTCACCCGCTGACAAAAATCACCAATAAGCATCTCCTGCCAATCTATGACCGGCCGATGATTCTCTATGCGATAGACACGCTCAAAAAATCAGGACTTGAGGAAATCCTGATCGTCTGCGGACGCGAACATGCCGGACATTTTATGAATTTCTTGGGTTCCGGAAAAGAATACGGAGTCAAGCTCTCATACGCCCTGCAAGACAGAGATAACGGCGGAATTGCAGACGCGCTCTCCTACGCCGAGGATTTCTCGGACAAAGACAGTATCGCTGCGATTCTGGGAGATAACATCTTCCAATATGATTTTAAACAGGCAATTCAAAAATTTGAAGACGGTGCAAAGGCCTTTTTCAAACAAGTTAAAAACCCTCGGCGGTTTGGTGTTCCAGTCTTCAACACAGACAAGACAAAAATACTGAAAATCGAGGAGAAGCCCAAAAATCCGAAGTCAGACTTCGCCCAAGTAGGATTCTATCTGTATGACCATTCAGTATTCGCGGCGATCAGAAAATTGAAACCGTCTGGGCGCGGAGAGCTTGAAATTACTGATGTGAATAATCTCTTTCTCAAACGAGGACAATTGCATTTTGAATTTATCAAAGGGTTCTGGTCAGATGCAGGTACGGTTGAATCGCTCTTTGCCATCAGTACTCTCATCGCACGGCAAAAAACCAAAAAAAAGGAATCAAAGCGACATGACTAATCCCCCGAGAAAAATACTGGTATTGGGAAACGGCTGGATCGGAACAGAGATTGCGAAGTTCTTTTCTGCACAAACATCTGATATGCATCTCGAAACCGGCAGCGAACTTCCGGAATCCCTTTGGAAGGGAGTTAATGTCGTTATAAATGCAATCGCCAAAACAAACATAGACTGGTGTGAAAATCACAAACAAGAAGCTCTGCAATCTAATGCGATTGTTGCTACAGAACTTGCAAAGCAATGCCAGAAACGAAACATAACATACGTATTTATTTCTTCAGCCTGCATATTTGAAAGTAAAAACACGCGCGATATAAAATATGAGGATTCAGAACCAAAACCGCGCTGTTTCTATTCGGAAACAAAAGTCTTGGCGGAGAAATTGATACAAGAAGCGTATCCACAAACGCTGATCGTAAGAATTCGTCTACCACTGTCAGAAACTCCCCATCCCCGCAATACCGTCACAAAAATTCGCTCATACGAAGTATTAAGCAACCAGCAGGAATCTGTGACCGTGATCGAGGATATGCTTCCCGCACTTAAGAAACTGATCGACAAAAGAGCGCAGGGTATCTTTCATCTGATCAACAAAGGAACGGTCAGTCCTGCACAAATCGGAAAATCGCTCAAACACTCATTTAAAATTTGTTCAAAGAAAGAACTCGACGAAACACTTTGCAAAGCAAACCGAGCTCGGCGCGTCACCGTCTTCGCCAGCTCAAAGAAGACCTCTTTGCTTCCTGATATTAAAAAGAGACTCCCTGAAATTGCAAAAAAGTATCTCTCGCTGGCTTAATCTTGCTTCTGATCCGATACAATCTTGCCATCTTTGAGTGAAATCAGGCGGCCGGCCATCTTCGCATATTCCTCTTCATGCGTCACCATGACGATCGTCTGCCCTTCTTTGTGTAATTGCAAAAACGTATCAATGACCGGCCGCGCGCTGGTTGAATCTAGGTTTGCTGTCGGTTCGTCAGCAAATAAAATATGCGGGTGATGCACAATCGCGCGAGCAATCGAAACTCGCTGCTGCTGACCCCCCGAAAGTGCGCTTGGCAAATTCTGCATCTTGTCAGAGAGATTCACACGCGCAAGCGCTTCTTCTGCCTTTTTAAAGGCAAGCATTTTTGACATTCCCTGCATCAGCATCGGAAGTGCCACATTTTCAAGCGCATTCAGTTCCGGAAGCAGTGCGTAATCCTGAAACACATATCCAAGTTCTTTGAGGCGGAATTCTGTTTTCTGGCGTTCATTTAAATCGGCAGTCCGTATGCCGTCCAGAAAAACATCCCCTGCAGTGGGAACATCTAGAAGCGACAACTGATACAAAAGCGTTGACTTTCCTGCTCCCGACGGCCCAATAATTGCCACGAACTCTCCAGAATTAATTTCAAGGCTGATCTCTTTGAGGACAGTAATTTCCAAATCACCTTTCCCGAAACTTTTTACTAATTGCGATGCTTTTATCATGTATGTTCGGGAAGATTAGCGTCCCAATATTGAATCAAGTGTATTCTTCCGAACAATCAATTTTGCCGGCACATAGCCGGCAAGCAGGGTAACTACCAAAAGGATGGCAACGCGCAAAAACGCGCTTCCGTAGGTCGCCACAAGGATTCCATCAGAGAACGGGAAATTGATTGGATATGCGTCAAAATAGGGCTTCAGGAAGGCAAATACGAGGACTAAACCAACGACAGACCCAACTATTCCATAGAATAAGGCTTGAAAAATATAGGAGATCTCAATCGCGAGCGGGCTGATGCCGATACCTTTCATAATGCCGATAAACTTGCGTTTCGTGACTGCATTGATAAACACAACAATAAAAATTGTGATCGAGGCGACAATGAGTGCAAATGACGAAAGTGCGTTACCAAGAATTCCCATGGTCATCTCAATGTCACGAAGAAAGGACGGAATTGCTTCTGCGCTTGTTTGTATGCGCGCCACATCCGGACCAGTAAACGCGGTGGTCTCTGCAACTAGTGTTGAAGCAAACGAGTCGTCTGTCTTCACCGCAATCTCCTGCACCTCCTCTTTGTTGACCGGAATCATACGTTTAAGTTCCCGATCATTTATAAACGCACGCGTTGAAATTTGATCAACTTTGCTCTTCACAATTCCCTTTACAATAAAATCTTTCCGAACAGGACCATCAGCAGAGGCAAGCGACACACGAACACGAGTCCCCACGCGCACGTTGGTCAAAAGAGTTATACCGGGGATATTTGCATCAGCAAAAGAGGAATATTCCTTGATCATGTTGGCACCGATAAGCATGTAACCATCCTCGTTTTCATCAAGCATCTCGCCTTCAACTACAAAACGAGAGAAGCGAGTCACTATTTCTTCCTCTACCGGCTCAATTCCCACGACCTGCATGCTGATTTTGTTTGGCTGTTCATTTTTTCCGGGGAGATCGGTGAGCGTGCCGAGGATTTCTGCTCCAGCCACATGTCGTGCAGAAAGAGCTGTCACACGCGGATGACTACGTAAAAACGAGATAAGATCTGCGGAATGCTCGATATGATCAAGTTGCGGTGCAGTGGTAATAATCATCTCTCCTGAATAACTCTGCTTGAATGCTTCAAACGATCCGGAAATAAGACCCAAGAGAAGTCCTGAAACAACCACAAGATTGAGAAAAGTCAGCACCATGATAGAGATAATCAGCGTGGTAGTTCCTTTGCTTGAACGGCGTATCTGCCGCACACCTAAAAACCAACCGACGCGCAGTGCATCGGTCAATTCGCGCTTCAAATCAATAATCCGCTTCATATAACTTCTCTAGCCTACACGAAAATATGAATCTTTTCTACGTGCTATCTCTTATTTGAAAAATGCTGGCGAATAGGGCAGAATGCTTCCAGAACAATAAACCCCGTTACGAAAGGCTGATCATGTCTGCACACAAGGACATTCTGTTTGCGTTCGATCTCGACAACACCGTGTTCAGAAACCACGACACGTGGGATCGCATTTTCAAAGAGACAAGTCTGGCACTATTTGGCGTCCCGCTTCTCTACACTCGACACGTTGACGGAACACTCGACACACACTTCACCAGTCGAAATTTGAGAGACACATTGAGTGTGCGATTGCAGGAGGCCCAGATTCCTGAAGACGCACTTACCTTCCCGACATTTCTCGATCGGTTCAATACTGAAGCGCTTCGCGTGCGAGGACCCATCAAAGCCGAAAAATTCGACGGGGTTGATGCGTTCATCGAACATGTCGGTGACACACGTCGATTCGCCACGTGGCGTCCCGCGATTGTTACCGCCGGCGATAAATGCATCCAGATTCGCGCGTTGGAGGCATTGAAGCTCCTTAACCGCTTCGACATGAGTTATTCGTTCTTTCAGGGAGACAAGGCAAGCAAGGTCGAAGCCCTTGCATGGATTGCGCAAACACTTCGTCCGCATGCACTCGTGTACTTTGGCGACACACCTGCGGACATGCAAGCTCTCTGCCACCCCGCTGTGCAAGTCCAAGAAAAGATCGCGGTCGGTGTCACCGTTGCCAAACTAGTGACGCCTGACATGCTCCGCGACGCTGGCGCACATCTCATCCTTGATGATTTCAGGAATGGCGCATTCCAGAAACTCCGAGATTTCTTGGTGACCTGACACCGAGTTCAACCCCCCGCCGCCTCGTCCCTTCAGGGACAAGCGGCGGTTTCTTTTTTATTGATGGACAAAAGTACAAAAATGACTAGTATCTGAATTAGAAAAAGCCGTTTGAAACGGCCAGTCAACACCGAATCCCTTACCGAATGAAAACAAACAAATGGACGGTCTATGCAGAGCGTGGTGTGTCGCCTGACAAAGCGGACGTGCACAAGGCAGTTGCAAAACTGAGCCAAGGTCTCTTCCCCACCGCCTTCTGCAAGATTCTTCCTGACGTACTTGCGGGAAGCCCCAACCACTGCAACATCTTGCACGCAGACACGGCGGGCACACTTGCGGGTCTCGTCTGGCTTGTGTGGAAAACCACCGGCAATCTTGAAGCGGTAAAATCTGCATCCATCGCGGCACTCGTCATGAACACTGACGATGTCGCCTGTGTTGGTGCGGTGGACAACTTCCTCGTCAATCAGACGGTCGGTCGCAACAGCTTCGTCGTCCCTGCGGAAGTTCTTGAAGCGGTGATCGCCGGAGCACAAGAGTTCTGCGACATGCTCGCGAGCTTGCAAATCAAATGTGTCTTCGCGGGCGGAGAAACTGCCGATGTTCCCGATATTGTGCGAACACTCGACGTCGGCTCAAGTCTTGCGGTTCGTATGAAGCGAAGCCACATCATCGACGCGGGCCGCATGGAACCCGGGGATTACATTATTGGTCTCAGTTCCACTGGGACAGCGGAGTGGGAAAAAGGAAGCAATTCCGGCATCGGCGCAAACGGTCTTACCAATGCACGACACGATCTCCTCCGACCACTGTATCGGAGTATCCGTGATTCGCACGCACCGCAAATGAGAAAAGGTCTCGCATACCGCGGGCCGTTCAAATTCGAAAACCAGTTGCCTGAAACACGCTTCACCATTGCGGAAGCACTCACTTCACCGACGCGCACCTACCTGCCCATCGTGAAAGACATTCTCCGCACAGTTGGACGCAAACACATCAAGGGAATTATCCACTGCTCCGGTGGCGGGCAAACCAAAATCGGAAAGTTTGGACCAGCACACAACCGCTACGTTAAACACACCATGTCTCCTGTTCCTCGCCTGTTCGAAACAATTCAAAAGGTGTCAGGACTCACGTGGTGGGAGATGTACAAAGTCTTCAACATGGGACACCGAATGGAATTCATTGTGCCTGATGCGAAAATAGCGCAAGACTGCATTGACGTCTCGTTTGGGTACAGAGTCCCAGCACAGGTTGTTGGCCACATTGAGGTTCGGCCTTCCAATGAACCGGAGAGGGTTTTTATCACTCTACCCCATTGCCCAACAACGGTGCTCAAGTATTGAACCTACAGCAACCCCCCGCCGCCTCGTCCCTTCAGGGACAAGCGGCGGTTTCTTTTTTGAGGTATCTTATTGAATCGTCACTTTCTGCACCACCACCTCATCAACTGGACGATTGGCTTCAGCTGTCGGAACATTCTCAATTTTTTGAACCACATCAATGCCTGAAATTACTTTTCCAAAGACCGTGTGTTTGGAATCCAAGTAGCTATTATCAACGGTGTTAATGAAAAATTGACTGCCATTGGTATCGGGACCAGCATTTGCCATAGAGATGGTACCAGCTATATTTTGATTGTTGTTGGAAATTTCATCAGCAAACTTATACCCCGGACCACCCGTACCCCACCTCTCCTGCATTGATAGATCTTTGCTCAACGGATCACCTCCCTGAATCATAAATCCTTTAATCACTCGATGAAAACGAGTGCCGTTATAAAATCCAGACTCTGCAAGTTTTACAAAATTATTCACCGTATTGGGCGTAGCTTCAGCAAATAGCTCAATCTCAAACTTCCCTTTATTGGTCTCAAAAATTGCACGCATAGGTTTTGATATTTGTGTAGGAATCTCTGAATTCTCTACAGCCGCGGTTGCCTGCTCTTGATCTAGCACAAACGGCGCAAAAGAATCCTGCCCTCCCTTATTATGAGTAAAGAAAAAATATCCTCCGACAACGAGGACAACGATTGTTAACGAAATAAAAACTCGATTCATAACGAGAAATAGTGTACCGCAAAAATTGGAAGGGGGCTACTGGGGAATCCTCCGCACCACCCCCTTGTCGGCGTCGACTTCAAGCATGTCGCCGTCTTTGAAAACCTTTGTGGCGATTTTGGTGCCGATCACGCACGGTTTTTTCATTTCACGAGCTACTATGGCGGCATGACAGGTGATGCCTCCCTCATCAGTGACAAATGCAGAAGCTTTTTGCATTGCTGGAATATAATCAGGAGTCGTCATTGGAGAAAGTAGTATTTCCCCTTCTTGAAGAGTTTGTATCTCACTTTTGCGTCGTAAAATTCTAACACGACCTTTTGCTTTACCTTTATACGCAACATTCCCTGAAATTTCTTCAACAAAAGATGTGGGAATATTTTCATGTCTGAAAAGGTACTGCGGGTGCTGTTGTTCAAACTTCTCTAACCTAATCTTTTCATAGTAACTTTCTGGTATCAATACTGACGCCTGCAACCTCGCCTGCAGTTCAAGAATCGCAGGTACGGCAGTAATTTCCTTACTGAGTATGGTTGTCTCACATCCACTGACCTGTGGGTACAATGAGACTAACGTATTACGAATCGTTTTGTCTGAGTCCTCAAAAAATGTGTCTCGATCTCGAACTTTTAATGCTTTTTCCCTCAATTTCCGTGGCGTCCGTTCATCAACAGCAGAATAGTAAAAAACGAGAAACGCCGCATCTGCTAAAAATGCAGCGGCAATGAAAGCCTGAAGCTCCTGCAGAGATGATAGTTCTTTCTCTTTCCAGCCAAACTCAAGTGGTTTAATTAAGTTTTTGTACCAAGCAATTGAACGATCTAAAAAGTCTGGGTCGCTGGTATTCTTTTCTAATAGAGAGTCTTTTAACCATTGAAGTGCTTCGACATTTTCCCATACCTCTATGGCACCTTCGTTCATGTAATACACATTGAAAGGAGCGCAGGGATTCTTCTTTTCCAAGAATACATCAAGTCCGTGTTGTTGACCGTAATACCAAGTCTCCTGAAGAATCAGACTTACATCTCTCGTGTAAGCTTTTTCAAAGTGATACTTCATTTCTCCTGCCATAAATATACTCTATCCCAAAAACCTGCAAAATTCTAACTCCAAGAAATGTTTGACATATTCACTTCTTAATGCCAATATGTTTTCTGGCTCCCGAACAAACCTCCACGTTTTACCGATATGCTAAGCACACCTCAAATACGAGATCTTATCGACCGCGTCTGTGGACAACAGACCGCAATCCGTGATGAACTCGGTGTCAAAGATGGCAACGAATTACTCTGGGCTGAACTCTCGGACAGCATCCAACATGAGATCGACTGCGCCGGCTGGCCATCCACGGTGGTCATCAAAGGCCGCGCCGCGATGGAGGAGTGGGTGGAAAAAATCCCCGCCCTCTGCTGATGTCGACCCACAAAACACGCCGCCTCGTCCTCACTGGACAGGTGGCGGTTTCTTTTATAACCTCTACAAAATCCCGTCCCACTCTTTATAGAACCGATCCAAATATTCCTCCATAAATTCATGCCGCCTCGAAGCGATAGCTTGTGCAGATTTTGTATTCAGTCGGTCTTTGAGCAAAAGCAATTTTTCATAAAAATGATTGATGGTTGGATTCTCACTCTTTGAATATGATTCTTTGGTTCTATGCATACTTGGTTTAACCGCCGGATCATACAAAAGTCTTCCCTTGTGACCGCCATACGCAAACGCCCGCGCGATACCGATGGCACCGATTGCATCCAATCTATCTGCATCCTGTACCACTTTTCCTTCAAGAGTCGAAGCTTCTGTCTTTACTCCTGCCCCCTTAAAACTAATTTCAGAGATTATCTTCTGTACGCGCTCAATTATTTCTGGTGCCACCTTATGCGCCACCAACATCTCTCCTGCTACACGCGGACCAACCGTGTCGTCACCTCCGTGAAATTTCCAATCGGCAATATCATGCAAAAGCGCAGCAAGTTCAACTACAAACATATCTGCCTTCTCTTCTCTTCCAATATGCTGTGCCATCTTCCACACGCGATAAATGTGCCACCAATCGTGGCCAGACCCCTCTCCACCAAGTTTCCCCTTCACTTCATCCGCTATCACCGCAATCAAATTCTGTTCGTTCATAAAACAAGTATAGCAAAATTCATAGAGCACAAAAGCCCCGCCTTTAGGCGGGGATTTTGCTAGATATATTAGAGAAACACTTAAACGGCTATGAGAGGTGCTTTGAGACGAGTTTCGTCATCTCAAACATGTTCACCACTGCCTTGCCTCCAAATACTTTCTTCAAAGCTTCATCGGCAATGATATTGCGCTTGTTTGTTGGGTCTTGCAAGTTCTTTCCTTTGATATAGACCCAGAGCTTCTTAACGACTTCTGATCGAGGCATTGGTCCGGCCCCAACCACAGCTGCCAAATCGGCACTAACGGTCAACGGCTTCATAAATGCAGAGTTTTCTTTCGCCATATATATAGTTATTTAGTAACGAGAGTATTGTACCACCCCTCCTTCCCCTCCGCCAGTCTAATCCTGCACGGTCAAACCTTACAATACAAAGTTGCCTATATTGGGGCATTTGCTATATAATCTCGCCATGGTACGTATACATTCATTCTTTAGCTTCTCTTTTGAGAATTCGGACAGCCGAAGGGTGAATTAGCGTATATAAAATCTCAAGACAAATACGCCGCCGCCCCTTCGGGCGGCGGCTTTGTTTTGATATTAGTTCCTCGACAACCCCATACATGAAAGGACACAAACAGATGAAAAACATAACCTTCTTAGAACCCTTTGGTGCAACCTTCTCACACGATGCTTACAATGTGCTTGCAAGCGTCTACGGAACTCCACCAGCAATCGAAAGTGGTGCAGGCGCAAACTATGTACCCGCCGCCGAAAACAGAGCTATCCTAAAACACATCTGTGCGCATGGCGGTTACGGCTCCATCGCCATGGAAACACTCGCAGAAGGCAGAGTGGCAGAACCACTTGAATCGTTCATTGATCTGCTCCCAGAGTATGGGAGAAACGAATCGTGCCCCCTGCATGTGGTGGGAGCAATCCGCCTAACAATCCACTTCTGTCTGATGGTTCGGAAAGGAGTATCCATCAGAGAGGTGCGAGAAATTATCGCTCATCCCAAATCGTTCGGGGCATGCAGAAGACGAGTCGCTGCAACTTCCCTGCCTACACTGCACGTCAGAACCAACGGAGAAGCGGCGCGATTGGTTGCAGAAAGCACTGAACATGCATTCTCTGCTGCACTGGGACCAAAATCTGCTTCAATCAAATACAATCTGGAAGTGCCTAATGAAGCATTTGAGGATGTGAAAGCGGTTACCACATTCTTCCTCATCGCACCAAAAAGCCACCGAGTGCAAATTGGGAAGGAAAATCGAATGCTTATCGTCTTTTCCATTCCCCATCGTTCGGGAGCTCTGGTGAAAGTACTAAGACTATTTGAGCGCGAAAGGGTAAGCCTAGAACACATACACTCCGTATACGCGGGCAATCGGACTTACCGCTTTGCCCTAGAACTTGAATGTTCTCACCGGAAACTCCCCGCGCTCAAGAGAGTGCAGAAGGAGTTAGCAAATCGTGTTGATCAATATCTCTCGTTTGGTCCTTTCGAGATTCTTTCTAAGTGACACCGACGCCGCCCCTCGCATCCTGCGGGGGCGGCGGTTTCTTTTCTGTATAAATTAACTGTGTAAAGAATTAATTGATTTCAGAGGCTTTGAGTACCATCTCTATCTCGGGAATGATGTTACCGCTCTTCATTTTGAAACGCTCTTCACTAAACTGCCTACCAGTACTTTTAAATCCCAACTTCTCATAAAACGAGATCGCCTGTTTGTTATAAGAGGCCGCTCGTACGAAAATATCTTTGTCTGTGCCAAGAAATTCCAACGCTTCTTGCCACAATAATTTCCCCACTCCCTGACCTTGATATTCAGGAAGCACATATAATCCTTGTAATTCATGGGAGTTGTTTCCTCTTTGTACACGACACACTCCCACCACTTCTGAACCAACTTTTGCGACTAAAAATTTTTGACCGGAAGGCGGATTAAGTAAGTTTTCTGTCCGCTGTTGAAGAATTTCGGCCGAAAAGGAATCCTTAAAACGATCCTCAACATCATCTCTTGTAATGCCTACTTCCTCATTCGGATACGTATCAAGCCATGTCTGATAAAAGACATTCTGTATACCCACAGCGTCCTCAGCTGAAGGAGTCGAAATAACTATCTTGGGTTGTTCAGAAAGTTCTTCCACCATAATTCATATCTAACAAAAATACATTAACTAATGTCGTAATCAATTCGAAGATAAGGCCGGTAGTGGAGATCATATATTTTATTGTACCATCTAACTTGTGTAAAAAAGGAGAGGCCGCGCATGGAAATGCGCGGCCTGCGAAAGACCTATCAACTCACCCGCAGTGATTGGGTTCGCCGTATTGGAGAACGAAGAGCATATCCTCGTGCTTGTGGTCTGACTGTGCCTGAGTCTCTCGGTACCAATACCGTAATCGATCATCATACACATAGCGGATACCGCACGTGCAAGTGAATGGAGAATCGCTCCCGTGTGGCATTCGTGGGGGGTTCGAGTTCATGTCTTTGCAGAGTTCACAAGCTTCCGCCTGTCGATTCCGTTCCCCTTCAGCAACACGAGCTCGTACGATTGCCTTCGCGGCTTCCACTTGAGCTTGCGTCGCAGCTACCGTTTTAGCAACCCATGCATAAAGTTCTTGGAGTTCTCCGTCAGAAAATGACGAGCTCTCCCGGTCGCCGATATCATATCGACCAACACGAGGGGTGTCTGTCACTCCTCTGTCTTCTCGTGGAGGACGGCCACTAAACTCGAGTACATCGTGAAAATGCTCGCCGTAATAAGTGAGAAAGAGATATCTACCCTCCACCTCTTCCGCGAAATTGAGTTCAATGGGAAGGACTGGTCGAAGTACGGCACGGAATCCAAGCAACCGTTTATGGTCCAACTTTGTTGGTTCGGTCATAAGATCTGCCTTTGGTTTGAGGTTCTTTCAGAACAAAATTAACACTCTAGATGGTGCTCGTCAATAACGCTCGGCATAAATTAAAATGATACACGTGGCGTTCCCATTCGAGGGAAAGAGGCATTTTTGAACCGCGAGAAAATAGTGAGTAGCGAAGAAAGCGAATGGCGAATAGGATGGAAATTTTTAGATTTTCAAGACATACACCGAGCCACTGCCAGACAGAGATTTTGCCTCGGCGGAAAACTTCAAGCTCGATATAGTGTTTCCATTTCTCCCGCCAAACACGTGGGTCAGATGAAACGGGCACTAACATGAAATTTTTAGTCGTTACAATCACCACATCGGTTTTCGGATTAATCCGCTCATGAATCGGTTTTATGAATTCTGTTACTGCACTTTTGTGAAAAAGACGCATCTGGCGAGTTGGATAGGTTGCCGCACGCTCAATCACCTCCCCATCTATTTCATATTTCCTATCAACCCAAACGGCGGCCGGCTTGCCGGCCGCGATTTCTCTGATTTCAGAGACCAATGCTCGTGTTAAAACTTCATCCGAATCAAGATAGAAAAACCAATCCTGCGTTGAAACGTGTAGTGTCTGATTACGTACCCCCGCAAAATCTTTAATTCTCCCCTCTGCGTCTTTAAACACAGGGTCTTGGGGAATGATACGCGCGCCGTAGGCGCGCGCGATATCGAGCGTCCGATCAGTCGAACCACCGTCGCAGACAATAATCTCGGCAAACTCTTTTGCCGATTCCAATGCGCGCGCCAGTGTCTCTGCGCTGTTTTTCGTCAACACCGCAACCGTACATAAAATTTTGTTTGGCACGCTTTAATCCTAAACTAGGCCTCTCTTTATTACAACCTGCAAACAAACAAACGAAAACCGAGGACGTTTGTCCTCGGTCTCTGAAAACTTCTTCGGGTTAACCCAATCATGCCCTCGGGGCAGTCGCTGAAACTGCGGAACGATTGACGAATTCACGGAAAGCCGCAAACGCATGTGGGTTCGTCCGGAGGACAGGTTCCGTGAGCGGGTGTCCCACATGCGCGATATCAGGTGGAAACGGATAGATATCGAAAATCGCCTTATTGAGTCCAGAATGCGAGTTACCGTCTTTTCCCACTTTGACCACACGCTCAAACGTGAGTTGTTTTCCGCGAAATGCAGCACAGCCAACAAACCACTGCTTGATCTTTGCTATGCGCTGACCGACAGTGTCGCTCCCATCAACATATGCCATGCGTGCGTCCTTGTCGCCAATCCTGAAATACACCAAAAACAGTGTGTTTGCGTAGGTTTGGTACAGTTCATGAACCTCCTGATGAGTACGAGATTCGTTCCGAAATTGTGGAGCACTGTTGAGATCCAACTTGCTGAAAAAATCCGGACGGATGAGCACGAAACCCACTTTCCATCGAACAATCTCTCTCAGTGTCCTGTCGCCAAGAACTCCCTGTAAATTGAGCAGTATGAGTGGCTCAAGCCAAGGGTACTGGACTGCAAGACCATCGTACGTTTTTAACTGCATCTGACCTCCTTTGCCATATAGGCGTTGGATGTTGAGGAACGCAGGCATGGGATATACCCACTAGCAACCTTATGTTCCAAGAAAGATAGTACAATTGAAAAAAGGTGACGTCAAGCCGTCTTTCTATCCCTATTTGGTGAGTTCTTTATAGAGCCGTTTACCAAGCATCTCAAGACTGTGCTGTTCGACTGCAAGTATTCGCAATTCCCTTCCTAGCTCTTGTTTGGCCGCATTAGATAGTGAAAGAAGATGTTTTAATTTTCCAGCCAATTCCTCCGCATCATCCTGCGGGAATGAAAATCGCTCGCCAGCCAACTGTTTGAAATCCAAGCTTGATGCAACCACCAGACATTCGCACCCTGCCGCTTCAAAAAGCGTCTTGTCATACATTCCTGAAGGAGAGAGGTTCACAAATATCTCATGCGCCGAAAAAACGCGGGGGCCTTCTGCATGCGGTACGCCAGCAACAAAACGCACTTTTTGCGCAAGTCCTTTATCTTGTACTTTCTTTTTCAGCTGTTCAAAGAAACCTGTATCTTGCGGAAGCGGAGAGCCGTAGAAACTTGCGGAGAATTGTACATTATCACTTGAGAGCAGCGCGAGTGCCTCAAGTAGAATATTCGGTCGTTTGGCAGGGGAAATACGAGCATAAAAAAGAATGGAATTGGGAATTCGAGAAACATTAGCAACCGGCCGAAAGAGCGTGATATCTACCCCAACAGGCATAACCACTGTTTTTCTGAATTTTGCAGTATAAGAAAATTTCGATGTGCAGAAAACTTCTGTGCAAAATGCCACAGCAATTCTAGTCAGCCAAGATCCTGCATAGTGATTGCGCCACATAAAAATAGGCTTGCCCAAAATCTTCCAGATCAATCCCCCGAGCAAGATATATTCTTGATTCATGTGCACCAACACCACATCATACTCTCTTCGATTTTGTACGATATATCGTACAAAATTCTTCAGATACTTCACTTGTGATCTTCCCCCTTCTTTTCCAAGCGAAAAAACAGAAACATTGGCGGGCAAATGATATTCCCCTTTTTCAAGGCAAATCACGCTGATATGGGAAAATCGCTTGGCAAATTCAGCAAGCCAGCCGTGCACAAACCCTAACACGGTATTATTTGCATCTATCTTCTGGGTAATAAAAAGAAGTTTCATATGTATGCAATCAGTCTATACAATAGGACGAAACACGCAATCTTATGATCCCCTTTTAACGCACTTTCTTTGCTATCACGTAGAGATGCGTCGCGACTGCATCCGCGCCTGGCATCCAGTAAAAAAGAAAGTCTAAGAATTTAAGTGGACCCATCACCACCATCAACAAGTGCGTAATAAAGGGGGCGGCCTTGCGCGATCCGAAAGAAAGAATCACCCCAAACCAATACGCAAGAAACATGATGAGTGCACTTAACGGCCCTGACCGCACACCACTCTCGACAATTTCCATATCTTTAAATAAATGTTTGAGCCCGCTTATCGTCCAACGATTGAAATCATCAGGAGAAGCGTGATATGGATGAATAAATGGTGCGCTTGTATAGAGATACCCTCCTTTCTTTAGTATACGCACCATTTCAGATACCACTGTGTTGGGGTCAGCAACGTGTTCTAAAACCGATTCAGAAACAACGGCGGGTATCGATCCATCTGCAAATGGGAGTGCGGCAGCATCGGCAACAATGTCTACTTCGGGAAACGGAAAAATATCTACGTTCACGAATTCTGCGCCCAATCGCTCGGGACCTGATCCGACATCAACAATAAGTGTTCCTGACGGAATATATTTTCTGATTCTACGCGGGCCATTGACGAGCATCAATACCGGACACGCAAAATGCCACACAGCGTAATAGAGACGGGGAAATTGTTTGAGAAACGACTTAAGCCAGTTAATACCGCTTTCATGTTCTTCGCGAAAATCAGCGACGAGTTTTTCTGACATCAGAAATGGTCTCGACACGTCATCAATCGAATACTTTTTTCCATTCCGCGCGATAAGAAAATTTCCTTCTCGCTTCAAGGGAAAATGCTCTTCTGGATCGACAATCAAATTCTTCGTATCTTTCACCTCGGTGGCCGCAGTTTTCCGCAAATTCCCGAACCGATCTTTCAGAATTTCAATAATCGCCTGTATGCCGTCCCGATAACGTATCTTCTTCCCCTCTTCGACACTGCGGGGTGTATGTGAAATGGGATGCTCCACAATCCGGAAACCTGATCGAATCGCGCGGACAGTAAATATCAGTTCTGATTCAAATTTGCCTGCGACAAAAAGATTCTTTGCCTGCGCGGGAAAAAGTTTATACCCCGTCCATACGTCGGTTAACGTAACAAAATAGAGCGTATTGATAAGTTTGGTGATCACCCATACGCCTGCACGCTGGACAAAAAACCCTCGGCGCTTTTCATGATGGAGATTGCGAGAACCGTATACCAGTGTCTTCTCATCCACTGCTTGATTGAGCAGTGCGGGAATCTCGCGAGGCTCGTATTCAAGATCCGCATCTTGAATAATGAGAAAATCTCCAGTCGCAACAGTAAGACCCTTCTTCACTGCACTCCCCTTTCCTGCATTTTCTGTATTCCGAATGACCGTAATCTTGCCTTGATGCTGCGCCAAAATGTCAGGGGTTGTATCTTTTGAGGCATCGTCAACCGCAATAATTTCTATCTGCCAATTTGGAATCTTAAGTCCAATCACCTTCTGTAATAATTCAGGCAATGTCCGCTCTTCGTTATAAATCGGAATGATAATAGAAAGTTTAGGCATGGGGTGAAGTCTGAACTCGAATAAATGTCCGTACAGAATGCCACAACGCAGATAAACTGTACACGGCGAACGTAAATATAAAGACATTCACGGGAACCCTGAATCGAGCATTCATTCCAAACCCATTCACGGTGGTCAGGAAGGCAAAATACGCGACAATGAAAAGAGCTATAAGTGCGTACGAGGACACCTTTCCTTTCCAAAGATATCGTATCCCGCCAACAAGAAATAAAAGTGTCATTGCAATCCAAAACAAACGCCCAAGCAAAACGAGAATGGCCGGAGAAGCTATATACGCGGAAATGATGCCTGCAAGCCTCACCGGCTCGGTAAAGAGAATCGTAAGTGCAGGCTTATCCAAAAGGTTGGGCACGCGCACCCCTGCATAGCCTAAAACAGTCAGCATGCCGTCATGCGTAAAGAACGTCATCATACTGATGCCAACAGATTTTACCAATGCGGTTTTGTGCAAAGAAATAGTCGAAAGGGCTTTTTCAATATAATAATCTTCAGTTGCAAGCGTGATATCGCTTCCGGTTAGATTGTTCCGAAACGTCAGAGCACTGTGTTCAGTCGCAAAATCAGTGCCGTTATCTATGGCAAGAACTGTGGGCATAAGATACTGGTAGAGATTAAACGAGGCCTGCGCACTTAATCCCCATACGCCAAACTCTTTATAGTTTCTATAGAGCCACGGACTGATCACCAGCATGCTAATCACAAAGAAATACAAGGCGTGCATGCACAATGTCTTTGAAATTTTTTTTCTGAAAATGAGGAAAAGGGCGATCGGAATCAATACAGGAAAAAATTGCACCGTAGGTTTGACGAGAATCGCCAGCCCCAAAAACACCGCAGACCAAATGATAGATCGCGTACTTGGCTGTTTGATGTATTTAAACAAAAACAAGAGTGAGATGAATAAAAAGAATGTAAAAGGAGTCTCCGATATGGTCAGTACCGAAAGAAGAATCGCGTACGGTTCAAGCGCCAAAAGAATCCCGACAAAGAAAGCAAGTCTGTCAGATACAATATAGCGCGCAAGACACATGCCAAGCACAGGTATGAAACTTGCAATAAGCATTTCAAATATAAAGACTGGGATATATGAACCAAAAAGCTTGGCAATAAACGCCATAATAAAAATCCACGCGGGCGGGCGCAAAGGATCGGGAGTGTACACTGGCCCTGTATCAAACGAAAACCCGTTCCCATCGATAAGATTTCTGCTGATTTCATAATATCCGTCTTGGCCTCGAATGGTGTCTATAAAATTTCCCTCTGCTGCATCAAGATTAATGCAGAAAAGCACTAGGCGAAGGACGAGTGCGAGAAAGAAAATACTCGCGCCAATCTTATGTTTCTTTAACCACTCAAATAGATTCATACGCATCATGATAACAAGTTTTTCAAGTAAAAGTCAGCGTAGGACTACTGTGTCGATTCCAAGACACGTTGATCACGATTAAAAACAAAACGTCTGTACAAAAAGAAACTTTCCGCCGCAACAATAATCCCAGCGATTAGCTGCGCGCCAAAATACCAAACGCCAAGCATATCGACAAACACATACACCAAGAGCGTATTGAATCCTAGATTGGCAACAGTAATGAAGAGATACAAAATGAGCTGGCGATGTGCCGCTTTGAGCGCAGTATCGCCGAATGTAAAATACTTCTGCATAAAAAAACTCACTAAAAAACCTGCTAGAAACGCAAGTATCGAAGCGAGTAAATAATGCACATGAAAGATTTCTACTAAAAGAGAGAGTAGTGAAAGGTTTGCAACCGCCGCACTTCCTCCAGATACGAGGTATTTCACGTACACACGAAAACGAAAAACAACTGTAAACAAAAACGGACTCGCGCGTTTAAGCGTTGTCCAGAAGAACGTCTTTATCTTGGTGTAATACGAAATCATTGCACAGGTTTTGCAATACATTGTTCAATGTTTGCCCGATACCGTTTTATGTACTCTTCTTCAGAAAACAGGAGCTTCTTTGCATTCGCGCGCAAAGCGGTCCCATATTTTCTCCGCAATTCAGCATCTTGCGCAAGCTCAACGAGTCCCTTTGCAATACACTCCGCATCGCCAACTGGACAGACAAACCGCTCATAGGGAGTAGTAACGAGCTCACGAGCTATCCCGACATTGGTAGTTATCACCGGCTGCCCATGCGCAGCCGCCTCAAGTAGCACGAGCCCGTATCCTTCAAATCGTGAGGTGACGAGTATCACATCCGCCACTCGATAGAATGCGGCAACATCCGATTGCCATAATTCAATATCAACCGAAGTCTCGATGTTGAGCGCGCGCCGCTCTTCAAGGATTCTTTGTCGTTCGCTCCCCTCACCGATAATCACCAAACGTATTGGCGCGCCAGAGCGGCGCGCGCGAGCAGTCGCCTCAAGTGCAGTTGAAAAATCCTTTTCAGGCTCAAGTCGACTGACCATAAATACCAATTTATTTGGGTGTTCTCCTTTCTTAAATCGCCGCAGAGGTTTGAGTCCCCACTCTGCTGCCTGCGCAGAAAACACAGGTAAGACCGAGACCGCAACCGTCCCATTCGCGCCTGAAATGAGAAGTGATCGCTTGATACGTTCACTCACCACCCGAATCCCCCGCGCGCGAGGCAAAATAAAGCGCGCAATTCGTACGCGAATCCTATTTAGACGCGATAATTTTGCAAATTCTGGATCAAGTACGTCTGTATGAATTTGTATGTGCAGTGGCAACCCACTTTTTCGGGTCGCAAAAAATCCCGCAAGACCACATTCAGACGGATCTTGTACGGTGACCACTGCAGTTCTCGCCGTCAATCCCCGCTGGGTGATCAGCGCCCGCGCAAGTACTGCCGCATCGCGCACATAGAGCCACTTCGACAACGAATTCGTGGGATACAGCCAAAGGTTTCCAAGTTGTTCCACCCGCAAACCTAAAGAACGTTTGGCAAACACAATCACATGTAGTTCGGTAAATTCAGTCCGCTGGCGCAGGAGGCGCTCACGCACTGCGCTCCCTTCTTCAAATACTTTTCGATCGGTACCAATGGAAATAACGCTAATCATAGAGATGTGAATACCTTACTATACTCCTCGGCAATGTGTCCCCAGTTGTGGACAAAAGAGAATGCTTTTAAGTTCCGATCATATTTGCTGTAATGGCGTCCGTCTGCCAGCGTCACTATCGCTTCAGTGATATCTTCTGTCTTAAGCGGATCAATTAAAATTCCTAGATCACGCACTCGATCAGAAATACCATTATGTTCTGTGAGGATAAACGGTTTACCAAAACGAATTACTTCCATAATAAGATTCGGACTAACTTCAGAGAGAGTCGGGACTACCACTGCATACGCGCGGGAAAGCTCAACCAAGAGCGCGTCATGGGGTAATGACAAAAGAGAAAGTTCAAGATCGGGAATCTGTTTTTTGGCCGCTGCAAAAGCTTCTTTGAGAGCCGTAACATTCTTCAGGCGAATATCCCGCCCCGCCCACACAAAATTTTTCCGTACGGGTGTGACTGCGGGAAGTTTTTCTCCATAGAAGTTTTCAACCACTGCCGTATGCGCGGAAGAAAGTCGGTACGGTTGCATCCAAATATTCCTCTGCCACTCGGTCGTAAAGACTACTCGATGAACATGCTTCAGTGACCAACGAGTCAAAAATAGTGCTAATCGTTCCTTACGATTTAATTGAATGGATGTGTTGTAAAAGAGAGGAAGCGGTATACGCGCATCCGTCCGCTCAATATATTGTTCCCAAACAAAGTCACCGCCGACACGCATCAGGGAAACACGCCTGAAAATCTTGGCGGCAAGGGTCGCAGGAACGCCAGCAGATAGTGTGTCGAGAATAATCACCCAATCTGCCAAGAATACCGGTATGAGCAAACGGAAGAAATAAACTATATGCCGCAGACCTGACGGGAGCTTGCGCGGACCAAATACAGATACAGAAGAAACATGTCCACGCTCCTGAAACGCGCGAGTTAATTCTTGGGCATATATCGCCGGTCCGCCAACATCAGGAGGATAAATGCCTGTGGCAATAAGTATGCGCTCTTTGCGTAACGCAAACAGTGGTACAAAAGCTTCTACTTGCATACGAGCCGCGATAGCAGACCAATCATATTTTTGGCGCACGAGTGCGTATGCCTCTTCTACAATCAATCCTCGCAATGCAAAGTCACGTGCAAGCACATTGATCTTACGCGCTACATCTTTAGGATTTTCCACTTCACAAAAGAGTCCTGTCTTTTTATCTTCAAGAAAATCCACAATGCCTCCGATAGCAGTTGCGATAACTGGCACGCGT
Source organism: Candidatus Taylorbacteria bacterium RIFCSPHIGHO2_01_FULL_46_22b (assembly GCA_001820875.1). Classification (GTDB taxonomy): domain Bacteria; phylum Patescibacteriota; class Minisyncoccia; order Phycocordibacterales; family DSPV01; genus 2-02-FULL-46-13. The sequence continues at coordinate 79,790 of MHRF01000005.1, forward strand.
GCTGCCATTGCTTCTATAAATGCGCTGCCAAACCCCTCTGATGCAGAGGGGCGGACGAACGCATCCGCAGCAGAAAGGAACCTGGGCACCTCACTGGGAATAACCGAGCCGGCAAATACCACACGCGGCGATACTCCAAGTTCATGAGCAATTCCTTCAAGTTCTTTCTGCAATGGACCCGAACCAACAATGAGTAATTTATAGGATGGGGGCAAATCAGAGAGCGCGCGAATACAATCCTCAACTCGATTTTTCAGCACCAAACGGGAAACAGTAATAGTGACAAAATCAGCATCAGCGAAATTAAAAGCGCGGCGCATTTGTATACGCCACTCGGGGTGTTTTGTCGTATCAAAATCAGCGATCGCAACTCCATTCGGAATAATTACAATTGGTGTCGTACAATTGTTTTTCCGCGCACGTGATTCAAGATGCTTGCTGATAACCGTTATTGAATCTGTTACCAGAAATATAAGCTGATGCCATGGGCGAATAAGAATTTTGTACAAAAACTTATTTCCTTTGGTATAACGAAGTAGATGTTCCTCCTCATCCCCTTCCTGCAAAGTCAGCACAAGCGGAATACGCCGGCGGAAGATTTTGAAAAATGCGGCAGCAATGCTCGCATGACTTGCCATCATGCACCATGATGCATCAAACTTTTCTCGTCGGTGCAGACGGACAGCCTTCACGAGGCCAAAAATGGGTAAAAGAAATTTATCAAATGAGAATCCGAACCCAACTCGATGCACCGTAATTTTCCCGATCATCTCGCGGGAAGGAAGCGCACCGTCAAACCGCGCAGTTAATACATGAAAAGTGGTATCCGTGATGCGCTCGGCAATTTCACGTATAGCAAGCTCTGCCCCACCGATATGGGGCAGGAAATCGGTGGAAAATACGATGATTTTCTTCACATGTCCATATTAGGCCAAAAATGGCCTAAATTCAACTCGGATCATGCTCTTCAATAATCGAATATCCATGTCCTGCTTTCGGGTCTCTCCCCCCTACCCAATATGCCCCAGCTCCAACAAAAACGATTCCTCCAAGCAATAAAAACCACTTGAGCGAAGAGGAGTGAGTAGCTTCGGGAGTAGTAGTGGAAGATGCTTCTATACTTTCTGCTTCAACCTCTCTTGCAACAGCTTTCACTACCGCGGCTGGCTGTGCGACAACAGCAGCTGGCTTTGAAACTGCTGGAGTGGAAGGAGTAACGGTAGATGGAGAAGATGAAACTGCCTGTATCTGTGCGCGAGTAGCAACCTCACCATTCATGTAGAGTAATTCTGCATCATGAGCGGAAGGCAAGAGACCTGATATCTGATTTGAAATCGGCACATCGGCTTTTGCAAGAATAATTGTGTGCGGTGGGAATACAAAAGTCTTTCCTCCCGATCGCAACTGCCAATATGAAAGATCAACCTCCACGGATGCATCATTATGGAGCATGATAAATCCCTTTTCACCTTCTCCAACTACTGATAGTGAAATACTAAGAGGAATAACCGTAATCGGTAATCGAACAGACGCACTATATTTTCCGGATGACACATTGAGCACCACGATATACGAACTCGGGATTAGAAAGGTATGTTGCACTGTCTCGCCTTCTTTCATGCTACCGTCCCCAAATGACCAAGTGAATCGAGCTCCATCCAGAGGTTCTTTTTGCAAGCCAATTGCAAAGCCCCGAAAGACTGTACCGGTTCCCACAATCGAACGAGTAGGTCCTTCGATACGCGCCGATATCTGCGGTTCAGTCGGAAAATTACTATTACTGGCTGAACTAGTCTGTGTTGTTGTACTTGTATTAGAACTCGTATTGCCCGCAGATTGATTTTCTTGCGCCGGTGCAGGACTTGAAGCATTGACAAGGCCTAGTGTAGGAGGCGCAGAAATCCACACACTGTTTGAAAACTGCAACGAATTTCCATCTCCTGCTGCACCAAGATCAGAAGTATAATTGACGCTTGCGTCTGCACACGAAGTAATGGCAAGAACTTCACCTGTATTTAAAAGAGAGAACGCTCCACTATCAAAAAGAATCCCAGAAAAGTTCGGCCAATCTGCAAGAAACTTTTCGGGCGAATCAGCAATAACAGCAAAACCATTAGGCGGCAACATGCTATCTCCTTTGAAAATAGTCAGCGAGTGATTTGTCCCGCTTTCAGTAAATTTGCAGAAAGAAAAATCGAACGGCGAAGACGTATCATTTCTGACTTCAATCCACTCACGGCCGGTATCACCACCAGCAACGTCATACATAATCTCTGTGATGGAAACCTGTGCCGACGTAAGTGCGGGCACGATAAACAATAAAACGTAGAGTGCAATCTTAGCGATCTGCTTCCGCATGATCTGAATCTAATACCTTCTTCAATACTTCTTCAGGAACTTCTGACCGAGTAGGTTTAATTTCTGGTGCAGGTTTCTTTTCCACTTCTTTTTTCTCTGGCGGCGGAGACGTCTGTGGTGCAGAATTGATTCTTGCCTCCACTGGCTTCACTTCAATAGGTTTTTCAAAAGAAACATCTTTCCCCTGCTCCGAGGATTTTCCCCATGCTTCTTCGCGATTCTTCAGTGCTTCTTCAAGAGCTTTTCGCAGTGTGTTAACTGACGGAGCTCCGGCTTGCGGGCGCGGCGATTGATTTTGGGGACGCTCCATCCGAGGTGGACGATTCTTCCGTTCCTCCTGTTGTTTCTGATAGCTGATTGAGACTGCCTTCTGCATTTCTGCTTCGCGTGCGCGATGATCTTTATCTACACTTGGTGGTACCGGAGATGTCCGGCGCTCTTGCACCACAGGTACTTGAGTCTGAGGCGGACGAGAAGGTGTAAGTGTTGGAGTTGAAACTGTCAAAGGTGATGCCGAAGGGCGCGGAGGCCTACGATCAGTTCGATCAGCAGGCGGCGCAGTCTGTTCTGCATGCCAATCACGAATCTGACTTTCCACTGTATCGCGCGGATGCGCAAACACATTCCGCGATAATGAAATAATCGCATCATGATACGACGGACCATCAGCTTGAATCGGCGGGAGCGTTGTCGCCGAGAAAGGCTGGGAGGTCACCTCGTCAATCATGAGTTTGAGATAACATTGAAACCGTCCGAGATTCACCAAATCCTGCGCCGTAAACTGGGGCGCAAACTCTTTTTCAAGCACTTCTGCATCAAAAGCACCGACACGAAATACTGCCATGGTTCCGACGTTTCCAAACACTGCGGCGCGCACTTCCTCCGACATCTGTTCGATATATTGATGCGCAATAATAAGATTTAATTTATATTTTCTGGCTTCCGAAAGAATGTCGGCAAATGATTCGTTGGCAAACGACTGGAATTCGTCCACATACAGATAAAATGCTGGCAAAACCCGAAGCTGTTTTTCAGGCGTATCAGCGCGAGACATCGCCGAGAGATACACTTTCGTGATGAGCATCGAGCCGAGTAGGTTTGCATTCGCCTCACCCACGCGCCCCTTTGAGAGGTTCATAATCAAGATCTTTCGCTCATCCATCATCTTGCGGATATCGAACGTAGATTTTGGCTGACCGATGATGTTGCGCACCAGCGGGTTTGAAATAAACTGACCAATTTTGTTCTGAATGGCCGCACCTGCCTCTTGCATATAGCGATCACCGTAGCGAGCAAATTCATCCGTCCAAAACGCTTTGACGGACACGTCCGTGATGTTATCAACCACTTTTTTGCGATATTCTTTGTCGGCAAGCATGCGGTTGACGCCAAGCAGAGTCGAATCAGGATATTCAAGAAGCGCGAGCAAAATATTATTCAAAATGTATTCCATGCGCGCGCTCCACGCGTCTACCCAAATTTTCTTGAACGCGCTCATCAACCCGTTTGAAACGAGATGTCGTTTGTCAGGCCCAACATCCTCCATAACATTAAACGAAACCGGAAAATCGCTATCGAACGGCGCAAAATATAAAACATCGCGCACCCGTTCCGCTGGCACATAATCGAGTAGAAGCTCGGCGGTCTTACCGTGCGGATCAATAAAGGCAAGACCATGGCCATTTTTTATGTCCTGAATCGCCATGTTCTCCAGCATGGTTGATTTTCCCATGCCAGTTTTCCCGATCACATACATATGCTTCGAACGATCAGGTGTCTTTATGCCAAACGGTGTTCGCTTGTTGCGCGAATCCGTCTGGGCGAAATAGGTTATTTTGTTATCATCCGAAAGGAACGACATTGGATCTATTATACCCTTTCCTGCTCTGGAGGAAAAATGAAAGGCCCACCTGCTTGACGCAAGGTGGGACCTTCGAGAAAAGGTGGAGTTAAACCACCGCGACACACCCATGGTGCATCAGAATCTGGTGCACTTCGGGGTGCACCTCAGCCCAAGTCAGCTCTCTGCCGACCATGACGTTTCCGCCGTGATCCGGCAACTCGCCACGAAGCGTAACGGTAGGGAATCGCATCCTGATCGCATCAAATACATGTTCAGGAATATCGCGCGCCGTCCGAACCGGATGACGTTCACTGGGTTGGGTTGGGTTGGCCAGTTTTGACAAAACGACTGGCGCAAAGGGTGCAAACACTGCACTTGTCATAGGGGTTTTTGGAGTTTTGGAGTTTGGGAACATAGTGGCCCTTGGATTCCTGCACAGGATCCTTGGACCGCCAATAGCAATGCTACGCCTCAATTTAGAGGACTTCAACGGTGAATATCTTCATCCAATAAATATCAATTTGTGTCAAGTGCTTCCCTTGTATAGTGATTTGAAGCATTCCAAAGCATCCATGAAGTCAGCCCACTGTCATATGTCGCCTGCATTTGTGCTCGCACCATCTCGGGAGTATAGACTGCTCCAAGTGTAAAATCTTGCAGCCACGGACGTAATTTCCACGGAGTCGTACTCGCGCGTAAAACTGCCCGATCCATAGAATATTTCACCACTTCATACGGCGCTGCAGCGGGATTAGGCAGACCAATAAAATTCGGAGGGTAGTGAGACGGGTAGACCATCGGAGCGACGTAATCGAAGTACGGCAAAATACTCTCGAGCACCTGTCCTATATTCAAATCATCAGTATTGGTAGTGGTCATACCAAACACATCAGCCGAAGTTGGAATATGCCTTGCCCGCATCTCTCGAGATAGGTATGCAAAGAATTCTCGCATCACAGACGTCTTACCTCCGCGCGGATCAGCATCTATCACACTCTCGCTAAAGGGAAAATAAATATCAGTCATGTCCCCATCTGAAGGAAACCGTATGTAGTCAAAATTCAATTCATCAAACCCGATAGTGTCGTATGATTCGAGCGAGAGCGCAATGATATATGTCCACATATCTTTTGCCCCTGGGTCGATATAGCTAATCCCCTTCCGATCAGTCCATACTTTCATATGATCGCTTGCGCGCTTGATCGCAAGTTCTGGATGCATCTTCGACATCTGTGGATCTTGGAAAACGGTAATTCGTCCGATGACATACATGCCGTCTCGATGAAGCGCTTTTATAAATTCGGGAAAGTCGCTCACATAACAAGTCTTCGATGTCTTTCCTGCAAGCAGGGGGTGTGTCGATGGAAATGAAATTCCCCCGCTGTAATCCTTTATATCAATGATAATAGAGTTGAGTTCCGTTTCATTTACCAAATCAACAATGCGCTGGCGCAAACCCTTATCCGCAGCGAGACATTGTGACATATACACTGCTTTGACCGGAACAGGAGTTTCCACATGCACAATTGCAGGCGCTGTAACGGTCGCTACTGTTTCAATAGGAGCGGCAACATACTGGACCTTCGCCAGAGAAGGCCAGACGGTTGCGCAAATCGCAAGAACACCGACCAAACCAATTGCGGGCACAAAAAAAACGTCGCCGAGAGAGCGGGGTCTGCGTGACATATTTACGTTTTAGGAGTAGTACCTGAAGTTGTAGAATTTCCGTTTTCGGCAAATGAATCTCCTTCCTGCGGCTGTCGCGCAGCAAGTTTCAGTATTACTTCGTGTCCCAAGTGATAGAGATAACCGCACACCAAAAAAATGCCTGTTGCAATATAGAGCTTCGTCTTCCACGAAGACGGTATACCCAAGAAACTTACGAGAATAAGCCAGAGGCCGATAGTAAGTACGGTATGCGGTCGAAACATGATGCGCATATCATATCAACAAACATCCTCGGCGCGCCAGTGGCACACCGAGGATGCGAAGCTCTTAAACGATTTCAAATCCACTCATACCTGAAAGGTGAAAACCTTGGTGCATCTCGGCAGCATGTTTTTCCTGCAAAACCGATTGGGAAAGCCCGAGCACAAATGCATTGATGCAATCAGATCGACCGAGTGCTTTGAGACGCTCGATCACATCTTCCAGAATCTGATCACGTTTAGGGCCGAGCGGTTCTCCGCGCTTTTCAGCAAGAAGTGTTTTGCCTACAAAAGTAAGCTCTTCGATAACCTGCCTCGGCGTATCTTGAGGCATTTCTGAAATCGCCTTGAGCGCTTCTGACCACAAGCGTTTTTGACACAGTTTTTCAATGTCGCTGTGCATAGTACATCACCTCCATATCAATGGTATCACGCGTAAGAGTACGCGCATATTCACTTCTCCGAACCAACCATAATGACAAATTCTCCCTTCACCGTATCAGGATGCGCAGTAAATTTCGCCAAAACTTCTGTAGCAGAACCAACAACCAACTCTTCAAAAACCTTAGTTAGCTCACGCGCAACCACAACCTTCCGTTTATCAGAAAGTAATTCAGAAAGACGCGTTAAGGTCTTGATTGCGCGATGCACCGATTCGTAAAATACAACCGTGCGCTTTGACGCCGTGATTTCTTTAAACAAAGTTTCCCTTCCCTTCTTGTGTGGAAGAAATCCCAAGAACAGAAAATCCGACGAAGGGAGCCCTGAAGCAGAAAGCGCCGCGGCAACCGCGCTTGCACCTGCAATCGGAACAATCTTCATGTCAGGAAATGTACCGCGAATTGCAGAAACTAATTCTGAACCGGGATCAGAAATGGTCGGTGTGCCTGCGTCTGACACCAGTGCGAGTGTCTTTCCTGATTTAATCAGTGACAATATTGCAGTCGTCTTCGCCGCACCACTTCGCGCATGATAGCTCAAGAGCGGCGTATTGATGTTATATCTCTGTAACAAACGCATGGTAACTCGCGTATCCTCGCAGAGAATCACATCGACAGACGACAAAATACCTATCGCCCGGAAGGTGACATCTTCAAGATTTCCTATAGGAGTCGCGACAACGTAAAAATCAGCCATGGCGTTTCTTTTGGGCCGCAGCAACTAGACTGTCGGCTAATTCATAAATATCTCCTGCCCCCATCGTAATCAGCACATCCCCTTGTTTGAGGTTGCGCTCAATATACGTTCTAACTTTAGGAAGTTGCGGAATGAATAACACCGTCCTCCCTTTCATCTCTTTTTGTATACGTTTGGCAAGAAGAGCAGACGAAATTTCTTTGTCTTTCTTCTCACGCGCAGCAAAAATAGGCGTTACGAGCACGATATCTGCGCCGGAAAAAGCGGTGGTAAACCCTTCAAATAACGTCTTGGTGCGTGAATACAGATGGGGCTGAAACACCACGGCAAGGCGCTGTTTGGGAAATCGTTCGCGATAACCCGAAATTGCCGCACGAATTTTGTCCGGATTGTGAGCATAGTCGTCATACACCAAAACCCCGTGCGCAGTTTTGCCCCGATAATCAAACCGCCGCCATGTTCCACCAAAATTGGTAAGCGAATCAAGTACCCGTTTCTTGGGAACTCCAAGAACATGTGCCGCGGCCGCTGCGGCCGCGGCATTCTCTTTATTATGCGCCCCCGGAAAAGGCAACCTTAAATTGGCATCTCGAAACTCCCCGTAATCAATGATTTTTGCTTTAGTACGGCGAATCACCTCCTGCAATTTCTTGTCACTGCGATCAAGTACAACATATCCGTTTTTCGGCACCCGAGCGGCAAGCTCTGCAAACGCCGACTGGATATCGGCAAAGTCTTTGTAGTAATCAAGGTGATCAAGTCCGATATTGGTGATCACGAGTATAAACGGTGTCAGGTGTAAAAATGCCCGCTTGTACTCATCTGCCTCCACCACCAAATGTTCGCCGCGGCCAAATATAAAATTACTGTTCTGATCTTTCAAAATACTCCCCACCACCACCGTTGGATCAAGCTCGGCATCCAATAGTGCGTGGGCAACCATCGCGGTGGTCGTGGTCTTGCCGTGTGTTCCCGCAATCGCAACGGTTTTCTTTTGCTTTGACAATTCACCAAGCGCTTGCGGATATGAGAGCATCGGAATGGAAAGTTTCCGCACGCGTTCCAGAAATTCCGGCGCTCGTTGTTCAAGCGCTTCCGAATAGACGATCAAATCCGTCCCTTTGGGTATCCGCGCAATACTCTGCCCTATAAAAATCTTTACCCCAGCTTTCTTCAGCTCGACAATAACGGGCGAGGAAGCCGTATCCTGTCCGCTCACCTCTTTCTCCTCTTCCAGACACAGCCGTGCCAAGGCGGATATGCCAATCCCCCCGATTCCCAATATATGTATATTCTGTGCCGCCGATAAAGACTGACTCATAAAGGCATCCTAACAGAAAGAAATACCTCGTACAAATAAAAGAGAGCTCGAGGGGTTGCCTCGAGCTCTTTGTGTTTTTCTACCCTTTTTGATGAGATCCTGCAGAATCGGGTTACTTCCCTGCAGGTGATGAGTTGGCCTCTACTTCCTCAAGAATCCGCACCGCCGTTTGATGGGCGGCGGAGTCTTCAGGGCGCTGTGGCTGATTGTGCTTCGGTTTGGGTGGACAACCACCATCGAGGGGAATCCCTCGGCGGCGCTTCCACTCCCGAACCTTTTCAGGGACGAACGCACAATGCGTCATGTCGATGAAGAACTGGGATGCAATCTCTGTTGCAGGTTCATTGGGATGTGTGAGCGACCCATTCATGAAGTGTCCTGCGCCACGGGCGTAATACCAGTGAGGTACTTGCTCCAACGCCCCGTCAGACTTCAGCCAATCCCAGAGCTTTGCAGGCTCGAGGTCAGCTGGAATGCCCATCGCGCCACCGACAAGCGGCCGGTCAAGCTGGTCCTTCGGCAACTCGGTCCATCGGATCATCGCGACTAGGTCGTCGATGTGCAACCCTTGCCGGTTCTTGTCGGCAAAAACGCCAACCTGACCCGCCGAGTTACGCTTGATAAGCAGTCCCGCCGCCCCCGCATCTTGATGCTTGCTAGCACGGATGATGGATGGGTGGTCAGACTTAACAAAGAGAACCCGTAGGTCGATCACCCGATTCTGATCTGCCCGGAACATCTCCACGGTAATGCGATCGTGTGACTTCCTGCATTCTTTGATGGCGTTCCGGTACTCGATGATGTCGTTGTAGAGATGATCGAGCGCAAACCCAACCAAATCCAACGTGTCAGGATGATTCGCACGGATCAGGCAGTCCGCAATGAAGGACAGCTCCGTGATGCGATCCTTACGATCCATGCTCCCCTTCACGAGTTCGCACAGCCGCGGACGTGCTTGGTCATCGGGAAAACGGTCCTCGTTAACAAACTGACCGAAGATCGTCATCAGACTGTGATTACCAGGGGCTGGCACGTACGCGAACGCAAGCTGGACATTAACTGCGTCCAGCAACGCAATGGCCCACTTGAGCACGCTTGCGTTGTTTGAAACACGGCGGTGACCCATCTTCACAAGCTCGGCGAGCTCGGTGCTTTTCACACCAGGCTCACTGTCGCAACGCAGAACCTCCTCGGCAATGCGTTTGAGGATCGGATCGTTGAGCCCGAGATGAGAGCTCACGATGGTGCATGTGCAATGTCCAGGGATACGTTTCCCGTCTCTCGACTTGTCGTTGAAGCGCGTGCCCGGCACGCAGCCTATGGGGAGCATCCGGATCGAGTCGAAGTACGTATCGGAACTAACGACCCACATGCCCTCGGTGAACCGAACGTTCATCGCGGCTACGGTGCTCCCAGGAAGCTGCTTCTCCCCGTGACCCCTCTGGAACCGCCGAATTGTCTCGATTTCATCGAGGTGCGGATCCACATGTGTCACCATGTTGCTGATCGGAATTGGAACGGTGTTGTTTTGCATAGAACGGTCTTTCGGAATTTGAGGCTACTGCCTCGGTGTTTGGGGTTTTCAGAAGAGGTGATCTCATCAATTAGCAAAGATCCACTTTATTCAATTATAGCATAAATTAAACTTATAGTCAACCAGACAACTCCTGAAAAACCGTTGCATAACAAAGGGTTTTTGAGGTACACTCATCTCTGCCAGCTGATTGTTCTCTATCTAAGTGCTTGGAAGTCACCCGGCGGAAAGTTCTGCCAAAGCGTCTCATGAGTATAGTCAAGCACTTAAACCGCGCGCGTACAGCTGGTAGCGCGCGGTTTTTATTTTTTAGTCTTCCAAAATCTAACTTCCGGCTAATGAGCTGACCGCAAAGGGTGTGGATACGTGAAAGGCGTGTAGGACCATGCAGGTTTGTTTCCACAAGGAGTTGCGGGACTATGAAGACAGAAATCGACATCTCCATTTGAGTGCGGAGTTGATTTTATCAAGTGTTCCTGACCAGCTATGGCAACTGCATACACTGAACCATCACCAGCGTAAGGATGTATTCCACCGTTGCTTGCTGAACCATTGTTCCATATGTATGCCGGTTGGGTTGGTTGATTACCCATCGGACCAATCCCCCTTCCAATCTGATCAAGACAGGGCCATCCACTCGACTCTCTATTTCCATCAAATGTTTTTGTTCCATCGCAATATCCCCACTGTATTCCAGAATTTTGAGTTGTAGAACGCTGATTGTCAAAAACAAAATGAGCAGAGCCATAATAATTCCATACCCGATTATTGAAGATCAGATACGTTCCAGCTCGTATTAGTCCAGGCCAAAGCGATGTTCCACCGGTAAAGGAACCGTCGAATTCATTTTCATATATTTCGGCAGCAACAAAGCCGCGACCGTTATTCCCTGTGGAATGAACATGGAAGTGAGACGCTTTGGCTTTATTGTAACGAAACACTACGCGTGAACCCGTTGTCCCATCAAGCACTGCCCCGCCGCTATCTTGGGTGGCAGTAAAGACATTATCCTCAATAAACAAAAACTTATCGGTTCCCCATTCGATAGGCAATGAACGACCAAAAGTTCCTGCGGCATTGCTGCCATTATCATATGGCCAAGATTCTGCATACCCAGAGAAAGTCTCGATATACGTCCCATTCCCATTAAAATTATTATTATCAATGAGTCCATGAGTTTCAGACCAAGTGATAAGAGCTCTATTGCTGAAGGTGATGTGGTGAATTCTAAATCCCTTAACAATCACTTGTCCGAGCGAGAATTGCTGAATACTGATACCCATAGTCGAACCGGCAGAATTGATAGTCATACCCGTAATTTCAAAAGGTTTGTCAGTTTTGAAATAAAATGCAAAGTTTCCAGTGGGATTAATAACTGTCTGCCCTTGTCCAGCACCACGAATTACAATATTTTTATTTTCAATCACAACCGCAGATGACCACTGTGTGGACGAACAGGCTGGAATCCGCACTTCTTTGCCATCAGTCGCCTGATCAATGGCCGCTTGAACATCTCCTTGTGCACATGACGCCGCATTGATAACTGAACCAACACTCGTCCCCCCGATAGGACTGGGATTTGCGCTGACACTGGTATTGAATAACGCCGTTACGATCAAGTTCGTACTCACCGCAACTGTGCAAGAAACAGTTCCAATACATCCACCTCCAGACCAACCGGCAAACGTATTCCCAGAAGATGGGGTAGCGGTAAGGATAACTGTGGTACCAGACTGAACAACCTCGGAACAATCATTTCCACAATTGATTCCTGTGGTGGTCACCGTCCCAGAGCCAGTTCCAGATTTAGATATGGAGAGAGTATAAGTAACAACCGGCCGAGACGCAGTCACCACAGGTTTGGTCAGGTAATTTTCTACTACCCACCCATCAGCTCCAGAATCAAAATTAACATTCCACCAAACGTAAGAAATTCTCAAGAAAGTAACTCTCGTTGGACCACCAATTATAGTACCCACTGCACCAGATATCTGTCTACTTATCCTATTACCAGCAGCTGTGCGACGAACGGTAACGGGGCCATCTGAAACCTGAACACGATCCCCACTTTGAAACTTCGTCGAAACAGTCGGAGGAGGAATTGTAGAATCAGAAATGGGTACCGGAGAAGACTGTGTAGGAGGTCTCGGGGGAGTATCCGAAGAAGTAGGCGAGGGCGATTGAGTAGTCACATCCATAACTGACGAAGATGGGGAGGTGTTCCCTGCGCTGTCATAAGCACTAACACGATAACGGTATGTGGTAGATACAGAAAGTTTCGTATCTTGAAAAGAGGTTACTCTCACATTCCCCACTTGAGTGTTTGCAACACAATTTGTTCCCTGACATCGATAGACATAGTATCCTGCTACGCCCACTGCATCAGTCGAAACACTCCAAGAAATAGTGACTTCTGATGAAGTTTTCGCCACTACTGATACTCCGCTAGGAGTTGAAGGTGCGGTCGTATCAGAAGTATCAGAAGATGTGGGTGTGGTTGGGTCTGGGGTCTGAATTGGAGTTGGTGAAGAAGTGGTATCGTTTGAACCTGACCAGCTGTATAGTTCCCCAACTTCACTCGCTGACAAAACCCGATTATAGATCAGAACATCATCCAAATATCCATTGATATTCTTTCCGAAACTAAAATTTCCAGAAGCGATACGCGGACCCATATTTCCACTGGAAGCACTACTCCCATTGATATACATGATACTCTCCGAGGATGCATCAACTGTGGCACATACATGATTCCAAGCGTTAAGTACTACCGAACCATTGAGCGTCTGAACCGATTTATTGTTGTTGTATACACTGAAGTAATCAGCATCAAACCCGATATGAAATAAATCAAACTGTAGAGAATTTACAATATAGTTAAACCCACCCGTCGCTTTCGGATAGATCCATGCGCACACAGATAGTGGGTAGGAAGAAACGTTGCTGTCTGTGGAGATAAGTCCTGATCCATCAAAGGATAACGCCCCCCTTCCAACCTTACCGGTGGTCCATGTGGCACCCGAGATGGTGCCAGCGTGACCATTCCCACTTGAATCTCCTGCAGTTGTTCCCATTCCTTCATCAAACGTAAAGTGAGCCACGAGTCCGGAACCGGCACCAGAAATAGCGGCAATTTGAGCTGAAGGTCGTAGTGAGACAATAACATCAGCAGACTTATTCCATAACCAAAATACAAAAAAAAGAGAGCCCAAAATAAGGGTTCCCAAAAGAACAAAAGAAATGCGCGAGATCTTATTTGGATTCATATTATTTCAGTTTGTGGAAAACCTGACAGTAATACAGTAGTAGTATAGCAGATTCGTATGGACAGGGGAATTTGGTCCTTACAGGACCAGTAACTCAATTGACCTGCCTTCGGCGAAGCTCAATCGAGTTTCAAATCTCCCCCAAGAAACACGTAGGTGTTTCGTTCGTTGTGGGCACGGGGAGATTTGAACTCCCAACCCGTAAGGGATACGCTTCTGAGGCGTACGCGTATGCCAATTCCGCCACGTGCCCATGTGCACTACACGTTACAAGATAGAATGTTATTTCGCAACGCCAAGCTGTTTTTCTTTTTCAGCAACGGCCATCAGTGTCTTGATCACCGTATCAGGGTTGAGTGACATGCTTTCAATCCCCTTCTCCACCAAAAACTGCGCGAAGTCTGGAAAATCCGATGGCGCCTGACCACAGATACCGATATATTTTCCGCGCGCTTTACATCGTTCGATAATCTGCGCGATAAGTTTTTTAACGGATTCATTCTTTTCGTTTGCAATACCAGAGACAATACCTGAATCGCGATCGAGTCCCAAGGTCAACTGTGTGAGGTCATTTGACCCGATCGACATCCCATCTGAAATATCCAAAAATTCATCCGCAAGCAAAATATTTGAAGGAATCTCGCACATGATATAGACCTTGAATGTCTTGTCTGTCTCCCGATCCAATCCATTTTCTTTGAGTGCGGCCATGACTTTCTTCCCCTCTTCCGGAGTTCGACAGAACGGAATGAGTCCAACCACATTTTTGAGTCCCATCACGTCTCGCACCTGCTTCATGGCTTTACACTCAAGCCCAAATGCCTCTTTGAATTTCGGATCATAATACCGAGACGCACCACGCCAACCGATCATGGGATTTTCCTCGTGCGGTTCATACATCTCTCCACCAATCAGCGTCCGGTATTCATTTGTTTTAAAATCAGAGAAACGAATAATAACTTCATAAGGATGAAATGCAGCTCCAATCTTTGCAATCCCCTCGGCAAGCTCGTCCACATAAAATTGTTTCTTGTCGGTATACCCGAGCGTCAGCGCATCAATCTTTTTGACGATTTCTATTTTGGTTTTATCAGCTTTGAGTTTCTCATAATCAATCAGTGCGTTGGGGTGAATTTTGACATGCGAATTGATAATAAATTCAAGCCTCCCAAGCCCCACTCCTTTTGCCGGCAGAAAATGCTTGCTGAATGCTTCATCCGGCGAACCGATGTTAACCATAATCTTTGTTTTGGTTTCTGGGATCGCATCAAGTCGATGGTCAATCTTTTCAAACGACAGAGTTCCCTCATACACGGTACCGACAGAACCTGACGAGCAATCAACAGTTACTTGCTGGCCGTCTTTCAAGACATTTGTCGCATTTCCCGCTCCGACAATACAGGTAATACCTAGCTCGCGGGATACAATTGCCGCATGCGATGTGCGTCCTCCTTTGTCAGTAACAATTGCAGACGCGATCTTCATGATCGGCTCCCAATCGGGATCAGTGATTTCAGTAACCAACACTTCGCCTTGCTTGAACTGGCTGATATTTTTGACATCGCGGATCACGCGCACCGGCCCACTTGAAATCTTCGAGCCGACTGCAGTTCCTAACGCAAGAACTTTTCCTTTCTGTTTGAGAGAATACTCCGTGTAAATCTGTTTGTTGGAACTTGCATACACAGTCTCGGGGCGCGCTTGTACAATAAATAATTCTCCGGTCTTCCCATCTTTCGCCCATTCGGTATCCATCGGCTGATAGCGATTATGCTTCTTTGAAAAATAGTCTTCTACTTGCACCACCCATTGGGCGAGTTTCAGCACTTCATCTTTCGTCAAACTCCATCCTGCGCGCTCGGCAGGAGTTGTCGGCACAATCTTCGTTTTTGTACCTGCATAAATCATCTTCACTTCTTTGGGACCGAGATCCTGTCCGATCAATGCTTTGTATCCTTCTTTGAGTGTCGGCTTAAAAACAACAAATTCATCGGGTGTTACCTTCCCCTGCACTACCATCTCGCCAAGCCCGTAGGACGAGTTAATGATCACTACTTTATCAAAACCAGTCTCGGTATCTATAGAAAATGCGACACCACTGGCACCAAGGTCAGATCGCACCATCTTCTGGACACCGACCGAAAGCGCCACATCAAAATGCGAAAATCCTTTATCGGTTCGATATGAAATTGCGCGATCGGTAAACAAAGATGCAATGCACTGTTTTGTTGCTTCCATCACCGCGCGGGGACCTGAAATGTTGAGATAGGTTTCCTGCTGACCAGCAAACGATGCCCCCGGGAGATCTTCTGCGGTTGCAGATGATCTCACCGCAACATCAGTGTTTTTTCCGTATCGCCGTTCCATCTCGGCATATGCCGTTTCAATCTCTTTGCGAAGATCATCCGGAATACGCGCTTTTAAAATCAACTTGCGGACTTTTGCCCCTCGCTTCTGGAGGTTTTTCAGACTTTTAGTATCGAGATCGCTCAACACCGATTTTATCTTGTCGGTGAGTTTTGCCGTGTCGAGAAAATGTCTATACGCATTCGCGGTAATCGCAAATCCCCCAGGAACTGCAATACCCATCGAAGCAAGGTTAACTACCATCTCACCCAGTGCCGCATTCTTTCCACCAACAAAAGGCACGTCTTCAATACCGAGCTTCTCGTACCACAATATAAACGCGTTTTGTTTATCCATCCCGTTAGAAATTTACAATAGAAATTAGTGTTTCCATTGTAACACAGCAAAATCAAACCGAAGCCTCAATCTTCAACAAGCGCGAGACGGTTTCCCTCCGAATCATTAAAATAAGCTCCCTTTCCCCAATTAAAGTACATAACTCCGGCCGGAGAAATTTTCTGGGGTTTCTCTCCCACAAAATTATCTAAAAATACAACGGATTTCCTTTTAAGAGTTGTAACGGCATCTTCTATATCAGAGACGCGAAATTCAAGACCGGTGGTTGTCCCACCATACACATAGAGGTGTATCTCTGCCCCGACAACAAGAAACGACGCCCACGTCTGCTCATGACGTAAAAGTGGGAAACCAAGAATATCTCGATAAAATGCGACCGCTCGCCCGAGATCTTGCACGCGAATATCGACAACCAGCTTTGTAGGCGTAAACATAGTGCGTGTGCCAAGACTCGAACTTGGGACCTCCCCATTATCAGTGGGGTGCTCTAACCACCTGAGCTACACACGCATTTTGCTAGGCAAATATAACAAAAAAAGGCTTAATAGACAATTTCAAAATAATCTACTTAAAATAAAAAACGAGCAACATTTAACCCTTTCGGATGTTGCTCGTTTGTGATTTGTGAGGAATATAAGCTCCTCCTACTTTACATGAATACGGTCATACACATTTACCAGCCATGCCGTTTTGATAATTCTTCCAAAACTTGCCTGAGTTTGGGAACTACCTCTTTTAATCCTGGATTTGAAAGAATCAAATTCCGAAGCTCCTCCGAACCAGCTTCGGTGAAATCCAGCAAACCTAGCATCTGGCGACCGGAGCCAGTTAGGAACCTAGGGTCTGCACCCCTGGCTCCCACTTTCACAAGCTCTGCGATCAAAAAGGCCAAAGCATGAGGAAGCATTTTACTATCATGCTCTTCGGGACTCATCTGATCGATAATCACACCTTTACGGGTGAATGTTTCGAGTATGGCATCAGCCCGAGCATCATTTTTAGGCTGTGTTGTGACGATGATTTGCTTTCCGGTCCAACCAGATTTACTAACTCCAACTGGTCCAAACAGAGGATGGAAACTTAAGATTTCTGATTTTTTTGCACCACCTTTGATAAGCCTTTTGATGCCAGGTTGCTGGACACTGCTTATGTTCACCAACTGCGCATTGGAATCAAGAATTGCCGGATCTTGTTCTATCTGCGCCGGAAACAAGGCAAATATAAAAACATCAACGTCTCCACCATGCCTGTAGCCAGATTGAAGGCTTTGTATTAACCCAGCTCTTTCAGGATTAGGATCATAAGCAGTGACCTCGAATCCTGATTCCTCGAAGTGGTGGAACAGAAACAGTCCCATATTACCTAGACCTATTATGTGTATTTTCATGTTACTTTTTTCTAATTTTGAAGAACAAATCCACGTCTCGAAAACTTTCGAGGCTAATAATGGATAAATCCATCAAACCCAGCCTCGAAGACAATTCGAGGCTGGTGAGTACATTTCTAGAAAATTACAAATACATTCAACAACCTCAAATGATTTTGGGTTGTATAGTCATAGCTATTAAATTTTGTTTTTTGATTTTTCATATAATTTGGACAAACAAAAACCGCCTCGCAGGGCGGTCTTTGTGCTTAAAAGTGAATTAACTGGTTAGCAAAAAGAAGACCACCCCGTTTGGCGGTTGTAATAGTTCAGAGATGATGTAACTGGAAAAGTCATAAAGATGATGATAACAGATGATACACTTTTGTCAATTTTACCAAAAAAGTACTCTAACATAGCTGGGAGTACTTGCAGCAAGCGCTGAGAGCGGCAATGAAAAACAAAAGCCCTCGTCCAGTTACGGGTGGAGGGCTTTCGAGAAGAGTCAGGGCGCGCTGACTGGTGTGACACTGTGAATGATCGACGCGGTTACATTGATCGACTCATGCATTGTTTGGAACAATGCGATGAGCGTCTCGGCAAACGCAGCGTACACAAACGGTGTCAGCACTTTGAAGATCAAGATTGCGATCCCCAACCCGATCGCTCCACGTATTCGCATGGGAGTGATGGTGGAGAGGGACTAGACTGTTTCGACAGACAGTCCTCAGAGTCTAAAGCGCCCTGCAACCCCTCTCGTATCGAAATGCCTCGGAGGTATCGCGATACGAGAGGGGTCTCTATAAAAACCTTAAAGAACAGAGATAGTTACTCCTTTCGCCGTTTTACCATAAAGCTTGGGAAAAGCAAGTAAACCTGAAAAATCAAAAGCGCCGCGGGGGTTTGAAATCCGCGGCGCTGATTTTGGTGTGGTGTCAATCACTTGACCCACACGTGCTCGTACCTCCCAGCAAGAATCTGCTGTTTGATGCCGGAATCGAGCACCTCTTTCCCGTTCCGATCGTACACTCGCACCACATCGCGAGTGCCCCACGATTGCTCTACGACGGGCATGTGCCAGCCGTCGTAGAACAGAGCGCCGACCGCGACCAACGCGATGACCAGAAGGAATCGGGTCACCACCGTTTTGAGTGTAGAGTTACGCCGGTTGTTAAGCCGACGATTCGAGTTCAGATGTCGCATGACATTCCTTTAGGTTCGGGGTTAACTGCAATGTACACTTAAACTTCAACCCTAATTATACTACGATAAAAGTCCGTAGTCAAGCACACAAAAACCGCCCTGTTGGGCGGTTTTTGCTACCATTCTCTATTTTGTTCCGTTCAATTTGCTGGTCTTTCCCAGCGGTCAAATTGCTTAGGGGACAATCTCCCCTACCTATTCCGCTTGTGACGAAATAGATAAACGACCTGTCAGTCGTCTCACCAGTGGCGAGACAGACGGATATAATCCTTGAAATATTCCACGAGCAGCTTCCGCTACCCGTGCCTTGTTACGACTTACTCCCTGTCACTGAGCTTACCTTCGGCCCGACAAAGTCGAGACTTCGGGTACTCCCAGCTCCCTTGAGTTGACGGGCGGTGAGTACAAGACTTGAGAACGTATTCACCGCGGCAATTGCTGATCCGCGATTACTAGCGATTCCGGCTTCATGAGGTCGAGTTGCAGACCTCAAT
>MHRF01000006.1 GCA_001820875.1 Candidatus Taylorbacteria bacterium RIFCSPHIGHO2_01_FULL_46_22b
GTATGGGGTGCGGTCCGAATCAGCACGTCAAGCGCTTGCACAGGCGGGAATTCAAGCTTTTTCCATCGCAGGTGGCTGGTTGGGCCGAAATGGCCAGGCTGGTCTGAAAGATTGGATGGATTGAGGAGACCCGGATTGCCAACACACGTGAGGCGACTCGGGTCTTTTTTTGGTGTAAAAGTTATTTTGACCGAGAATATGCAAACGCGAAGCGAAGCTTCCGGTCAAGCAGGTACAAAGAAAGCGCAAGTAACAGAATACTGATGAGGCCGAACACCGGGCTTTGATAAGGGATAAATATCAACAAACTTGATGCGCTGAAAAAAGAGGCGAGAAAAGCAAGGGCTAGAGAACCGCAGGAGAGACATCCGACAGCGAGTATCCCGCTTAGAACGCCACCCGTACCGAGAGCGGCGACGGCGGACACCGCCGTCGCCCGGTAGAGTCGGACATAATAAGTAATGGCTGCAACATTCATTCCGAACAAGAGGGAGATGGTGGCGACAAGCGCCGTGGTAAGCGAGAATTCGCTTACCCCCCCGTACAGCACCGACCATGTCAGGTAGAATGCAGAGACGAGCGAAATGCCAGAGTCAAAAAAGATTCCTGCAAGAAAGCGCGCTTGGGCGCCCATGATGATTAAAGCAAAGACAAGCGCCGCTACGCCAATTGCCAGAAGCCCATAGCGCGCCTTTTTAAAAATCGTCAAGAGCGCCATGACTACTTTTCATTAAGTGCGGTTTTAATAACCGCATTGAGCGCGGCGTAGCTCGGCGACTTGCCAAAAACAAATTCCTTGCCATTAGGAGCAATGACAATAAGATGCGGAACTGAGTCTACATTTAGCCCTATGCCAGATTCTACGTCGCGCAGAATACGTGTGCGGTATCGGTCGCTTGCGAGGCACTCTGCAAACTTTTCTTCTTGAACCCCCATTTCTTTGGCTAGACGAGGCAGGATTGCGAGATCAAAGTTGTTATTTGACGGCGTGGCTTCATAAAGTTTATTTAGATATTCAAAAAAACCAGAGTCTCCTTTATTTTCGGCCACACATTCAAGTGCTACTGCTTGATTGAATGATTTTGGGTGGATGGTGAGTGGGAAATGGCGATAAACAAATGATACTTGGCCTTCATATTCGCTTAAAATGCGCAACAATATCGGATGCAATTTTTTACAATACGGACACTCAACTTCTGCATACTCAACTATTTTTACCGGAGCGGAACGGCTTCCCAAAAAGTGGTCATGCTCTTCTAAAATTACCGTGCCAGCGATATTTCTGGTCGTATTTGGCTCTTCTTCTTTGTTTAGAAAAACCGTAACGCCACCAACAAGAACAACGACGGCGCTAACGATTAGGAAATTTTTTAACATTGAGAAATTTTTACTGATATGCCACGGTGCCCTCTACCGGCAGACCCTGCAGTTGCCAGTTCTCAATACCGCCCTCAACGCGTTTCAGGTTTAGAAATCCGTAATGCTCAAGGTAACCGTACGCAACACCCGAGGCGCGACCACCACTGCAGATCAAAACTATTGTCTTACCGCTCTTTGGCAACACGCGCCGCTCGTCGTAGAGAAGATGCAGTGGAATGTTGATAGAGCCGAATGCGTGGAGCCGATTATATGCGCTCTCGGGGCGAACATCAATGAAAATGTATTTATCCGGATTTTGCGTATATGCGTCATAAAATGCTTTTGGGTCAATGTTGTCTATTCGTGGCTCCACGATGTTAAGATGTTTGAGCGGTGTGAGATATATGATAGCTACGGTCGCGAGGATTGCCGTGACCACAGTGATTGCAAATGGCGCGAATTTTTGCACAGCATGTTTTGAAAGCATATATTGCATGGCAGTGATTATAGCAGATGTTATTCACACACAAGTCCCATGCTTAACTCTTCTTCATGAGAAATAAGCATAAAGTGAATTGAGTATATCGGCTCATGAATACCTTCATCAGTATGAGTATGCGCTTGCGGCGACTCGTCATGAACGCTGATATGGAAGTGGTCGTAAGGAATGGTTCCGTAGCCGGGGAGCGCAAGCACATACCCGCCGAATGCCTGCCCGACCGTTTTTGACGGAATCTCACTTTCTGGAAGTTCATACTCTATTGAAACGATGCGATAGCCAACAACGCCGAAAGTGGGGCCTCCGGTGGAGTGCGCCTCGGGAGTGGCGTAGTGTTTCATGGTTAGTTGCTCTGCTTCCTCTGCCTCCGCTTCTTCATTAGCGTGCCGCACATACGCCACGCCGCTTGGCAAATCCTCAACAGTAAAGATTTTTGCGGGTGTGGTGTTTAACAAGTATGTCATTCCGAAACCAAGAACTGCTCCCGCAAGAATTAATACAAACGAATACCACATTGAAAGATTCTATCACACACGGATTGACCTTGATTTTGTGTCAAAAGAGTGTACTAATTGCGACTGGTCTTGTTCGTTCACATAGCACATCAAGTGTCGCGCGAGCACGGCCAAAAAACTTTTCAACTTTTGGAGAACCTAATGATTACCATTCGCATTACCGCGATGTTCGCGGTCGTATTACTCGCCGGGCTGGTCATGCCGGCGAGCGCGCAAAACGCTCTTCCTGTTTCTTTGTCCGGCAACTGGACCTCGCCGGACAATATGTATTCACAGGTATTTGAGATCGAGGACATCGGCACGTCGCCGACGGTGACGTACTGGTCCAACAGGAGTGGCTGCACGATGGAAAAAGTGCCTGCCATTGTCCAGAGGTGGGACGGGAAGGATCTGCATTTCGTCATAAAGGTTGAGATGCCATGCTTCGAGTCATTCGAGGCAAAGCTTACCAAGGAGGGCGACGTGTACAAGGGGAAGCTGTACGCCCCTGGGTTGACCTACCCGGAGTTGGATCTCACCCTGAGGTGAGTGTCCGCGGACGGCACTAAAACGAGGGGTTGAGCAACCAACCCCTCGTTTCCTTTAAACTTAAAATACCCAGCCTAGGCTGTTTAGAAACTTCCCGAAAGAAGTGTCGATGCGGGCCAGTAGTAGAATGTCACTTTTCAGCCCGAGCCTGCCATCCTTTTCCCCCTTTATTGAGCGTACCGTATTTGTTGAAGCATATCTATTCCCCACATAAAAATCTTTGAGTATGTTTTTGATGTCTTCAGAACGTTCCTCTTCATACATTTTTGCCAAATACATCGCATAATACATTTTGGCGCTTGATTCTTGGCCAACTCTAAGAGTAGCTACGGTTAGAGCTTTTTTGTAAGTTTCTTCAGGGTCGCCAAAATTTTTATCTCTCGCTAAATAAAGGTCCGCTTGAACATTCGCTTTTCTGTATAAAACCTCTGCAACATATGACCTTGCTTGCTCATCATTGACAATAGAGACCAAATACTTATCAGCATTTGTAATCTTTTGTTGGATAATGGATTTTATTTCCTCTATTTTTTCTTTATTCTCGGCATCATCCGACTTCTGAAGACGCAATATTTCTTCTGAATACCACTTCGCGACTCTTAACTCTGGAATACCGAGCGGATATATGGAAGAAGCATATTCATAGAGCTTGCGGCGCGCTACTGAAGAGTCATTTCCAGACTCTGATAAAAAACTCTTATATGGCTCATCTTTGAATATTTCATCATTTATTTCTTTCGTATTTATGGCATATAAAAGATGCCCAAGATATTGAACAGAATGTGCTTTAATTATAGGAGTGTAATTCTCATTTGCTGAAATCTCTTTTAGGAGCGCGATTCCTTCAATAGGGTTGCTTCCCTCACTTTGCGAAATGGCAATTTTATATTTGAGTTGACCTTCCTCTCTAAATCCTTCTGCTTTTTCTAAAGCCAGTTTATAATTTTGAGCGGCTTCATCGAATTTCCTAGATTTTAAAAGCCCTTCCGCGTAAGCAAAGCGTTCATTTTTTCCCAAAAGGGACTGATAAAACGACTCTCGCGGCTTTTGAGAAAAGTTGTAATAAACGAAAACCACAACTCCAATTACAAGAATTGAGGAGAGTAAAATTAGCAACGTCCTATTAAAAGTATTTTGTTCCACGATTTTAAAAAGTACGATAATTAATTACAGTCGCCGTCGTCGCAATCCTCGCTTCCGTAGACGTCGCCCTGACCATCACCAGGAACTACTGGGACATCGGCATGTGCTTGAGGTATGCTCGGCAAAAGACTACTTTGCACGCTGTCTTTACTTGACCAAACAAAAGACACTGCTGAGGCGAGAGCAAGAAACACAAAATATTTACCGTACTTTGATATCTTCTTCATCTGTATCATGCAAACAGTGTACCAGGTCTAAGGATACTTCAAAATTTACTTATCCACAGGTGTCTTATTAGTATCCAGTAGCCGCGCGGCACCAAGTAAAAAATGAGACGCGGAATCTATCCACGCTTCGGTATTGGCATGGTCATGCCGAAAGCCGCCTATCGCTTTTTTTCTAAACGCCGGGTCGGCAAAATAAAGTGAATCTTCTGTGTATTGCATTTGGACAAGCCACTCAAAGCTTTTTTCAATAGCGTTGCTATAGTGGTCTGGATATAGCGCGAGCACTTCAAAAATTTTCCCGGTGCCACGGGTGTAGGCAAACGAAGAGTTGCACCATATGGGGAACGAGCCGTTCGGCAACTGCTGGCTAACGAGCCACTGCTCTATTTCTTCTGACTGTTTGAGATAGAGCGATTCACCAGTGAGAGTGTGGAGCAACTGGAACGTATAGATAAGCTCGGGATAGAGCGCCAACTGCGTACCCGGGAGAGACTTTTTATTTAAAAAATCAAGAAATACTTCTTTCGCGAGCGATGCGCTCTCGACCGCACACTCATTGTCTCCCGCAAGAGCGAGACGGGCATAGAGCGACGCCACTGTCGCGGAGATAATGGGGTGAGAGGCTGCGGATGAAACAGCGTGTGTGCGTAAGTGTTCTAAGAGAGGCGCTTGGCGGCCGTCGTCGTTGCGCTCAAGCGCAGCGTGCAGAAGGTACGCTGTCACGCCTCCTCCGAGGGAAACGCCTGGCTTCGTGATATCAAAAAGATACCGTTCTATATAACTTGATATCTTACCTGATACTTGAGACGAGTGCGCGTCGCGCGTGGCAACACCGTACGTGGCGAGTGCATACGAGGTATGTGCGAGTCTGCCCCAGTCTATTCTTCCAGTCCGTCCGTAGAGCGGATCCGTATATAACGGCATTGCGCCATCCGCGTCAAGCATACCGAACAGCCACTCTGCCGCCTTATCACCATGTGTTCTCACCGCGTCTAGAAAAGAATTTGCGGAAGGAGCTGGTGCATAGGCAACCGGGCCTTCCATGAGCATGAGGGCGTGCGCGGCGTCCTCAATCCAGCTTTCGGTCCCAAATGTATAAAGGGGAATGCGGCTGTCTTCTTCGGTAATTTTCGCTTTCTCCTTTATCAAACTTCTTTTTACGTCCGACAGATTTTTAAATTTCACGCAATTGAACACTGTAGGGAGATACCAACCCCTTTTACCAATCGCTTCAACGTAATACCCTCTGCAGGCATCGATTTTCCCAGCTTCCAGATCTTGTTGACGCAGTAGTACGGTCAAGTCAGACATGACTGTAATTTCAATGCGCGCTCGCTCCAGCTCATCCGGCTCGATCGGCTTCATTCGCGCATCGCGCAGTGTCCCCAGGCTCGCATACCGCACCGCCTCAATTAGCGGCAAAGAGGGTGAGATTATCGATCCGCGCAATTCTCCACCGACCCAGATGCCGACATCTATAATTGTTCTTTCGTTTGCTCGATGCGCCGGTATGTCCGGCTCATACGGCAAGAATTTCGCCTTAAAAAACGAACGCGTGACGTCTCTGGCATACTGAAGTAGGTTTCGCTTCTCGCTCAAAGACAGGCCGAACCGCAATGGAGGGTTTTCATGTATTTCTTTATTTTCCCAGACTTCAATTCCTTCTGCATACCAGATGCGGTGCCAGCTTTCTTTAGGTGCCGCATGCAGAAGCTTAGCGAGAGTGTTCTTGTGCTGATTGGTTTGACAAATGATAAAGCCACAGACATTCCTTGCTTTTGAGGTTTCTTTCCGATGGATATCGAGTGTTTCCTTTTGGAGCGGAAGGTCTACCAGGATAAAGAATGGTTCCGAAAACGCCTTGGAGGCGAGCCAGGTGAAAAAAGAATCAAGTTGTGCCGTATGGTAAAACTCATCCGCTCGGGAGAAAAAGCTTGTGAAGGACATATAGGCATAGTATCGTATTTCGAATATACTATCACCCAACATGAAAGATGAACGGTACCTGAAAGAAGTCATCACGAAAGAAGTATTCATACCCAAAGGAAAGGAGCGCTTCGTGTCTCCCCGTGGAGTGGAGTCGAACTGGCTTTTTGATTTTCGCAGGGTGCTCATGAAGCCTCGGGTGCTGCACGCGGTCGCTCAGTTGTTTCTGAAACAGTTCAAAAAGGTTATGCCTTTCCAGATCGGGGGCATTGAGGTGGCCGCCATACCGCTTGTCACCGGTCTTGCGATGGCGTTATCCGAAGAAGGATACGATATCAATGCTTTTTTTATTCGAAAGTCAAGAAAGAAAGACGGATTGCTCAAAATGGTGGAGGGGGCCGTTAACGCGGAAAAAATAATTTTAGTTGACGACATTATCAACACCGGTAAAAGTTTTATTCGACAAGTGGAGGTCATTGAGTCACTCGGTAAAAAGGTAGGCACTGTATTCGCCATTCTACGTTTCCGAGACTTGGACTATTACAAATATTTTCACGAGCGTGGAATTAAAGTTGTTTCGCTTTTTACGTTAGATGATTTTTCTGATATTCTGCAGGTTAATAATTTGGTGAGTAAGGAGGAGAAACCAGTGCCAACGCCCTTTAAGGCCGAGTGGTACTTCAAAAGCGAAGGTGCTGACTTCTTTCATGTCATTCCGAAATCACGCCCAGCTCTTGATGAGAAGTGCCTTTATTTTGGAAGCGACTCGGGCATACTCTGGGCGCTTAATCAAAAAGATGGGTCGGTAGCTTGGAAACGTCAAATAGGATTCGCTCCAAAAGCGAAGCATATTTTTTCTTCTCCCGCGCTTCACGAAGGCGTACTTTATATTGGCGCCCATGACGGAAATTTTTATGCTTTTAATGCGGATGATGGTAACAAGCGATGGATGTTCGCCGAAGCGGACTGGATTCATTCCTCGCCCTGTGTGGCGCCTGACCTTGGGTTAGTAATCGTTGGCCTTGAATACGGCTGGTGGCACAAAAAAGGAGCGGTCGTCGCTCTAGACCTCTCTACGGGGGAAAAGCAATGGGATTATCAAATAGAAAGACATGCGTATGCGTCTCCAGTCTATTGCAAAGAGCGGCGAATGGTCCTGTGCGGAGCAAATAACGGCATAATGTACGCTCTTGATGCTCGGAAAGGCGCATATGTATGGAGTTTCCAAACAGGAGGTGATATTAGAGGGCGTACTGTTATTGATTATGCAAAAGATCGGGCCGTCTTCGGCTCTTTTGATTCACACATATATATTGTGCGATTAAGCGACGGAAAACTTGTGCACAAAATAGCGGTTGAAGGCGGCATATGGTCTGACCCACTGATACGCGGCACGCGCGCCTATGTAACGTCACTTGATAAGAACCTGTACTGCATTGATATTGAC
>MHRF01000007.1:0-59299 GCA_001820875.1 Candidatus Taylorbacteria bacterium RIFCSPHIGHO2_01_FULL_46_22b
ATTTTGTCCTTGATTCGGGTCTCGTATCCGCCGAGGCGTTTTCCGCAGCGGAAAAGGAAGCTGAAACCAGCGGGCTTTCAATTGGTGAAGAATTGGTACGGGAGGGGAAAATCTCCGAAGACGATTTGCGCCGTATGCAGGCGTATGTCTTAGGTATTCCTTTTGTTGATTTGCGCAACCAGAAAATTGATTTTGATTTGCTTTCTTTAATCCCCGAACCCATTGCACGTACGAATAATATTGTTGCGTTCCGAAAGAGCGAAAAGGGACTTGAAGTAGCGATGCTTGATACGAGCGATTTGGGAGCAATTGATTTCGTAAAGAAAAAAGTTGATCTCAAAATTTTGCCACGACTCACCAACAGTGAGTCTATCAAGAATGTGTTGGTGCAATATCAGAAATCACTGAAAGCCGAATTCGGGGACATCATCAAGAAAGAATCTTCTGCGATCAAGGCGATAAAAGAGGCAACCGATAGCACTTCGGAAAAAGATCTAAAGAAAATGGCAGAGGATTTACCGGTTGTCCGCATTGTTGACACACTGTTGAAGCATGCAATTTTACAAAACGCTTCGGATATTCATATTGAGCAGATGGAACAGGAGGTGTTTGTGCGCTATCGCATTGACGGTATCTTGCATGACACGATGGTGCTCCCACATCATGTAGGACCTTCGCTTGTCGCGCGCATCAAGGTTCTCTCAAATTTACGTCTTGATGAAAAGCGCCTCCCGCAGGACGGGAGATTTAAAGTTGAAACTGATGGAGAGAAAGTTTCTTTCCGCGTATCCATACTTCCGACCTATTTCGGCGAGAAGATTGTCATGCGACTTTTGAAAGAAAATTCAAAAGGGTTTACTCTCGAAGGATTGGGGTTTCATGGCAAGGCGCTTGAACATATTCACAGTTGTCTCAAACAGACCACAGGCATGATACTCTCTTCCGGTCCGACCGGTTCGGGAAAGACAACTACCTTGTATACGGTGCTTGATATTTTAAACACACCGAACGTTAACATCTCTACTATTGAAGACCCTGTTGAGTATCAGATGCCTCGAATCAATCAGTCTCAAGTGAAACCGGAGATTGGATTTACCTTTTCATCAGGACTCCGTTCTCTCGTCCGCCAAGATCCTGACATTATTATGGTTGGTGAAATTCGTGATAATGAAACTGCCTCACTTGCCATTAATGCATCCCTCACCGGACATTTGGTGCTTTCAACTTTGCACACCAACACCGCCCCCGGCGCTATCCCACGTCTCTTGGATATGAAGGTTGAGCCGTTTCTTTTGGTGTCGACACTAAATGTGGTGATAGGACAGCGCCTAGTCCGGAGGCTTTCTGACAAGAAAGAAAAGTATTTTATGACCAAAGCTGAATTGGAGACACTGAATAAAACTGTGGATCTCGATCGAGTTTTTGCTGCATTAGTGGAGGAACATATTGTTGAAAAGAATCAGTCATGGGAGAAAATTCCATTTTATCGCCCGATGAAGGGAGGAGGAGATGATGATGGTTTCCATGGCCGATTGGTTATCCATGAAGTGTTGCGGGTGACCTCAACTATCAAAAATTTGATTATTAAGGGAGCATCGACTGATGAGATTGAAAAACAGGCGAAGACCGAGGGAATGATGACCATGCTTGAAGACGGTTTGTTCAAAGTGGTACAAGGGGTTACTACTTTGGAAGAGGTGTTGAGGGTTATTACTGAATAGAAAGGAGCGAATAGGTTAAGTAGATACAACCATGAAACAACTGTCACACAACAAAAGACCGCTAATCGCTAATCGCTAATCGCTTTTGCCTCATGTCGCTGTTCAAATTCAAAGCAGAAAAATCTTCAGGAGAAATATACGAAGGGAAGCGCAGTGCTCCTGACAAATTTACTTTGTATCAAGATCTCAAACGGGAAGGGGATACGGTACTTTCGACAGAAGAAGTCAGAGAAGCAAAGGGGTCAGGAACTTTTTCGCTCTCTGGGTTGATGAAGCATGTTTCACTGCGGGATCGCATCTTGCTCGCGCGGAATCTAGGTTCAATGCTTGAAGCGGGCTTGTCGCTGGCGCGAGCGCTCTCGGTTATTGAGCGACAGGCGAGAAGTAAGGCTCTGCGTGATGTGATCCAAAAAGTTTCTGCCAAAATTAATCAGGGCCAGACATTAAGTGACTCGCTGAAAGAACACCCTGCGGTCTTCTCTTCTCTTTTTGTATCGATGGTGCGCGCGGGAGAGGAAAGCGGGAGCCTTCCTAAGGCGCTTCGTTCTATTTCCGAGCAGATGTCCAATACCTATCAACTGCAGAAAAAAATCCGAGGCGCGATGATTTATCCCATAATTATTATGGTGGTGATTGTGGTCATCACTATTCTTATGCTTATTTATGTCGTTCCGACTTTGACGGCGGTGTTTTCTGAACTACATGTGGAACTACCGTGGAATACTCGGGTTATTATCTATTTGAGCGGACTTCTTTCAGGTCACCCGTTTTTCGCGTTGTTTGTCATATTCCTTCTCGGCGCGAGCGCATATTTTTTGCGCCGTTCTCCGACAGGGAGGCGATTGTTTGACGGAATACTTCTGCGATTACCGGTAATCAAAACAATTGTACAGGAATCAAATTCAGCGCGAGTCGCGCGTACACTTTCCTCGCTTCTTTCAAGCGGGGTGGAGGTAGTGCAGTCGATTGAGATTACAGGTGATGTGGTACAAAACATTTATTTTCGCAGAGTACTTGACCAAGCACGCGAACGCATAAAAAAGGGAGAACCACTGTCAGTTGTATTTACTGAAAATACAAAATTATACCCAATCTTTGTTGGAGAAATGATTAGTATCGGCGAAGAGACAGGAAAACTTGGTGAGATGCTTTCCAACGTCGCTGATTTTTATGAAGAAGAAGTATCCCAAAAGACAAAAGATCTCTCTACGATTGTAGAACCAGTGCTGATGGTGGTTATCGGATGTGCAGTCGCGTTCTTTGCTCTTTCTATGCTTGCTCCAATGTACTCGTTGGTGGATAGCATATGATCAAAATGCAAACATTCACTCGGAAGAAACAAGCACAGGGATTTACTCTGGTTGAAACAGTGGTATCTGTGGCGATTTTCGTGACTGTGTTTCTTTCTTTGTATGGCGTGTACTCGCGCATTTTTACACTTATGTCCATTAGCCGATTAAAGACGGTTGCGGTGGCGCTTGCAAATGAGCAACTAGAAATTGCGCGGAACCTTCCTTATGCAAACGTTGGAACGCAAACTGGTATTCCTAATGGATCAATCCCCGCTTCACAGACACTTGCCCGCGGAAATGCGACATTTACAGTAACTACCGTAGTACGCAATATTGATGATCCGTTCGATGGGTCTATTGGAGGTGTCCCGAATGATACTGCGCCTGCTGACTACAAGTTGGTAGATATAACGGTAGTGTGTGCAACGTGCGCTAACTTTACTCCGATTGCACTTTCTACATATGTTGCCCCTAAAAATCTTGAATTTTCCTCTTCGGACAACGGTGCATTGTTCGTGCACGTATTTGATGCCAATGGTCAGCCGGTTTCTGATGCAGCAGTTCATATAGAAAATAATTCAGTAACACCTGCTATTGTGATTGACGATGTAACCGGTGCGAACGGCACTTTGCAGCTCATTGATGTTCCACCAGGAACTGAAGTCTATGAAGTAACGGCAACGAAAAGTGCATATTCAACCGACGAAACTTATCCTGCGGGAGCTGTGGGGAATCCGAACCCAACAAAACGTCATGCAACTGTTGCTCCTGAACAAGTCACCTCTCTTTCTTTGTCTATTGATCGACTGTCAACGATCACTTTTTCCAGTGTAATCGATATCTGTGCCCCTGTGGCTGACATTGATTTTCATTTATCGGGGTCTCGATTGATTGGTACTGAACCGGATGTGTTGAAGTCGGATGCTTCGTATGTCACCAACGCGTCGGGTATTAAAACGCTTTCAAGTGTGGAATGGGATACATACAATTTTTCTCTGACTGACGGCGGGTATGATTTGGCAGGGTCCAATCCGCTGTTGCCTTTGGCAATTACTCCGAATTCTTCGCAAAATGTGCAACTTACCGTCATTCCAAAAGATCCACGTTCTTTGATGGTGACGGTGCGGGACGCGGCGACGGGGTTGCCCATTTCCGGAGCGTCAGTTGTTATAACAGGCGTAGCTGATGCAACACTGATCACTGGTCGTGGTTCTATTACCCAGACTGATTGGTCAGGAGGGGATGGGCAGGCGACGTCCACCAATCCCGCTGGGGAGAACGAATATTTTAGTTCAGATGGAAATGTCGATGTTTCAAGTCCATCAGGTGAGGTCAAATTATTACTTGTGGGAAGCGAATATGTTTCTTCAGGCACGCTGGTTTCTTCCGCCTTTGATACAGGCTCTCCGAGTAATTTTCAGACTATTATTTGGCAGCCGAGCACCCAGCCGTCCGATGCAGGGGCTGATAGCGTCAGAGTTCAAGTGGCAACCAATAGTGACGCTGGGACATGGAACTTTTTAGGTCCTGATGGAACGGCAGGATCGTATTATACAATTGCTGATACCAATATTAATGCAGTGCACAATAATAATCGCTACTTCCGATACAAGTTATTTCTTGCCACAGCCACGACCTCGGTTACTCCTTCCGTTTCAGATGTTTCATTTACATTCACTTCTGCATGCGTACCGCCCGGTCAAGTCATATTTACCGGTTTGAACGCAGGTACAGTCGACATTGCTGTTTCCAAGTCAGGATATCAGACCGCAACGTCTTCAGTATCCGTTATTAATAACTGGCAAAGCACCGATATACCACTTTCTCCTTAAGCATATGCTTTTCCCTTTTAATAAAACACAGGGCGTGACGGTTACCGAGATAGTAGTGGTGATAGCCATTTTATCTGCGCTTGTTGCTGCATTCGGTTCGCTTCAGTCGGACACATTCTTTTTGAGCCGAGTTTTTAATCAGGGATTAACTGCTTCGTATGGTGCAACCAAAGTGCTCAAAGATATTGCGGGTATCATCCGCACTTCAGAACCTTCTGCACTCGGGGCATATCCGATTGAGCAAGCGGCAACAAGCACACTTACCTTCTACGCTGATGTCGATGCTGATGGGGTGACTGAAAGAATCCGTTATTTCATTGCGTCTTCCACTCTCTATAAAGGTGTGATAAAACCGTCGGGCAACCCATTGGCCTATAACCCTGCGAGCGAGACTCTGTCATCGCTGATTACTAATGTGATGAATGGGACATCCACAGCACTCTTTTTATATTATGATAAAAACTATGACGGAACGTCTGCAGCTCTCCCGATTCCGGTATCTATAGCGAACATCAGACTTATCAAGGTGAGTGTGGTCATTGATCCAAATTCTGCGCAACCACTGAAGGCAATGACAATTACCACACAAGCGACTTTACGAAATCTTAAAGATAACCTCTAGATGAACAGATTATCTCTAAAGAAACATAAAGGATTTATGCTCATCGGAGTGTTGGTATTCGGCACAATCGCAGTACTTTTAATTGGAAGCATTGTTGGTTTTGGCAATTCAGTTCTTCAGCTTTCTCGCCGAGTAGCTGAACGAGAAATGGCTTTTCAAATTGCGGAGGCGGGAGTTGATTATTACCGATGGCATTTAGCGCATGACTCTGACGATTATCAAGATGGGACAGGACAGGCAGGACCATATACACATCAATTTTTTGATAAGTCAGGCGATCACATCGGTGATTTTGTATTGACTATCACTCCTCCTATAAGTGGATCGACCATTGTGACCGTTCTGTCTGAAGGTCGCCTCGCCACGACAACGGCAGGAATAGTAGTTTCTCGAAAAATAAAAACGCGTCTCGCCATACCTTCTTTTGCAAAATATGCGGTAGTGGTTAATGACGCTGTTCGTTTTGGGGAAGGAACAGAGGTGTTTGGTCCGATTCACTCAAATAGTGGAATACGGTTTGACGGTTTGGCGCACAACCTCGTGACCAGTGCAGTAACAAGTTATGATGATCCCGATCACACGGGGGCTGTAGAATTTGGCGTGCATACCCACTTGAGGCCTCCGCCGCTGACCGGCAGTTATACCGGATTTGTTTCAGCTGAAGCCCCTCCAAGCACGGTGTCGACGCGATCAGATGTATTTCAGGCAGGACGATTGTTTCCGGTACCGGCAGTTGATTTTACCGGCATCACCACTGATCTGGCGAGTATAAAAGCGGATGCGCAGGCATCGGGTAGATATTTTGCCCCATCAGGGTCTTTTGGATATCATGTCGTCTTTTTCACTGATGATACGTTCAATTTATATCGGGTTACTGGACTCTCGAACATTCCCAATCAGTGCACCAATACGTCCAATCAGGAGGGGTGGGGCACGTGGAGTATTCGTTCAGGCGGCGAGACTCTCTTGGGCAACTATGCGATTCCTGCAAATGGACTCATCTTTATTGAGGACAATGTATGGGTAAACGGGACAATTAATACTGCCCGAGTAACACTTGCGTCAGGGCGTTTCCCAGATAATTCGACCACGAGGACTTCGATAACGGTTAATAGCGATTTACGTTATACCAATTATGACGGGAGAGATGTTATTGCACTGATTGCCCAAAAGAATATGAACGTGGGTTTGTATAGTAGTAATATTCTCCGGATTGATGCTGCACTAATTGCCCAAAATGGCCGTGCAGGCCGGTACTATTATGAGTCGGACTGCGGATCGGAACGTATTCGCAATACGATCACTCTCTATGGCATGATCGCATCAAGCCAGCGATATGGTTTTGCCTATACAGACAACACGGGATATATTAACCGCGATATTATTTATGATAGTTTCTTGTTATATGGTCCGCCACCGTCATTTCCGCTGACTTCAGATCAATACCAAACTATTTCGTGGGAGGAGATTCAATAACGCGGGGAGAATGCTATAATCTCTCCTATGCAACGCCGCAAAAAAATTGTTGTGGGTAATTGGAAGATGAATCCAAACGCTCTGGTTGACGCAAAGTCCATTTTTTCAAAAATAAAACGTGTTGCACTCCGCGCGAAAAAGACACAAACAGTCATTTGTCCTCCGTTTGTACACGTTGCCCCACTTGTTTCCCTTGCAGGAAAAAGTAGCATAGCAGTTGGTGTGCAGGATGTGTTTTGGGAAGATCAGGGGTCGTTTACAGGCAGCATATCAGCGTCCCAAGCAAAGGGGGTGGGCGCACAGTACGCGATTGTTGGGCACTCCGAGCGGCGAAAACAAGGTGAAGACAATGAACAAGTTGCTCGAAAACTTTTTTCGGCCACCAAACAAGGACTTGTTGGCATACTTTGTGTCGGCGAATCTGCGCGTGATCGGGAAGGAAATTTTTTTGCACAACTCAAAGATCAGATTCTTGCATCGCTTTCAAATATTGCCGGCGGGGTGCTTGCGCGTTCGGTGATTATTGCCTACGAACCTGTCTGGGAGGTTGGACGGAGTGATTTTCAAGCAATGAAACCCTCTGACATTCATGAGACGTCAATTTTCATACGTCGGGTGATTACTGATGTGTTCGGGCCAGAAGTGGCGCAGCAGGTGCCAGTCTTGTATGGAGGTTCAGTATCAGTTGAAAACGCAGTGGCTACTGTGTTTGAAGGAGAAGTTGACGGGCTTCTGATCGGCAGACAGAGTTTGATTCCGGAAAATTTTTGCCAGATTATAAAACAGATCAATGCAGGCAAATAAATTACCCTCGCTTTTAGATGCACCTCTTTCTGCAGGAACTCGCGTGTTGCTGGCACTTGATCTCAATGTTTCTTGCCAAGACGGAAAAGTGACAGACACATTTCGCATTGAGAAGGTTCTTCCGACACTTGAATATTTAAGTAAAAAAGGATGCCGAACGATGATTATCAGCCATATGGGGTCTGATGGATCGAGAACCCTTGCTCCGATCGCTGAATTTTTGAAGAAGACTTTCAAAATACTTTTTGCAAATAGTCTTTCCGAAGCGAGGGAAATGTCCGCCACGCTCTCAAATGGTGAATTTCTTCTTTTAGAAAATATTCGGAGAGAAGCAGGAGAAATGGCAAATGATCCGGAGCTTGCAAAGCGTCTCGCTTCGCTTGCCGATATATATGTCAACGAGGCATTTTCTGTTTCTCACCGTGCGCATTCATCGGTGGTCGGAGTACCAAAACTTCTCCCTTCATTTGCAGGATTTCAGTTTATTGAGGAAGTAGAAAAACTTTCGACCGCATTAAAACCAATACACCCCTCTTTGTTTGTGCTCGGCGGTGCGAAATTCGAGACCAAATTACCACTCTTGATGAAATTTTTGAATCGATATGATCGGGTGTTTGTCGGTGGGGCGCTGGCAAACGATTTGTTTCGTGCGATGGGAGTTTCTGTGGGCGATTCCCTAGTGAGTGAACGCACACTTGATTTGAAAGTAGTAACTGAAAATCCGAGTGTCAGACTCCCTCTTGATTTTTTAGTGCAAAAAGGGCCGGTGACTGTGGTAACGCCGCCTGAGGCGCTTGGCAAGGGAGAGCGCGTCGTTGATTCAGGACCGAAGACCGCGGAATTTCTTGCAGAACTTGCGGCCGAATCCAAATTTATTCTCTGGAACGGCCCTTTGGGTGAATTTGAACGTGGATTTTCCGAGCGCACACTCGCGTTTGCCCGTGCAGTTGCAGAAAGTGGAGCTCATTCAATTGTAGGAGGAGGGGACACCATTAGTGCGATTCAATCACTCAACATGCTCGAGAAATTTGATTTTGTTTCAACGGGTGGTGGCGCCATGCTTGATTTTCTCGCCAACGAAACTCTGCCGGGGATTGAAGCTTTGAAAAAATAAGAAACTTTTATTTATAGGGTTGGCTGATACCCCAAATTGTTTCAAACATGGCATGTATGATTTTGTATACGTCTTTGGAGATAATCACTACCCCTCCGCCATCTTCCACATAAGAGACAAAGGCAACTGAAGTATCGAATAAAATCAACAACGAGTTGAATTTGTCCGACATGTTTTTGGGCATATATCTGGGATTCCTAGATACTCTTTCTTCTGCATTTAATTTCCGTCCCGAATATCCTTGATCCCAGAGGGTGCGGGATTTTATACCATAATATTTCCTTGCTTTCAGATAGTATTTACCAAACTCGTCATCTATATCCCGCAGGTAGTTATTGTACGGGGCAATGATATCCCACCGTTTATTCTTGGCGCGGAAGGCGATGTCAAAAAGTGATCTCACTCCGTTTTTTCCGGTGAATCGTTTCACATTGAAATCTTCAATTTCCATTGTTTTTACTACTCCCAGTGATCGGATGAGATCTGGAAGACCTGTCTCAAGTTTTTGTATATCATGCTTCTTTTCCTCGATGAGAGAGCCGAAGCGGTTAGGATCAACTGCTGTGTATCTTTTTATCGTATCTCCTGTTTCAGACACTAGGCCTTTTGATTCCAAAGAGAGGAGTGTGTGATATACCGTCGGCCTCTTTACATCTGAAATGAAGGAAAGCTCTTGAGCAGTAGCGTTAGGTTTTTTCACGAGGGCTAAGAACACTCCTATCTCCTTGATGGATAGGCCAAAATTAGTTAGGTATTTGATGATTTCTTTGTCCTGCATAATTGTTTATATGTTCATATTATTTATGAACAGATGTTGTTATTACCCTATCAAACAGATTAAAGTTTGTACAGAAAGGAAGAAAAATGAACACAAGAAAGAAAATGAACTCCGTGGAATGGTGGGTTGCCACCAAAAGTAGCCCAACTGCACTTCTTAAGTGGTTGAAGGATCAATATCATGGCGAAGTGACGGCTGCAACAAGAATGCGGGAACTGATCTTGATCTATCCCGCTAATCCAAAGTGGAAACAGACGGTGGAGACAATCGCCCAACAAGAGGAAACACATGCACAATGGGTGGGAGCTCTTTTGACAGCAAGAGGGGTCCATCCAGAAGTTCTCCAGAAACGTGAACGCTACTGGGAGAATACTTTAAAACAGATCACCGATTGGGATACAGGTTGCGCGGTCGCCGCTCATGCCGAGGCTATGCGGTTGGAGCGTATCCGAGCGATTTGCAATGATCCCGATGCGCCAAGTGATGTGAGAGAGGTATTTGGGAAGATTCTTCCGCAGGAGGAGTTTCACGAGAAAGCCTTCCGTTCTTTCACGACTGACGTGGCCATGAAGAGAACACTTGAGGGTCACTTGGCAGGTATGAACGAGCTCGGGCTCGTTCCATGACTCTAGAAATAGAGTGCTTTAATCAAAGGGTTATCACCGCAATGTGGTAACTCTTTTCTTTAA
The DNA here is from genome assembly GCA_001820875.1 of Candidatus Taylorbacteria bacterium RIFCSPHIGHO2_01_FULL_46_22b. Classification (GTDB taxonomy): domain Bacteria; phylum Patescibacteriota; class Minisyncoccia; order Phycocordibacterales; family DSPV01; genus 2-02-FULL-46-13. The sequence continues at coordinate 10,329 of MHRF01000007.1, forward strand.
CTAATCTCTGCCTTTATTTTCTCTGCGTTTTCGATCAAATTATTTTTGTCTCCTTTTACTTGGTCAGTTGGGAACACCCAGATATGCGCGTGGGGAACTTCGTCTCCAACGATTTTTGAAAGTATGAAATCGGTTTTGAATGCTTTTTTCTGCGCAAGTGCAATTTTTTTCACTACTTCAAAGTAGTTGCCTGCGTTAGGAACATCCCAGACCCAGCGATAGTGTTTTTTGGGTATGACCTGCGTGTGGCCGGAGGATTGGGGGTGGATATCAAGGAATGCCAAGAAATTCTCATCTTCATAAACCTTGTGGTTCGGTATTTCTCCGGAAACTATTTTACAAAAGATACAATTTTCCATAGATAAAAGTGTATCATATCCCTTTTTCTAGCCCTATTCACCAGCGTGTTACAATGCACTTGTGTCATATAAAATTCGTGAAAAAATTTCTCAAGCTGAAGAAGAAAAACTTGCTGAATACCCTGAATTAGTCAGACACCTTTTGTTTCATCGGGGGGTCATCAGCAGAGAACTTGCAGATAAATTTTTGCATCCCGATTATTCCCGCGACACACACGACCCTTTTTTGATGAAAGGTATGGAGCGAGCAGTTTTGCGGATACTTTCTGCAATTGCCGACAATGAACGTATCGCGATTTTTAGTGATTATGATGCTGATGGAATCCCTGGTGCAGTGATTCTCCACGATTTCTTTAAGAAAATTGGTTTTACTAATTTTGAAAATTATATTCCTCATCGACATGACGAAGGTTTTGGTCTCAACAGCACTGCACTAGATGAATTGTCACAACGGAAAGCCAACGTCCTTATCACGATTGATTGTGGTGTTGCTGACAGAAAAGAAATAGCACACGCACAGAAACTTGGGATTGATGTCATTATCACCGATCATCATCTTCCGCCTGCGGAGGGTGTGCCGCCTGCCTACGCGATACTTGATCCCAAACAATTAGATTGTCCCTATCCTGACAAAAATCTCTGTGGTTCCGGAGTGGCATTTAAATTAATACAGGCTCTGTTGTTGCGGGCTTCTACCCTTAACCCTGTACCCTTTACCCTCCCCGCCGTTGGATGGGAAAAATGGCTTCTTGATATGGTAGGCCTTGCGACACTTTCTGATATGGTGCCGTTGGTCGGAGAAAATCGTGCGTTTGCCCGCTATGGACTTTTGGTATTGCGAAAATCCCCCCGCCCCGGATTGCAAAGACTGTTGCGAAAAATAGGGGTCAATCAGAGAACGCTTACCGAAGATGATATTGTCTTTTCTATCACGCCCAAATTAAATGCTGCATCACGTATGGGTTCGGCGCAGTCAGCTTTTAATCTATTGTCGACTGATTCTGAAACGGAAGCTGCTACGGCTGTCGAAGAATTGTTGCGGCTCAATAATGAGCGCAAAGGAGTGGTGGGGAGTATGTTGCGGGAGATGAAGAAGATAGTTGCAGATAGATATCAAGAGGAACCTCGTCTTATTGTGCTCGGAAATCCCTTATGGCGCCCGTCGCTTCTCGGACTAGCGGCGAACACTTTAGTCAAAGAACATGCATGCCCTGTTTTTCTTTGGGGGAGAGATGGGGAAGACCGTATTAAAGGGTCATGCCGGTCAGATGGATCGGCAGATATGTTCGAATTAATGAAAACTGCTGGAGATGTGTTTATAGAATATGGTGGACATGCGGCGTCAGGCGGTTTTTCAGTGACGCCGGAAAAAATACACTTTCTCGAGGAGGTTCTTCTTGGGGCATACACACAACTTAACAGTGTTCCCGTGGCAACACGTTCGAATAATTTAATTATCGACCGAGAAATTTCGGTGGATGAAGTGACCCTTCCGGTATACCGGTTGCTTGAACAGCTTTCTCCGTTTGGTATGGGGAACGCCAAACCAGTTTTTTTGTTGCGGAACGTTCCGGTGCAGTCAGCTCGTTTGTTTGGCAAAGAGAAAAATCATCTAGAAGTTTCATTCGCGCGAGCAAACGGCGGAGTTCTTAAAGCAATTAAATTTTTTGCAGAGGAAGGGGAATCTCCGAAAGCGGGGGACAAAAAAGATGCAGTGGTTTCCGTTGAGCTTTCGTCATTTGCTGGGAGAAGCGAGTTGCGGCTCCGTCTCATTGACCTTGTCTGATTCCTCTGGTAGTGTTTTTTTAAACCTCTCAACCCTAACCTTTACCTACGGAGGATTTATGTTCCTTGTTGGCATGCGACTTTCACGGATTGGCACAACGGTCATCTTTCTATCGGGCGTACTCATGGTTCTGTTGCTGTGTGCGCCGTACGGTTCAGTAGCCACTCTTCCACACAACCTTGCACTGGGTTCCATGGTAATCGGGTGTGTTCTTTTCCTCACCGGCCAAGGGAGTATCTATTTTAGCCGGGATGGGTTTCAGTTGGAATCCATTGCGGTTGCCTGCATCGAATGTGGCAAATATATCGGTTTAGCCACACTCATACTTGGACTATGTCTGGTCGTTGTGTATCTCACCGAAGGAGTTTGGTGGTGGCCTCCCATTTTTGCTTTTTGGGCAATGGTAGGCGGTTTGGGTCTTGCACTCGTTGCAATAACTGTCGGTTTTGTTTTGCTTGTCTTCGTGCACCCCAACGCCTGACAAGTATTTCTTCACTCCCCGCTGGCTCGCGCCCGCGGGGAGGTCTTTTTTTACACAAATTTTCCCCGATTCTGACTGTAGACTAATCCTGTTGTTCTCATATAAGTTTTTTGTTAGTGTGGTATCGAACCTCTCAACCTCAACCTTTACCTATGGAGGACTTATGTTCGTTGTCTCGTTTCGTCTGATGCGAATCGGTGTCTGGCTGTTTGGGATTTCGTGCGTACTGCTTGCAGGGCTGTACATTGAAAATGTCCCTACGGTGCCCTACATTCACAGCGCGTTGAGTTATGCCGCGGCCGGTGGTTTCGGCCTGATCTTGGCAGGGGTAATCGGCTGGGTATTCCTTGAACGCGATTGGACACTCGATTTGTGCGGACGATTCCTTGTGCGGTGGGCAGGAGCCGTCTTTGTTTGCTCGTTTTTTCTTGTTCTGAGTAACGTCATTGTGCTCCTATGCCGAGGTGTTTTATGGTTTCCTCGCGAGGCGTTCACATGGACGATTGGTTTCCTCGTTGTCAGTTCAGCGTTGGTAATGATGGGGATTCTTTTCGTCTTGATTCCCAAGATCCGAACGCTCAACTGATGTCTCCTTTTTGCTCCCCGCAGGGCTTTGCCCGCGGGGAGTTTCGTTTCGAGATGCTATAATTCCTGTGTCTTCAATTCTATATTCATGATTCCAAATCCCATTCTCATATTTACCGATGGTGCGTCAAAAGGAAATCCCGGATCTGGTGGATGGGGCGCAATTGTCGCGTCTGATGATTCTGTACAAGAATTCGGAGGGCGGGAGGACCATACCACTAACAATCGTATGGAGTTATCCGCAGCGATAAACGCTCTTTCCAAAATTCCAAATTCCAAATTCCAAATTCTTTTATACTCCGACTCCTCTTACGTAGTTAACGGCATTACCAAATGGGTACATGGGTGGAAGAAAAACGGTTGGCAGACCGCCACAAAAAAGCCAGTGGAGAATCAGGATCTGTGGGAACAATTGTCGGGACTGGCCGAAGGCCGTTCTATTGAATGGAAACGTATCGCAGGTCATGCGGATACTCCGGCAAATACTCGCGCGGATGAAATCGCGTCGGCGTTTGCAGATGGTGAATCTCCACAATTGTTTTCTGGTTCGCAATCAGAATATAAAATTGACCTCTCTATTATCGGGGTGCAGAGTGGCGGACGGCGACAGTCTCCTTATGCATATGTATCGCTTGTGGACGGAAAAATTGAAACGCATCAGACATGGGGTGAATGCGAGCGGAGGGTAAAAGGGAAAACCGCGCGATATAAAAAAGTTTTTTCAAAAGAAGAGGAAGATAGAGTGATTGCCGATTTTAAAAAGTAATCGCAAGCGGTATGAGACGGAACGTGTTTGAGATGATTGTCAGCGCGTTTCTCATCGGGGTCTTTCTACGTTCCTTTTTTGAGCTCTCATTTTATACGATTCTTTTTCTTTTTTTTCTCGCCTGTGTTTTTCTTGCGTACGGATTTTTCAGTAAGCAGGGCAGAGAGCGGAGATTATTTTTTCTGATCCCTCTTTTCTTTCTCTGCGCGCTCTTGGGAGCTATACGCTATGAACTTTCTGAACCTCATTCAAGCGTGCTTGGACAATTTATAGGCGAGACAGTTATTTTAGAAGGTACAATTTCAGGTGAACCCGACAGACGAGATACAAATACAGTGCTTGCGGTGCGAGTCGATGTGGTGCAGGTCAACCAGCAATTATTGAAAACAAGAGAATTGATACGCATTAGTGCGCCAATCTACCCCGAGTTTCTCTATGGTGATCGGATACGTGTACGAGGAGTTGTTGAAAAGCCGGAGAATTTTGAGACTGATTCGGGGCGTATATTTGACTATCAATCATATCTGGCAAAGGAAGGCGTCTATTATCAGATTTCTCGTCCGGTTATCACATTTATTGAGCATGGGCAGGGGAATCCTATTGCATCGTATCTCTTTCAATTTAAACATGCATTGCTTGCATCCAGCGCTCGTGTGATTCCTGACCCTGAACACGGTCTTTTAGCGGGATTGTTGTTTGGGGAGAAACATTCGATTGGCGATGATTTTTCTGAATTGTTTCGGAAATCAGGCCTAGTTCACATTGTGGTACTTTCAGGATTCAACCTTACTATCGTGGCGTACGCACTGATGTACTTGTTTTCGTTTCTGCCACGGACACTATCAGTCGGTGCCGGTGGGCTTGGAATACTTGCATTTACCATTATGACTGGTGCGTCCGCCACTGCCGTACGAGCCGCCCTTATGGCAGGAATTGCGCTCTTGGCAAAAGTAACTGCGCGCGCTTATCGTATCAAACGGGCGCTTTTTCTCGCGGCGCTTAGTATGATTCTCTACAATCCTAAGCTTTTGGTGTTTGATCCCTCGTTCCAATTAAGTTTTCTTGCCACTATCGGCTTGGTGTATTTCTCGCCATTTGTTGAGAAGAAAATCTGTTTTGTGCCAGAACGGTTTGGGTTGCGGGAAATTGTTGCTGCCACACTTTCAACGCAACTATTTGTATTACCTCTCCTGATTAATTTGTCGGGCACCGTATCTCTCATTGGGATATTTGCAAACATAGCTGTGTTGCCAATGATTCCGATTACTATGTTTTTCGGTGCACTGGCTAGTTTTGCAGGCTTACTACATACCGTACTTGCCACGCCCTTTGGGTACGCAGCATATTTTTTGCTCCATTACGAAATACTTGCAGCGGAATTTTTTGGAAATCTGCCACTTGCAGCGGTTTCTGTGCCGTCACTGCCCACGTGGGTGATAGTACTTTCCTATCTTGCTCTAGGAGCGTTTATTTATCGTTTATACCGAAAGAAAGAGGGCAGGTCTACTTTGCCGTTGCCCGCGAGAAATTTTTCTCAATCGCATTCCAATTGAGGTTTGCAAAGAAATCTTCGACATACTGTTTTTTTCCGCTTGGTTGATAGTCGGCAACAAAGGAATGTTCCCACATATCAAGCGCAAGGATTGTCTGACAGCCATTAAGTTGGCCAAGGTGCTGTTCGTCTACCCACACATTGAGAAGCCGTTTAGTCAGAGGATCATACACAAGTAGTGCCCAGCCGATACCGCGAGTGAGTGCAATTGCTTTGAAACGATTAAGCCATGCGTTAAATGATCCCACAGTTTCCTCAAGTGCTTTTCTAAGAGAACTGGTGGGGGCAAGTGGGGTCGAACCACTTTCGAGAGATTCAAAATAGTATTCATGATTGACCATGCCGTTGAATTCAAAGCTGAACCGGCGTTGCAATTCCCCAAGTTCGTACGCATATTTTTCGGCGTCTGTTGCAAGCTCATCAATATGTTCAAGAATTAAGTTCGCGTGTTTGACATACCCCGCATAGAGCTTGAGATGTTCTTCAATTGTTTTTTTTGAAATTCCTTTTAGATCAGGAATAGTAAATTTTGCTTCAGTAAATTTTTTCATGAAAAGGTTTTAAATAGTAAGTGATATACAGTATAGCAAATTGACATTTTCAGACTCGGGCGTACCCTGATAGGGTACTTCACTTCAACCCTTAAACTCTCGACCCAAAGGAAGACTATGAGTTCTTTGAAAGAGTTAGACCTTGATCAGCCGTATGGCGATCATGAGCTTCGTTCTTTTCCCGTTCGCCGCGCGTTGACCCTCACAGACATTCTGGCGAAACCCCTGTACTGTTCCCTTTTTGCTCTCATCACACTCGGGTCTGTCACCAGTTTCATCTTTTTTGTGCGACAGTACTTCAAGTACGATGTGCATTACACCACTGACCGGTTCTCTCTACTGTTCTGGTCTTTGGAACTCCCATTCGCAATCTCTCGTCTGTGGGATTGGTTGCTTGGACCAATCTCTATCGCACTCATTGTCTTCGTACGGACTAGGCAATTCTTTGCCGAAGAAGCCAATGAAGATTTATTCGGGTCCCTGCTTTTGACACTACTCAACAGTAGTATCTTCTGCGGTTTTCTCGGCGGAATGATTTGGGGAGTGCCGAGTTTCTTCTCGACCCTTGCCACTACGTTCCTTGGTGCGGTTATTGTTTGCATCGGGGGTCTGCTTGTTCTTTTCCTGCCTTCACTGCGCAGGAGACCACCAGCCTGATGTCACTTTGTTTGCTACTGCCTCCGGTACCATGCGTATCGGAGGTGTTCTTTTTTGGAGTATACTTTTTACATGCACAAATTCAGAACACGGCTACCTCTGATACTACTCGCTCTCCTTGTAGTTATCACTATGTTTATCTGGTACGTACTTTTTAATGAAGATCGGCAGGGGATGTTGCAGGTGGCGTTTCTCAATGTCGGACAAGGCGACTCGACTTTTATTGATTCACCCGCAGGTCATCAGATGCTCATTGACGCCGGCCGAGATAACACTGTGTTACAGCGTTTAAGTAATGTTATGCCATTTTATGATCGAACGATCGATGTGGTATTGGCGACACACCCCGACCAAGATCACATTGCAGGGCTGGTGAGTGTGTTATCCCGCTATAAAGTTGCATATGTGATTATGACTGAAGCGACTGCATCTACAGCGACATTTCAGGCGCTGGTGCGTGCAGTTGAAAAGAGTGGTGCAACTCTTATTCATCCTCGGCGCGGCATGGTTATTGATCTTGGTGGCGGAGTGGGTTTCAGAATACTTTTTCCTGATCGGAGTATGGCAGGAATTACCGATACTAATCTCACTTCAATTGTCGGGAAAGTTGAATATGGAAGTGATTCTTTTCTATTGACTGGAGATTCGCCGATTGCAATTGAGCAATATGAATTGTTTCTTGATCCAGATGTACTTTCAAGCGATGTATTAAAGGCGGGACATCATGGATCTCGCACTTCCTCCGCGCCCGAATTTGTTGCTGCTGTACAACCGGCGTTCGCAGTGATATCTGCCGGCAAGGATAATTCGTACGGCCATCCGCACAAAGAAGTTACCGACATCTTTAATAAATTTGGCGCAAAAATTTTGCGGACTGATACCGAGGGGACGATTGTATTTAAAACAGACGGCACGAATCTCTCATTTATATTAAAAAAATGACAAATCAAAGTTTGACATACTTAGGCAAGTGTGATAATTAATGTGAAGAATACATGCGGAAAGTCGCGTCAAACCAACCCCGAACCAGAAAGATCCACATGAAGAGAAAGATTGAACCAACGGTGATTTGTGCCCAACCTTTACGCCGAAGCCTCCTAGTGCCTCCCTTGGCAGGCATGAAACTGAGCAGATTCAGGGGGGAGTTCAAAGACAACGTGCTTCACAGTGCCGAGTTGGATGTCTATTGTGAGGTTCCCGATCGACTGCCGAAGACACGAGCAACCCGAGTCCAATTTTGGAAGCTCACCAATCTTTGGAGTGCCGATAAGGTGGCTGAAATGAAGGAGAAAAAGGAGAGGGTTTTGGGTGTACAGCCTACGTCCAAAGCTCTCGAGCAAAGGGTGCTCAACAGCCGCAGATATTTCACCAGTCTGGGGCAGATCAGGTCAGTAATGAGATCTTGTGAGCAGTATCGATGCAGGTTGATACGAAGCACTAAGAATCCTTCGCATTCATACGGGACCACACCTCATTTTTGTTTTTTGCGGACGGGAAGGAGGATCCGGATTGTGTGGATGCCTCCCATGAGTGGCACGTGGAGTATGATTGTTGAGTCCCTTCGAGGGCAAAAGACTCGTTGGGGACCGACAGCTATTGCGTTTGCCCCTGTGTGAAAAGAACCAATCAGATCGTAGGCCTATTTCCTCTCGGAAATGGGCCTGTCTCTTTTTTCCTGAGAATAAAAAAAGAAGTAGCCAGAGGCGAGTGCTCTGGCTACCTGAAATTGTTTTCCATTAGGGGTTCCGTACAATCGCGGCGTCTGCGATGCGTTGTAAATCTTGCCACGACTGTTTTCTTACGTCGCTTGGAAATTCTCGGAGGTGATCGCTCACCACTCGTTCAAATTTGCATGCGATGTGGTGGTACTCGCTGTAGTTTCCATCGGTCAGTGTGTTGTTTGCAAGCCAGACTTGCAGGTCCTCATACATCTGGACGCACAAACGACGTGATTTCCGTCGGGCGATGGGGGGAATGATGAAGAAATAAACAATTCCCAAACTCAAGATGGCATACCATCCGGTGCGAATGAATTCGCCGGTTGTTTTGGATAGCATTCGTGCGGCTTCTAAGGAGAATCCGTACGTGCAGACTGCAAAGAACGTTGCGAGCGCCATCATCAGAAGCGCAGTGAGTGGAGGGATAAGGTGCGTTTTCATATCTGGAGACAGAATACTCCCTGTTTTTCGTTTTGCAACCTACAGAAGATTTTTGAATTTAGATTTTCTTGAGGAGACAAAGAAAGGCCTATAGAGGTCATCCTCAAGAGGAATTACGAGTTCCATTTTGTTTATTTCTTTTTGGGAGAAAACCACAGGCGGATTTTTCATAATGGCCAGTGGTTGTTGCTCGTTTCCTTCACCCATAACCAAAACTGCAGCAGTAGCAAGTGAGTCGGCAAGGTTTGTCTGTGAAAAAATAAATTTTCGACCGAAAATGTCTGGCTTGCCGCGGTAATCTTTCAAACTTTCAAAACCTGCGTATCCAAGTGCCACACCGATTACTCCTGCTCGAAGTGGAATAGTGCGGCTATCAGTGATAATCACCCCTAGGTTTTTTATTTTGTATTTTGATTTAAGTTTTTTCCGTAAAAGTTTTGCTGTCATGAAACTGTCTTCGGGGAGTAAGATTAGTTTTCCGTTTGCATTTGATTCGTCAATTCCCGCTGAAGCCATAATCATATGATCTTTAAGTGTGAGCCATACCCACTTGGTTTTGATGGCCCACTGGCTTTCCGCGTGAATAAGTATCTCTTTTTCTTTTTCATCTCCGATAGGCGCAGTTCTATATTCAGACAAGGCAACAATTTTTGAAGTAAATACGATAATGGAATTTTCCTTCAGAGTTTTTATGTGTTGAAGGGTAAACGAAAGTAAGCTTTCTCCCTCTTTAAAGACTCGAGTTTTGATTGGTCGTATGTGCATGTTCATTTGATTTTTCTTTTAACAATTTGAGCCCAAGATACGAAAGCGGTGTGTATAACATCCCCATGGTTACTTTATATAACCACCACGATAGGGTGATGCTTATAAGCACATTAATTGAATACACTCCTACGAATGCGATTGCGGTAAAAATTACCGTATCAAGTAATTGAGAATAGAGATTAGAGATTGTTGAACGAAGCCAAAACAATTTCCCTTTCAGTTTTTTTCGTAGAAAGAAAAAGGAGATGACGTCTTGATATTCTGCAATCAAAAATGCAGCAAGAGACGCAATTGCTATCCGAACAGAAATTCCAAACATCTGGTTGTATCCTTCCTGCGCCCACAGCCCATCTTGAGACCAAGGCAGTGCAAGAGAGAGGAGGGAATACCCGACAAAGAGCGCTGTGCTTATAAACCCAGTGAGTACAAATAATTTTGCGACGCGTTTCCCGTATATTTCTCCCACTACGTCTGTAGTCAGAAAGACAAAAGGGAATGAGAATACGGCGACTGAAATATGAGAGTCAAAGATGAACGGCATAAGCTTTAAACCCAATGTATTGGCAGCGAATAGAGAAGTAAGATATATCCCGAGGGCGATTAGTAGTTTTTTGAACGAACGTTCAGTGAGTTGCATAATGATTTTAAAGAAAAAAATTAAAAGAAAACCGCCCGAGCAGGGCGACTTTGCACTCACCGAAGTGAGCTTCCCTGTCGGTTACAGAGAATGAGAAGAAAGTTTGGAGAAACTAGACCAAGTTTTTTTGTTCTTTGTGATCAACATGGGAGTGTATTTAATTTGTGGAGAGGGATTATACCAACCCTGCTTTCTTGAGGGTCGCATAGGCGCCGTTCTTCTGGATGGTTTTGAGTCCGCGAGTCGAAATTCGAACTACCACGAACTTTTTAAGCTCGGGAACGTAAATTCGCTTTTTCTGCAAATTCGCATATTTCCGCACCATGCCGGTCGGATTGTATTGGGTTGCGCGAGTGCGGTTTGAATAGCCACCACCCATGCGTGAACCTTTTTTTGATACTGGACAGATGTAAGCCATATTGAATGAGTCACCATAGTAGCATACAATCGAGAGTATGCAAGTTTTTGATCTCGTCTTTTCTATAGCTATTCTCGTTATGTCTGTAGTGGTGCACGAAGTGTCGCATGGCTATGCCGCGAGTTTGCTTGGCGATCAGACCGCTCGATACCAAGGACGGCTCACGCTCAACCCTCTTAAACATCTCGATCCCGTAGGTTCCATTATCGTGCCGATTCTAACGTCGCTGGGTGGTTTTGTATTTGGCTGGGCGAAGCCCGTTCCATTCAATCCATATAATCTCCGAAGTCAGCGTTGGGGAGAATTAATTGTTGCTATTGTTGGTCCAATATCAAATTTAGTCCTTGCGATTATATTCGGTATCCTCATTCGATTAGTGCTCGCCTATCATTTCCTCCCGCTTTCTTTTGTACAAATTGCTGCAACCGTAGTTGCTATTAATCTGGTACTTGCAGTATTCAATCTTGTCCCGATTCCACCTCTTGATGGTTCAAAGGTTTTATTTGGTCTCCTACCTGTCCACTTGCAGTATATTCGAACGTTTCTTGAGCAATACTCATTGATACTGATTATTATCTTTATCTTCTTTCTCTGGAAGCTATTTTTGCCTCTCGTCTCTCTTTTGTTCGGTCTTTTGACCGGATTGCCTCTGGGGCTGTAGGTCGAACCACAGGAGTATCCCTAAAGGGACTTCCCATTTTGTAAACAAAATGTAGGTCGCACCACAAGGGCACTTCCGATTTCTAATCGCTTCGCTTAAGAAATCTAGGTCGCACCACAAGAGTACTTCCCATTTTGTAAACAAAATGTAGGTCGCTTGCACCCGCCGCCTTCTGGTGCTGGGCACTGCGTTCGCCTTCGCTCATACCACAAGGGCACTTCCGATTTCATAGTCGCTTAGTCTACGACTACAGGTCGCTCTTTGAAATCTAGGTCGCTTGCTTTTTTGAACCGTTCGTATTACAGTAGCTGTCACCTGCCAGAGCAGGTATTTTCATTACGATGCCAACAATAAACCAACTCATCAAACGCAAGCGCGAATCACTTAAGCGAAAGCCGAAGTCTGTTGCTTTGCGCCGTACTTTTAATGCTATTAAGAATCGTCCGAAGTACTTCCCGTCGCCTTTCAAACGAGGTGTGTGCATTAAGGTAACCACCAAAACTCCTAAGAAACCAAACTCGGCCATTCGAAAGATTGCCCGCGTTCGTTTGACCAACGGCATGGAAGTGACCGCATATGTCCCAGGGATTGGACACAATTTGCAAGAACACTCGGTGGTGATGTTGCGTGGTGGCCGTGTCAAAGACGTCGGACTCCGCTATCAGATTGTCCGCGGAAAATTTGATGCGAGTGGCGTTGAAGGACGAAAGAAGGGACGTAGCCAGTATGGCGCCAAGCGAACTAAAGGCCCTGCCGCAGCTACTGCTAAATAATTTAAATATTCATGCGACGCAAACTTAAGAAGAAGCCAATTATTGAACCCGATCTGACCTACCAGTCTGAGAAAGTTTCGAAGTTCATCAATTACACGATGGGTAGTGGTAAAAAGAGCACCGCGCGCGCTGTGGTGTACGATGCAATGGAAGCTATTAAAGAGAAGACCAAAGGAAATCCACTTGAAGTTTTTGATGCTGCACTTCGTAATACTGCTCCGAACATGGAAGTTCGCTCTCGACGCGTAGGTGGCGCCAACTACCAAGTGCCGGTTGAAGTGAGACCTTCCCGTCGCGATGCCCTTTCAATGAAATGGATTATTCTTGCCGCTCGCGCAAAGAAAGGAAAGCCGATGCATATCAAACTTGCTGATGAACTTATCTCCGCTTCAAAAAACGAAGGGGATGCAGTAAAAAAACGAGAAAACGTGCATAAGATGGCTGAAGCGAACAAGGCTTTCGCCCACTTCGCCTGGTAAACGCTCGGACAACTTATTTTGAAAGACCGGAAAAATCACCCCAGCGGGTGATTTTTCCTAATCCGCTCGGTTTGCTCGCCCTCGAAGACTCGGGCACCTTGCCCGCTCACCTCCTCGCCGTCTTTCAAAAGAATTGTCCTCGCTCGAGAGTTTGGATAAGGAAAAACTCCACTTACAGGGAGTTTTTCTGGACTGTTTTTTTAGTCGCGATGCTCGTCGCCACCCTGAACTTCACCAAAAATCCTCGTGGCTTGTGAGACAAGATTAATTAAAAAGGCGTGGGTCCATCATTTCTAATGTGTATGTATTAGTCAATCAAGTTTTGCATTTTTGGCAGGTTTCGTGTATTCTACGTTCAACGCCTTCGGGCTTTTTTGTTTCCTAGATTCATTATTCTTAATTCATTATTCTTTTTGTGAACCGCGACTATCCTCTCGAGAAAGTTAGAAATTTCGGCATTATTGCCCACATTGATGCGGGGAAGACCACCACGTCTGAACGCATCCTTTTCTATACCGGCATGACGCATAAAATCGGCGAAGTGCACGAAGGAGACACGGTAACCGACTGGATGGAACAGGAACGAGAACGTGGCATCACGATTACCGCTGCAGCCATCACCTGTTTTTGGAATCCGGTATACATGGGGAAGGACACGTCGAAGAAAGTTCGTTTCAATATTATTGATACCCCCGGACACATTGATTTTACTGCAGAAGTAAAACGTTCTCTCCGAGTGCTCGATGGCGCAGTTGTCGTTTTTGATGGTGTTGCTGGAGTAGAGCCGCAATCCGAAACCAACTGGCGCTATGCAGACGAGGGGGAAGTACCGCGTCTCTGTTTCATAAATAAAATGGATCGCATGGGGGCAAGTTTTGATAACTCGTTTAAATCGATTCTTGAGCGTCTTTCAAAACAAGCGGTTCGTTTCCAGATCCCGATTGGTCTTGAGGAAAAACATGACGGAGTCATTGATCTCTTACACATGAAGGCGTATTTCTTTGACGGAAGCATGGGTGAGAAAGTTCGCACCGAGGAGATTCCGGCAGAATACATGGAAGAGGCAAAAAAATATCATCATGAATTGGTGGAGAAAATTGTTGAACATGATGATGTTCAAATGCAATCGTATCTTGAGGGCAAGGAAATTCCGGTTGAAGAACTCAAAAAGACGATCCGCAAAGCAGTGATTGCAAATAAGATGTTCCCAGTCTTTACCGGCTCTGCGCTTAAGAACAAAGGAGTGCAGATTGTGCTTGATGCGGTTGTTGATTATTTGCCGAGCCCGCTTGATATTCCGGCAGTCAAAGGAGTTGATCCTTCAACTGGAGAAATGGTGGTTCGCCACGCATCTGACGAAGAGCCTTTCTCGGCGCTCGTGTTCAAGCTTCAGACCGATCCGTTCGTAGGACAGCTCAACTTCTTCCGCGTGTATTCAGGATCAGTTGAATCAGGAAGCTATGTATATAACTCAACAACAGGAAGACGTGAGCGTCTCTCGCGCATTGTTCGTTTGCAGGCAAACGAACGTGAGGAAGTGAAGCAAGTGTTTGCTGGCGAAATTGCCGCAGCCGTAGGTCTCAAAGAAGCGCGCACTTCTCACACACTTTGCGATGAGGCCAAGCCGATTATATTGGATCCGATTAAGTTCATGGAACCGGTTATCTCGCTTCGCATTGAACCGAAAACAAAAGCCGATCAGGAAAAAATGGGACTCGCACTCAAGCGCTTGTCAGACGAAGATCCAACCTTCCGGATTTCTTCGAACGCTGAAACAAATGAAACCATCATTTCCGGCATGGGCGAGTTACATCTTGAAATCATGGTTGATCGCATGAAGCGCGAATTTAATGTGCAAGCTAATGTTGGCAAGCCACAGGTTGCCTATCGAGAGACTATTCTTGGTGAGGCAGAAGCAGAGCACAAATATATCAAACAGACTGGTGGCAAAGGTCAGTATGGCCACGTTCGACTCACTCTGCGCCCAATGCAGCCAGTGCCAGAGGGTAAGAAAATCCCGAAGAATGTTAGTCGATATGATCACTTTGAATTTATTGATTCAATCAAAGGAGGGGTTATACCGCAGGAATTTATTCCCGCAGTTGAAAAAGGTGTGCGCGAAGCAACCGAGCGGGGAATTCTTGCCGGTTTCCCGATGGTAGATGTTTCCTGTGAACTTACCTTCGGTTCGTATCACGATGTCGACTCATCTGAAATCGCGTACAAGATTGCAGGATCGCAGGCGTTTCAAGATGCGGCAAAACGTGCAAAACCTGTGTTACTTGAACCAATCATGCGCATGGAAGTTGTCGTGCCAGAGAAATTTGTCGGTGATATCACCGGCCACCTTTCATCAAAGCGCGCTACTATCGAAGGCGTTGATGATCGCGGTATGAATAAAGTGGTCAAAGCAAAAGTTCCACTTTCTGAAATGTTTGGGTATGCCACTGCGCTTCGCTCAATGACTGAAGGCCGGGGATCTTCAACTATGGAATTTGATCACTACGAAGCTGTTCCGAAGCATGTTGCGGATGAAATCATCGAGACACGCAAGTAATTTTCTAATTTAAAAAGACTGATTTGTCCTGCCTCGCATACTGCGGGGCAGGGCTGTTTGTTGACTTAACCCCCCGCTGTTTGCTATGATTCTTTTCACCGCTTTACGTATCTCTTTTTCCACTTTTTGTGGAGATTCGGTGCGTTTTAGGCGGCTTTAGTAGTTGGTATTATAAATCAGGTAACTGTACGAGTCGGGGATTCCCAATTTCGGGATCGCGTCTCCAACTCGGTCAGTTACACGTAAGTCAAATAATTATTATGGCAACATTTGATCGCAGCAAGCCGCACGTCAACGTCGGGACCATTGGTCACGTTGACCACGGCAAGACAACTCTCACCGCTGCCATTCTCCACTCCCTGAAGCTTTCAGGTCAGGAAGTGAAAGAGAAAGGCGTCGACCAGATCGATTCCGCTCCCGAGGAAAAGGCGCGCGGTATTACTATTGCGCTATCGCATAACGAGTATCAGACGAATGCGCGCCACTATGCGCACATCGACGCTCCTGGACACGCCGACTATATCAAGAACATGATCACGGGTGCCGCCCAAATGGACGGCGCGATTCTCGTGGTTGCGGCAACTGACGGTGTGATGCCCCAGACCCGAGAACACATTCTCTTGGCTCGCCAAGTAGGTGTTCCAAAAGTCATTGTATTTCTTAACAAATGCGACATGGTCGCTGATAAGGAACTCATTGACCTTGTTGAGGAGGAAGTTCGCGATCTTCTTTCAAAGCAGGAATATGATGGAAAGAATGCTCCGATCATTCGTGGTTCTGCACTCAAAGCACTTGAAGCAACTTCAAAAGATGACGAATGGGTGAAGAAAGTGCTCGAACTCGCTGACACGCTTGATACCTATATCCCGATTCCAGTTCGTGAAGTCGACAAACCTTTCCTCATGCCTATCGAGGACATCTTCTCAATCGAAGGCCGAGGAACTGTGGTTACCGGCCGCGTGGAACGCGGTGTGGTGAAAGTCGGTGAGGAAATTGAAATCGTTGGCATCAATGCTACTTCCAAGACAACCGTTACCGGCATCGAAATGTTCAACAAACAACTCGATGAGGGACGTGCAGGCGACAACGCTGGTATCCTCCTCCGTGGCACCAAGAAAGACGACGTGCACCGCGGACAGGTTCTTGCTAAACCAGGGTCAGTCACTCCACACACTGATTTTGAATCAGAAGTGTACATCTTGAAGAAAGAGGAAGGAGGACGACACACACCGTTTTTCACTGGCTACAAACCGCAATTCTATATCCGCACTACGGATGTGACCGGTGAAGTAACCCTTCCAGAAAAGACTGAAATGGTTATGCCAGGAGATACCATCAAATTCAAAGTGAAACTCGTTGCGCCAGTCGCACTTGAAGAGAAACAGCGCTTTGCAATCCGCGAGGGAGGCAAGACTGTTGGCGCCGGCGTTGTTACTAAGATTGTTGCGTAATCAGTTATGTCCGCTACCGCTACAAAGAAACCAGCAGCAAAGACTGCAACAAAAAAGCGTGCAACCGCAAAAGCACCGGACGCAATTGCAAAACTTCGTATTCGTGTCCGCGCATATGAGCATAAAGTGCTTGATGCGTCGGTAAAGCAGATTATGGATACTGCACTTCGCTATGATGCAGTGGTGCAGGGTCCGACTCCTCTTCCGACAGATATCAAGAAATACACCGTTAATCGCTCTTCGTTCGTGCACAAGAATGCACGTGAACAATTTGAGATGCGTGTGCACAAGCGCTTGGTGGACATTCTCTCTCCGTCTCCAAAACTGATTGAAGCGCTCACCAATCTCTCGCTTCCGTCAGGAGTCAACATTGATGTAAAGATGGTGTAAAAAGCTTTCAAGGTAATAAAAAGTAAAACCCCCGCATGCGGGGGTTTTACTTTGTCCATTTTTGCTTGTAGAACGCATTAAATCTGTAATTGTGCTGTCATGACTACGGCATTTATTTGAGGAAGGTTGATTACCCCAAGGCTCCTAAGGCATTACGTTGTAAAAACTTATGGTAATCAACCTTTTGTAGGCTTTACACAAGCTTCGAATTATACAAGTAGCAAATACGTAAAGGTCGAAGACACGCTACGCTAGTTTCAAAGTGTATTTACTAGTGATTAAAAAATTATTCTCAATTATGAAAAAAAGAATTATTAAATTCCTTACCGTCAGTAGTTTTGCTTTCTCGGCAGTTGCGTTTTCATTTCTTGGTCTGGCGACGCCAATCGATGCTCGTGCAGCTGGTCCGGCGCTTGTTGACCTCTTGTCTGCAGGCAATTTCTCAATCTTGTCGTCTGCAGGAATTACGAATACAGGAAGCCATACTTCTGTTATAACAGGAAATATCGGCTCTAGTCCGATCTCTGCTTCTGCAATGGACAACGTATTTTGTTCTGAAATAACGGGCACTATATTCGGTGTTGATGCGGCTTATGTAGGTAGCGGCAGCGTAACTTGTTTTGCAGGAAACCCGCCGTTATCTAATAAAACTCTCGTGGATACCGCAGTACTTGATATGGGGACTGCATACACTGATGCAGCCGGAAGAACCACCCCGACCGCAACTGAATTGGGAGCTGGTAATATCGGTGGCATGACACTTGCCCCTGGACTCTACAAGTGGAGTACGGATGTCACTATACCGACAGATGTTACTCTCTCTGGAAGTGCAGATGATGTGTGGATATTCCAAATTGCAGGGGATCTCACTATCGCTTCTGGTGGGAGTATCCCCGCGGGTATCAAGGTTGTACTTGCAGGTGGCGCTCAATCCTCGAATATTTTCTGGCAGGTTGGCGGTGTAACTGGCGCCACGCTCGGGACATACGCGACGTTCAATGGAAACATATTGAGTGCAAAACAAGTGATCATTCAAACTGGCGCAGTGCTCAATGGCAGAGCGCTTGCACAAACTCAAGTGACACTGGATGCAAATACCATTTCGTCTCCTCCACTCCCTGATGTCAAAGTAACTATTGCTAAATATATTGATGGCGTTCCGGCTCTTGCCTCAACAACAAACAGTGCTTCATTTCCGATGAGTGCGACATGGAATGCTACCAATATTGGTGCAGGAACAGGAGGGTTTGCTATTGGCCCTGTTGGATTCAACAGTCCAAATCCCTATGAAGCAGTCACTGCCGATATGACTTCTGGGGCGAGTTACAGTACGAATGAAATTGTTGACGGTATCACTGTCGGTACCGCATGTGCTTCAGGAACTCCCTACACGCTGATTGGATATTCAACTGGCGACACTCTGCTTGCGGCCTCACTTGCAGTAGCAACGACCACCATACCGAACTTCACGAATATCACGAGCGACAAATATGTCATTGTACAAAATCATGTTTGCCCACCACCTGTCGCACCCACATTCGCAAAAGTCCATATTCTTAAATACCTTGATGGCGCGGTAGCAACGGCATCATCATCTAACAGCTACTTATTCCCCATGACCGCAACATGGTCAGCTCTCAATCTTAGCGGCGGAGCAACCTCGACGGGGTCATATGTTCTCGGTACTAATTTCGGTGGGGCGATTGATCTCTACGGCGCAGACACAACAGATATGCAAACTCCTGCATATTACGCCACGTCAGAAGTAACCGACGATACAAGCTCTGTGCTGCCGATTGACGCTGTCTGTAGCACCGGCAAGTATCGCTTGAACGGATACCAGATGAGTACCACGAGTTTCGCTCATGCGCTCAAACAGGCAACGACCACTGATGCGATATTGCCCAACATAACTTCTGATAGTTACGTACTGGTGTTGAACGAATCATGTCCTACACCTGAAGTTCCAGTTGCAACTGGCGGAATTGTGTTCACCAAGTATAGCGTGGGGGACAATGGAACGTTTTCGTTCACAGGTACCGGAGGTATTGGCGCGTTTACACTCACCACTGCGACAGGTAGCAGCAGTCAGGCATTCAGCAATCTTGTTCCAGGAACGTATCAGATTACTGAAGGAACATTGCCGATTGATTGGACACAGACGACAACTACCTGTTCAAGTATTACCGTAACTTCAAACGCAACGTCTACGTGCTCGATAACCAACACGAAAAGTGTACCCACTCCAGTTTTGGGAGAAATCAGCGGTATAAAATTCGAGGATTGGGATGCGGACGGTAGTCCGTTCGAGAAAAAGTGGGAAGATCCGCTTTCTGGGTGGACCATTTACCTCGACACAAACAACAACAGCGTGCTTGATCTCGGTGAACTTTCGACGACCACCAACAAGAAAGGAGCCTATAGCTTCAAAAATCTTCCTGCGGGCACATACTCTGTGCGCGAAGTGAATAAAACTGGTTGGATCACCATAACTCCAGTTAGTGGTGTCCACACCATCACGCTTCTTGCAGGAGAGGTAGTGAAGAATAAAAACTTTGGGAACTTCAAGCTCGGATCAATCTCCGGCATGAAGTACAACGACAAGAATGCCAATGGCAAGAAGGGTGGCAATGAAGCAGGTCTTGCTGGTTGGACCATTGTGCTCAAGAAGATAGGAGGTGCGACTGCAACGACTACAACTAACGCAAGTGGTAACTACACCTTCAGCAATCTTGGTCCGGGGACGTACAAACTTTCAGAAGTGATGCAGACTGGATGGACCCAGACTGAAAAACCAAATCCAGTTCGTATCTATTCAGAGACATCTTCTACGCATGAGAACTTTGGTAATACCCAAAAGACTATTGTGCCAAGAGGGAATGGGTATGGCAAAGACAAAGATAACGATCGAGACTATTAGTCTAGTTGAAGTATAAAGGTCGACACAAAGCCCTAGGCATCTAGGGCTTTGTTGTATTTGCTAGATGTGAGAATACAAATCAACAGAAAGTAGTGCGCGGTTTTCCTTTGGGTGATAAATTTTAGACAACCCTTTACATTTTCCTCTGTATTTGTTACCTTACTTGAATCACGAATGAGTCTTCAGGACTCATTTTTAATCGGGTTTTCAATGAAATTCATTCTCGGCAAAAAGGTGAATATGACACAGGTGTTTCAAGATGACGGAACGGTTGAACCCGTGACGATCATTCAGGCTGGACCAGTTACGGTAACCCAAACTAAGAATAAAGAGAGTGATGGCTATAGCGCCGTGCAAGTTGGATTTGTTCCGCAGCCGAAAAACGAAACCGAGAAGGCAGCTCACAAGCGCTATACGCATGTCAAAGAATTCAGAACAGAAAAAGCGTCAGTTGACCTCAAGGTTGGTGACAGTATCGATGTCTCAAGCTTTGCGGTTAATGACACAGTCGAAGTTTCAGCTATCTCAAAAGGAAAAGGATTTCAAGGAGTCGTGAAGCGTCATGGATTCGGTGGAGGACGCCGCACACACGGTCAGAAACATTCAGAACGTGAACCAGGAGCGATTGGTGGACGCGGACGTGCGGGAGGCCGAGTTTCCTTGGGTATGCGTATGGCCGGACGTATGGGTGCAGATCGGATTACCATCAAGAACCTTAAGATTATTCAGGTTGATGCGGCAGGACACACACTACTTGTCAGCGGTGCGATTCCGGGACGGCGCGGCACTATTGTAGAAATCATCAGCAGATAAATACTCACATGGAAGCCACTGTGTACAACACAAAAGGAAAAGAGACAGGGAAGGTAACACTCCCCGAGAAAGTCTTTGGCGCAAAATGGAATGGAGATCTCGTGCACCAAGTCATGGTTTCTATGCAGGCGAACGAGCGCGAACACGTTGCACATGTCAAAGATCGTGGACAGGTTGCCGGTGGTGGCAAAAAGCCATGGCAACAGAAAGGAACCGGTCGCGCGCGCCATGGATCAATCCGATCCCCGATCTGGGTAGGAGGAGGTGTTGCCCACGGACCAAACCCGAACAAAGTGTATGCGCGCAAGGTAAATCAAAAGATGCGTGTCGGTGCACTTTATGCGATTTTGTCCAAGAAATATAAAGATGGTGAGATGCTTTTTGTCGATACGATGGCAGTTGAGAGTGGAAAGACCAAAGATGCAAAAGTAGTCATTAATGCGCTTGCGGGAGTCAAAGGGTATGAAAAGCTTGCAACCAAGCCAGTAAATGCTGCTTTGATTGCTGTTGCGAAGAAAGACAATAAGACTGGACGCAGTTTGCGGAATTTCTCGAATGTTCTTGTGGAGGAAGTTCGCAACCTCAATCCGATGACCGCGCTTTCATATAAATATATTGTTATCAGCGATCCGGAGATTGCATGTAAGGGACTTGCTGCGCGAATGCCAGATAAAAAACGCTCATAAATATCATGGGATTGTTTAATTTCAAAAAAGAAGAGAAAAAGAATTCAGCGCCCGCAGTGCGTAAAGTCGCCGTGAAGGAAGCTGCGGTTTTGACTGCAACCGGAGTCGCTGATCGAGGACGGATTCTTCAGAACCCACGCGTTACTGAAAAGGTTACGTTTCTTGCAGAGAAAGATAATGTGTACACATTCAATGTAACCGCAGATGCAACCAAACAAACTGTTTCCGAATTAATTACGCGTTTATACAAAGTACACCCAACAAAAGTGCACATCCTACCGGTTCCCTCAAAGCGCGTGTTTGTTCGTGGAAAGCGCGGAGTGAAGCGCGGAGGACGAAAAGCATATGTGTTTCTTAAGAAAGGCGAAAAAATTGAACTTGTATAATCACCATGAAATTCTATAAACCTACCAGCAAATCGCGCCGCCATCTCTCCACCGTTTCGTACCGTGGGGTGATTACTGAAAATGAGCCGCATAAGGCTCTCACGAGCGGTTTTAAGCGCGACATGGGGCGAAATAACCGTGGGCGTATTACAGTTCAACACAAAGGAGGTGGTAACAAACATTTGTACCGAATGGTTGATTTTAAATACGACAAGTATGATATGCCAGCACGCATTGAGACTGTTGAATATGATCCAAACCGCACCGGTTTTATCGGACGCGTGATTTATCCTGATGGCGAGCGCCGTTACGTGCTTTTGCCGAAAGAAATGACTGTTGGCGCAGTGTTCTCTGTTTCTGCTTCAGCACCGCTTACCGTGGGCAATCGACTTCCGCTTAAAAAGATTCCTGTCGGCACATTTATTTACAATGTTGAGATTAAACCAAATGGCGGCGCGATACTCGCTCGTTCAGCCGGAAACTTTGCCCAGTTAGTTGCTCTCGAAGGGGGACATGCACAAATTAAATTACCGTCAACCGAAGTTCGAAAGGTAAGTGCAGAAGCGTGGGCATGCATCGGTTCAGTTTCAAACGAAGAAAATCACTTAGTGAACTTGGGCAAGGCAGGACGCTCACGTTGGCTTGGAATTCGCCCGACTGTCCGCGGTACAGCGAAAAATCCAGTAGATCATCCCTATGGAGGGGGAGAAGGAAGACAGGGTCGCGGACGCCGACGTGCAATTACTCGCACCGGTAAGCCAGTTGGAAAAGGACAGAAGTCACGACGCGCAAAGAAATACTCGAATGTCTTCATTGTTTCTCGCCGAAAAGTGGGGAAGAATCGAAAAGCGTCCCTCTAAACAACAGATTTTAAGAAAAATACCAAAACCCGCCCTCTCGAGGGCGGGTTTTTGCGAATCTAAAGGGAAATTAGCTATCCACACGTCTTCCACAGGGTTATGAACATATGAACAAAGCAGTGTTTGACAGGAACTAGTGCCCTTGTTAGTATGCACCAACGCTCTGAAAGGAGCTTATTTATTTTCTTTTGCCAAATGTCACGATCGCTTTCAAAAGGGCCATATATTGACCAGAGACTTCTCAAGAAGATTACTGGGAAAAAACCGGAACAAGCCGGTGTGGTTAAGACGTGGTCTCGCGCTTGTGTCATTAGTCCCGAAATGGTTGGTTTTTCTTTTGGGGTTCACAATGGAAGAGAACATTTGCCAGTTTTAGTTACCGAAGAAATGGTTGGACACCGCCTCGGTGAATTCTCGCCTACGCGCAAGTTCACTAAACATGGCGGCAAGATGCAGAAGGAACTCGAAGCTAAGAAGAAAGAGTCTGAAATTGCAGCAGCACAGGCAGCAAAAGCTCCTGCAGCAGGCGCAACCCCAGCAAAATAATTTATGATTGAAGCAACACTCAAAAACTATCGTCAGTCTCCCCGCAAAGTTCGTTTGGTCGCTGATTTAGTGCGCGGAAAGAAAGTTAGTCATGCGCTTGTGATGCTTGATGTACTTAACAAAAAGGCGTCAGGTCCGATTCGCGGAGCTATCCAGACTGCCGTTGCGAATGCAGCGCATAATTTTAAAATCAGCGCAGATCGTCTGTATGTAAAGGACATCCGAGTAGACGAAGGGGTTACGATGAAGCGTTTTCGTCCCCGCGCACGAGGTTCAGCCTTTGAAATAAAGAAGCGTAATAGTCATATTTTTGTTGCTTTGGATACTAAGGGGGATTCCGTACTTGCAACTCCGAAACGACAAGTAGCTGATGCAAATACACATGATCATGATCGTGTGGAAGAAGCAACCGAAGCATAATTTTATGTCACACTCCGTACACCCATATTCACACCGACTTGGCATCATCAGAGACTGGAAGTCCCGCTGGTTCGGTATGAAAGACAAATACCGCCAAAATCTCAAGAGCGATATTCTCCTGCGAGAGTTTCTGACGAAGCGCTTGCGGGATTTTTATGTCAGCATCATCGAAATCGAGAGAAACGAGAAGATGTTTCGCGTATTGATCAAGACTTCGCGCCCAGGCATGTTGCTTGGAAAAAATGGAGAGGGTATCACTGTGCTTCGGACTGATTTGATGAAAATGTTCCATCGCGCAAAGATCGTGATCTCGCAGGATATCAAAATTGATGTGGAGGAAATCCGTTCACCTGAATCTAGCGCTGCAATTTTGGCCCACATGGTTGCTGAATCTCTTGAAAAGCGACTCCCATTCCGCCGCGTTATGAAGCAGATTATTGAAAAGGCGATGGCGAACCGCGACGTGAAAGGAGTGAAAATTTACTGTGGTGGGCGTTTGGGTGGAGCGGACATGGCTCGATCAGAAGAATTGAAGCGCGGCCGGATTCCTTTGCAGACACTTCGCGCTGATGTTGATTTTGCGCGTGAAAAGGCTCATATGACTTACGGTGATATTGGTATCAAAGTATGGGTGTATCGCGGCGAAGTATTTGCTAAGAAACAGAACGCATAAACATACTTTTATGTTGCTACCGAAAAAAGTAAAATTCAGAAAATGGCAGACAGGGCGTTCAAATCCGAAACGCGGCCGCATTGATATTCGTGGAGCAAAAATTTCTTTTGGTTCTTTCGGTCTTAAAGCAATGGCAGGAGGACGTTTGCGTTCGCAACAGATTGAAGCAGCCCGTAAGGCGATGTCTCACATGATTGGAAAGACAGGAAAGATTTGGATTAGAATATTTCCTGATCGGCCGTACACCGCAAAAGCCGCTGAAGTGGGCATGGGTTCTGGAAAAGGGGATCCGCAGGGATATTGCGTAGAGATTAATCCCGGCCGAGTAATTTTTGAAATTGACGGATTGTCGGATGCCGATGCGCACGAAGCGCTTCGCAAAGCAGGCACGAAACTTCCGGTCAAGACGAAGATTGTCAGCCGAGCTATTTCACTGACATGACCGACGCAAGCACATTAAAACAGAAGAACGAAAAGGAATTGGGACAATTGCTCGAGGAAAAACGACAGCAACTATGGAACTTCCGATTCGGTGCCTCTGGTGGAAAAACACGCAATGTAAAAGAAGGAAGAACGCTCCGCCGCGAAATCGCCCGAATCTTGACGATACTTGCTGACATGCGACGATCTGAAAAACAAAAATAATCATGGAACAACACACACAAAAAAAAGAACGACTCGTCACCGGTAAGGTTGTTTCGACTGCTATGAAAGACACGGTGGTTGTGCTCGTGGAGAGATACATCAAACACCCCAAATATGGTAAGTATCTTTTGCGCACCAAACGCCTGAAGGCGCATGATGCAGGGAATACGTGCGCAATGGGTGACGTTGTTTTTCTCAAAGAGACCGCCCCGATTTCAAAAGACAAGCATTTTAAGGTGGTCGGCAAACAAGTAGCCGCCGTAGCCGCGGAGATTTCAGCATAAAACACTCTCATGATTCAACCACGATCAATTGTTGTTATCGCAGATAATTCAGGAGGCAAAATCGGCCGCATTTTCAAAGTGCTTGGTGGTTCACGTAAACGCTATGCAACAATTGGCGATAAAGTGGTTCTTTCAGTGCAAAAAGCAGAACCGCGGAAAGGGGTAAAGAAGAAAGATGTCTTGCAAGGAGTAGTGGTACGACAACGAAATGCAATTCGTCGCAAAGATGGTTCGTATATCCGTTTTGATGAGAATGCGGTGGTGATTCTTGAAAAAGGTAAGATGGAACCGATTGCGGGACGTGTATTCGGTCCGATTCCTCGCGAGATTGCAGAATTGGGATATCAGAAAATCGCGTCACTTGCGCCGGAAATAATTTAACTATCATGAAAATCAAGAAAGGAGACAACGTCATACTTATTTCAGGAGCCGACAAAGGCAAGACCGGCAAGGTAGTAGCTTCTTTTCCGACTGATCAGAAAGTGGTGATTGAAGGGCTAAATATGCGCAAGAAACATCAGCGGGCGAGCCGCTCTGATCAGAAAGGGCAGGTGATAGAAAAAGCGATGCCGATACATGTTTCGAACGTCGCGATTGTGGATCCGTCAAACGGGAAAGCAAGTCGCGTGGGCAAGAAATTGGTAGGAGAGAAATTTGTACGTATCAGCAAGAAAAGTGGTTCGACACTCTAAAAAGTAATCATGGAAACGACACAGAAAAAACAAAGCGCAGCCTTCGGGGTATTGCAAAAGAAATTAGGGATTACCAATCCTATGCAGTCGCCGCGTCTCGTAAAAGTCGTGGTAAATGCAGGCACCGGATCATTTAAAGATAAAAAGAAGAACGAGATTGTTATTGATCGTCTTTTGAAGATTACTGGACAGAAGCCGGCAGTGCGCGGTGCGAAGAAATCAATAGCGTCCTTTAAATTGCGACAGGGTGACCCTGTTGGGTATCAAATTACCTTGCGAGGCAGACGCATGATGGATTTTCTCGATCGTCTGCTCAATATTGCATTTCCCAGAACTAAAGACTTCAAAGGAATTTCTACCACAGGTATTGATGAAATGGGGAATCTCACTGTCGGTATAAAAGAGCACATCATTTTCCCTGAAACGGTGGATGAAGAGCTCAAGGATATCTTCGGTATTGCGGTTACAGTGGTGACGACTGCGAAAGATCGCAAAACTGCGAAAGAGTTTTTCACGTATCTCGGGTTTCCGTTCAAAAAGGAAGCATAGTGGATTTGGTTTGACATTCCCGAGGCTTCTCTGCTAGTATAGCGAAGCGCTCAATTGAGTGCAGAGTTTAAATAGTTGGCACTGTTGGAATCACCGCCTTGGTACACGAAAGTTTCTGGATAAGGCATGTTGATACCCAACGAACCAGCTATCATTTTAATTAAATGGCAAAGACATCAACATACGTACGATCCCTCAAGAAACCGAAATATAAAAGTCGCGTGGTGCGGCGCTGTTTCCGTTGCGGTCGCAAGCGTGGGTATATTCGCGATTTCGGTCTGTGCCGAATTTGTTTCCGTGAGTATGCAAACGAGGGAATGATCCCCGGTATTAGAAAATCATCATGGTAAAAGATCCAATTTCAAATTTTATCGTTAAGTTGCTTAATGCGGGAAAAGCCGGCAAGCCGACTGTCTTGATGAGTTATTCCAAGCATGTTGCCGCAATTGCAGAAGTGCTCCAGAAGGAAGGATTTCTTGCGAGCGTGGAGCGCAAAGGCAAGAAGCCGGCAAAACATCTTGAAGTGGTGATCGCATTTAATGAACAGAAACAGTCGAAGATAAATGGCGTTGATCGAATTTCAAAACCGTCCCGCCGCGTGTATGAACAATCCAAACATTTGCACCCAGTGATGAATGGTCTCGGCCGACTTATTTTGTCTACTCCGAGAGGAATCATGACCGACCGCACTGCACGCAAAGAGAGAGTCGGAGGGGAGTTACTATTCAAAATTTGGTAATTACTATGTCACGCCTTGGAAAAAAACCTATTATGATTCCCGCAAACACGCAAGTTACTTGTGTGAATGGTGAGATGCGCGTGAAAGGCCCTCTGGGAGAATTGACCCGCATGATTCGTCCGGTGATTAATGTTTCTATTGAAGGAAGCGCAGTTACCTTGAGCCCGAACGCCACTTCCAAAGAAGCAAAAGCGCTCTGGGGCACTTATGCGTCAGAGCTCCGATCAATGATTGCTGGTGTAAATAAACCGTTTGAAAAGAAATTGCTTATCGAAGGTATTGGATACAAAGCAGATGCAAAAGGTTCGGACATCAATATGTCGCTTGGCTTCTCTCATCCGGTAAAAGTGGCAATTCCCGCAGGCATTAAAGTGGTTACTGAAAAAGCGGCAATTATGATATCAGGCATTGATAAAGAATTGGTAGGCCGATTTGCTTCAGAAATTCGTGCATTGAAAAAGCCTGAACCATATAAAGGGAAAGGAATTCGTTATGAGGGCGAAGTGGTGCATTTGAAGCAGGGTAAGAAAGCCGGCGCAACCACTGCAGGATAAACACATATGGCTATTACACGAAACAACACAGCAGGTTTGAAACGAGAGCGTCGCCACCGCCGCGTGCGTTCCCGCGTATCGGGAATTGCAGAACGGCCACGCATGGCAGTATTCAAATCCAATAGATACTTGTATGTCCAATTGATTGATGATACTCGAGGAGTAACGCTTGCTGCCGCAACGACCAAGGGGATGACCAAAGGTTCTATGCTTGAAAAAGCATCAGAGCTCGGAAAAACGATTGCTGAACTCGGACAGAAGCAGAAAATCACTAAAGTAGTATTTGACCGAGGCGGATATTTATACACCGGCAAGATAAAGGCGGTTGCAGATGGCGCGCGCGCCGCAGGGTTAGTATTTTAAATTCATCTATGACTGATGCAGAACAACCAAAAGTAGTGCAGGGAACACAACAGACAGCAACTCCCGCTGTCGCGGCTCCTTCGTCTGCTCAAGCTTCCCCTCGACAGGGAGATACGCGCGATCGTATGCCGTTCCGCCGAAAGAATGTGCGCCGACAAGGTCGCGATGGCAAGATGCGTCAGGAATATGATCAGAAACTCCTCAATATCCGCCGTGTAGCCCGCGTTTCAACCGGTGGTCGCCGATTTAGTTTCAGTGTTGCCATGATTTTGGGCAATCGAAAGGGACTTGTTGGGGTAGGTACGGGAAAGGGGACTGATACCGCAATTGCAATTGAAAAAGCGATGCGAAGTGCAAAGAAAAACATGGTCAAGATCCTCCTAACTTCGTCTGGCTCTATTCCTCATTATGTAGAAGCAAAGTATTCAAGCGCACGTATTATGCTTATTCCTGCTCGCGGACGAGGAGTAGTTGCAGGCGGCGCGGTGCGCAACATCATTGAACTTGCAGGCATCAAAGACGTTACGGCAAAGATTCTTTCGCCGAGCAAAAACAGTTTGAACAATGCGCGCGCGACCATGTTGGCGCTTTCTCGTTTGACTAACCGCGGTTCAGGTATGTCTGTCAAAACTGTCGAAAATAAAACAGAAGTAACAGAGAAATAATTTTTATCATGCAAGTGCACAATGTAAAAAGAAATACCAAGCGCAAATACTCACAATCGGTGGGACGTGGAGGCAAGCGCGGTAAAACTTCAGGGCGTGGCACTAAAGGTCAGAAAGCTCGTTCAGGACGCAAGATCCGCCCTGAAATCCGAGATGTGATTATGCGTATTCCCAAATTGCGCGGTCATGGCAAAAACAGCAATTTCAGCATTCAAACCAAACCAACTATGGTGAATCTTTCTAGTATCGAAAAACATTTTTCAGCAGGAGACACGATTAATCCGACCACTCTTGTTGAAAAAGGGTTGGTGAATCTCATTGAAGGAAAACTTCCGGTAGTGAAAATCCTTGCAGATGGCGATCTAGGGAAGAAAGTGATGGTAGAAGGTTGCCGCATTTCAGTTTCAGCAAAAGCTAAGATCGAGAAAGCGGGTGGCGCAGTAAAGAACTAATCTCTATATGAATAACTTTTTTATAAAATTGGGATTGATATTCAAGGATCCTCTCTTGCGTCGCCGCGCGCTTTTTACCGTAGGTCTTTTGGTGGTGTTTCGTCTTTTGGCGACCATCCCAATCCCTGGAGTTGATTTAGTTCAGCTTCAGCAATTGTTTGCAAATAACCAATTCTTGGGCCTCGTTGATATATTTTCAGGAGGCGGATTTTCCAATCTCTCAATCATGATGCTTGGAGTGAGTCCGTTTATCACTGCAACTATCATCATGCAGTTGCTGACAATGGTCTTTCCCAAGTTGAAAGCGATGTATCAGGAAGAGGGGGAATCTGGACGAATGAAATTTTCACAATATTCAAGACTTCTGACCATTCCTCTCGGATTGATTCAAGGATACGGTTTTATGGCCCTTCTTGCCCGCCAACAGGTGCTCGGTGCTATAGGGTCTTTCGACATCCTCATTAACGTGATTATTATCACTGCCGGATCGATTCTCTTGATGTGGATCGGCGAACTGATCACTGAATTCGGAATTGGAAACGGTGTGTCTCTGATTATCTTTGCAGGTATTATCGCTGGACTGCCTTCAGTGATCAGCCAGCAATTGTTTACATTTGATCCGTCACAGATTCCGTTGTACGCAGGATTTTTGATAGCAGGACTAGCAGTGGTCTTGGGAGTTGTTGTGGTCACCGAAGCTGAACGTCCAATTCCTGTGACATATGCCCGTCGTGTACGAGGCATGAAGGTCTATGGCGGGGTTTCCACCTACTTGCCTTTACGTCTCAATCAGGCAGGGGTGATTCCAATTATCTTCGCTCTTTCCATCCTCCTGTTTCCTCAAATGATTGTGAACTTCCTCGCGACATTCGATAACGGAGTAGTGCAGGCCGCGGTTTCTTTGTTGAATGCGTTCCTCACGAACGTGTGGCTGTATTCGATCTTCTATTTCCTTCTGGTGGTGATATTTACCTACTTCTATACTGCAGTTACTTTTGACCCGCATACACTTTCAACAAACCTGCAGAAGAACGGGGCATTTGTCCCTGGAGTGCGCCCAGGCCAATCAACCGCCGATTTCATCTCTCGAATTTTGACTCGTATCACATTGGTGGGAGCTGTCTTTCTGGGTGTGGTAGCGATTCTCCCTCTGATCGTTCAGAATCTCACGGGTATTTCAGCTTTGGCAATCGGAGGCACCGCGCTTCTTATCGTGGTGTCAGTGGTGCTTGACCTGATGAAGAAAATTGATGCGCAGGTTTCGATGCGTGAATACTAGTTTTTTTGTATACTAACTACTATATGACACAGACGCCGAAGACGTTTATTTTTATTGGACGGTCAGGATGCGGGAAAGGGACGCAGGCAGATTTGCTCATCGATTATTTAAAGAAAAATGATCCTGCCCGTGAGGTAGTGTATCTTGAAATCGGAAAATTATTTCGAGATTTTTGGAAAGGCGAAGGGTATACCCAAGAGTTATCAAAGAATATATATGCTGAAGGGGGATTGCAGCCCGAGTTTCTAGCGATTTCCACATGGTCTCAATTTCTTATCAACCACATGAAATCTAATGTACACGTGGTGATTGACGGTGTTCCGAGGAGTTTGACGCAAGCTCTCGCACTTGATTCGGTGGCGAAGTTTTATAGCTGGGATTGCCCCAACATACTTCTTCTGAACATATCTCGGGAGATGGCTAAATCCCGCCTTTTGGCGCGCAAGCGAGCAGACGACAGCGAAAAGGGTATTGACGCGCGACTTGATTGGTTTGATACAGACGTGGCTAAAGCTATTACCTTCTATGAAGATAGCCAAAACTATGCTTTTCACGATATAAATGGCGATCAGAGCGTAGAGGCGATACATCAGGAAATCTTGCAGAAAACAGGCCTCCTAGGGTAATCTAGCACTATGGTGACGATAAAGAATGAAAAAGAGATCGCCTTGCTTCGTGAGGGCGGCCGCCGTTTGGCGCAAGTCATTTCAGGGTTGGTTTTGGCTGCGATCCCTGGTGTTTCTGGTAAAGAATTAGACGAACTTGCAGAAAAATTGGTGAGAGAGAAAGGCGATATTCCATCGTTTTTACACTACAAAGCTGGCAAAGGAGGGAAGGAGTATCCTGCGAGCTTATGTCTTTCAATCAATGATGAAGTGGTGCATGGACTTCCGGCAAAGAAAGGAAAGAGTATAAAAGAAGGGGATTTGGTCTCCATCGACATGGGTTTAATACACGAGGGTATGTTTCTTGATTCTGCAGTGACCATTGGAATTGGAAAAATTGATCCGATTGCAAAGAAGTTAATCAGTGTTACCAAGCAAGCGCTCGAGATTGGTATCGCGGCGGCGCGGGCAGGAAATCATGTGGGAGATATTGGATATGCAATAGAGACATTTATTACACCGAACAAGTTTGGTATTGTGCGTGAACTTGCAGGACACGGAGTTGGATACGCGGTGCATGAAGATCCTTACGTTCCTAATTACGGAAAGCAGGGGCAGGGTGAGAAATTGCTTGCGGGGATGGTGATTGCAATCGAGCCTATGGTGAATGAAGGAAGTGCAAAAATTGTTTTGGATAAAGACGGGCATACATTCCGAACGGCTGACGGCAAACGCAGTGCCCATTTTGAGCACACAGTGCTTATCACAGATGGCACAGCAGAGGTGCTGACCCAATAATGTTGTATACTCATGTCTATGCAAAAAACGCCTGAACTGATCATAGAAAATGAACAAGAAGTTCCCCAATCACTAGAATTAGTGCGTGAGCTTGAGGTTGTTGAAAATCAAGATGATGTTAAACTTCGCTTGGGGGAAATGCTCGACCGTATTTCTTCAGACGTAGGGGCTTTATATGAAGGAATGCGGGTTGAGCAGTGTCTTGCTCGGGTGGAACAGCTCTCCCGAGTTCTTGAGACTATTGAACTTGGCAAGCCTCTGCATATTTCTGATGAAACTGACTCTCATTATGCAAATGCAGTGATTCCCGCACCAGAAGGAATAAAGATTGCATTGAGCGAAGGTGAGGCGCCAGGTTCTGTGCGTGCGGTTGTGGGTTTTGGAAAAACTCTCATCGGTTTTAAGACAGATCACCTCTCTGTTTCCGAGATTGATTTTGCCGAGAGCGAAATTCGTGACGCTAATGAGCGTAAGTATTTATGTCGACATGTGAGCGGAGATCTACTCAAAGATGATATACACTATCTAATATTACGCATACCCTATGAACTTATGCCTGCCGAACGTCTCACTGTTGAAGAAAAGAAGAAATCTCGCCCATTTGTGTTCCGTGGGATGCGGCTCGGTTCTCAATAGCCCATCTGTTTAGATTTCTTTCTAGGGGCTATAATATCTGGATGGAATCTGGCTACAAAGCTCCCGAGCGTACATTTAATTCTCCTGAAGAGGAGCTGGCTTTTTTGCGCGAGCGAATTGCGCAGAAAGAGCGTGAATTGTCCGGCAAAGAGCCGGAACATGCCGTGCAAGAAACTATCAATGAATACAAGCAGGTTCCGAAAGAAACAGTCCTTGCTCCTGCTATGCAGATTCATGAGACGGAGCTTTCGGAGTATCACCTCAAGCTTTCTCCTGAACCGCATGATGCGCAAGTTGCCCAGCTAGTGCATTTGGTAGTGGAGAAGGGGATCAAGAACGCCCTATCAGTAGTAGATAAACTGAACGATCCGCACCTTGCTGACGATTTTGAACGGTTTTTGGTGCAGTATGTGAAGGCAGGTAAGGAAACAGGTTTTGGCTCGCGCAACCCCCTGTTTCGGGCATTACAGATGACCTTATACGAGATCACGCTTCCCGAACGTGATCCCAAAGCCCCTGATAAACCCCTTAAAGAACTTCTCTCATCAATGGAGCAGTTTTATGCGGGGATGATGGCCGTACGCGAGAAAGATATTGTAGGCCCAAATTATTTTACGCTAGAACTTTCTGTTGCTAATCACAGTGAGGAATTTGTCTTTTATGCGGCAGTTCCCAACAGCAAGTGTGATCTCTTTGAAAAACACATCCGTGCGGTGTTCCATGATGCGAAAATTTCTGAACGCACCGATGACTATAATATTTTCAATGAAGGAGGAGCTTCAGTTGGATCAGTGGCGCGTCTGACGACCGATCACGCGTTCCCGATTCGCACCTACGAATCGTTTGATCACGACCCGTTGCATGCCCTGCTTTCAAGTTTTGGAAAGATTGATAAGGATGGAGAGGGGGCGGCGGTGCAGATTGTATTTACTCCTGCAAGCAGTGCTCGTACCGATCGGTATAAAGCGATTATTCGCGATTTGGCGGCGGGAAAGAAACTGAAGGATGCACTTGATAAGCCGGAAACGGTTGGGGGTCACGTGTGGAGTTTTACCAAGGATATTGCCAAGGAGTTGTTTGGAGGATCGGACTCTGCTAAGAAAGATGAGGAAAAAACAAAAGAACCGCCCAAAGTTGATGATATTTCACTTGAACAAGTTAAACACAAAAGTGAGAGTCCAGTTGCTGATATTACCCTCCGGTTAGTTGCATCTTCGCGTTCTGATCGGGAAGCGACCGATATACTTTCTGATCTCGAGTCGGCGTTTAACCAGTTTGATAATCCGCACGGCAACAATGTTAGGTTTAAACGTTTTTCCGGAGGGCGTCTAGAGGAACTTCTTCGTAACTTTTCTTTTCGTCTTGCCGATAGTCACCACGTGATGCCTTTGAGTTTACGTGAATTGACCACTGTATTCCATCTGCCCTCCACCATCACTCGTGCAGCGCCTGAACTGAAAGTTGCAAAGGCGGGGACTTCTGCTGTTCCTGTCGGTTTGCCTGACACAGGTTTGACATTGGGGGTTAATCGAGAAGGGGGACGTGAGGCAGTGGTCTATATGCAGAAAGAGGATCGTCTGCGTCATTTCTACTGCATTGGTCAGACTGGAACAGGAAAGACTACGTTGCTGAAAAATATGATTGTGCAGGATATTTTGGCTGGGGAAGGAGTTTGTTTCATCGATCCTCATGGTTCTGATGTAGAAGATTTGCTCGCCTGTATTCCACCCGAGCGTTATAACGATGTCGTGTATTTTGATCCGGGGGCAGTTGCGCATCCGATGGGGCTTAACATGCTTGAATTCGATCCACAATACCCCGAACAGAAGACATTTGTCGTTAATGAAATGCTTTCCATATTCAATAAACTGTTTGATATGAAAACGGCGGGCGGGCCGATGTTCGAGCAATATTTCCGAAACGCCGCGCTTTTGGTACTTGAAGATCCGGAGTCTGGCACTACGCTCGTTGATTTGTCTCGCACGCTTTCCGACAAAACCTATCGTGCCGCAAAGCTTGCCCGATGCAAGAACCCTATTATTGTTTCATTCTGGCGCGAGGTTGCGGAAAAAGCGGGTGGGGAAGCGGCACTGCAGAATATTGTGCCGTACATCACCTCGAAGTTTGACGGGTTTCTTTCAAACGATATTATGCGTCCAATTATCGCGCAGGAAAAATCAGCATTTAATTTCCGCGAGATCATGGATTCCAAGAAGATTCTTCTTGTCAATCTTTCAAAAGGACGATTGGGTGATATCAATTCGCATTTATTAGGATTGATATTGGTTGGCAAGATTTTGATGGCGGCGCTCTCGCGGGTTGATTCAAAATCGCAAAATCTCCCCCCATTTTATCTTTACGTCGATGAATTTCAGAATGTGACCACCGATTCAATCGCGGTGATTCTCTCTGAAGCGCGCAAGTACAAACTCGGACTTTCAATTGCGCATCAATTTATCAAACAGTTGGATGATAAGATTAAAGATGCGGTGTTTGGCAACGTCGGATCGATTGCAACATTTCGCGTCGGTGCCGAGGATGCCGAGTTTTTGGTGAAACAGTACGAACCGGTATTTTCCGCCCGCGATATTATCAATCTCGACAATCGCCACGCGTATTTGAAACTTTTGGTAAACGGCCGCCCGATTAAGCCGTTTAATATCGAAACCCTCGCACCGTCTAAAGGGAATCCTGCGCAGTCGGAGAAACTCAAGGAACTTTCGTATCTGACGTACGGTCGTCCACGTCAAGAAGTTGAAGCCGAGATTATACAGCGGTATGCTAAGCCGAATGTTTCGGTTCAGCCTGATGCGGCAAAAAGTGTATAAACATGAGTTTAGATAACGAACCAAAACTTCCTGACAATCCCGTAGTAGATTATAAAGAAGAATTTCGGAGAAATCGCGCCTTTCTGCAGGTTGCTCTGCTTCAGCGATATGCAGAAAGAAAGGGATTTAAATCTGGAGATGATGTAGGGGAGGAGTGGGTGAATGAGAAACAGTATTCAGAGAAATTTGCGAAAATAATAAATGAACGTCCCGATCTCGTTTTTGAGTACACGGTAAGTCCGGAGGAGACCCTACAGAAAGTGGAAGCACTGTTGTATGGAACTGAAGATTTGTCGCAAGCAGCATAAGTTGCTTATCACCCCACCCATCTGATACTATAGGTATTCTATGACAGAAAAACATCCTAAATTTGAACGAACTTTCGTGATTATCAAGCCGGACGGGGTTCAACGATCTTTGGTCGGCGAAATTATCAAGCGTTTTGAGCAAGTTGGCTTGAAACTTGCTGCGATGAAGATGTTGGTGCCTACACCTGAACAAATTGAGAAACACTATACTCTTGATCCAGAGTGGCGCCGCGTAACCGGAGAAAAAACTATCAAAGGATATCTATCGAAAGGTCTTAAACCGCCGTCGGAAGATCCGCTTGAGATTACTGCAAAGATTTTAGCGAACCTAAAAAAATATCTCGCGTCTGGTCCAGTGGTAGCGATGGTCCTGCAAGGTGCGCATGCAGTTCAGATTGTACGTAAACTTGTCGGGGGGACAGAACCGCTGACTTCAGACGTTGGATCAATCCGAGGCGATTTCGTTTTGGATTCATATCAGATGTCCGATCCTGACAATCGCGCAGTACGCAATTTGATACATGCGTCAGGTTCTCCTAAAGAAGCAAATGATGAAATTTCACACTGGTTCTCAAAAGTGGATTTGGTTGATTACAAATTGGTCCAAGATCATATTCTCTACGACGTGAATCTTGACGGACTCCTTGAATAATATGGGTATTTCAACAAAACACCGTCCTTACCGGACGGTGTTTTGTTTTACACAAAGGTATCTTTCGTGTCGGAGTACAAAAAGGCGTATTGTTTTGTCGAGGGAGAGGGTTATACTTATTGCAGGGTTATTTGGAGTATAAACTCTATAACAAAAATCAGGGAGTCCAATAATCATCGTAACTCGTAGAGTCGCTTCGGCAGTTCTCTTGCTTACGATTTAGGACACCCACCTAGCTTTTCGCTAGGGTAAATACTCTCAAGTGACCCTGAACAAGAATTCTCCGTACCGTGGAGAATTTTTGTTTTTCTCATTATTTAGAATGGAAATAAAGGGTATTACACCCTTTGTTACCGTCGCACCACAAGAGTACTTCCGATTTCTACACTTGCTACGCTTGTGAGAAATCTAGGTCGCTCGTTCGGGAGAAAAAAAGAGGATACTTTTTCTCTCCACACCACAAGAGTGCTCCCAATTTCATAGTCGCTGTGCTTCTTGAAATTTAGGTCGCTCACTCGCTAGGAAATAACAAAGCGGTCGCGTTATTAAATCAATGGCGGGTTAGATATGCAAAGGATATAATGAAACAACCATATGTTTTTAAAAACACTTGTTTGGTCTCTTAGTGTTGCACTACTAGTATTACTGCTCAATCTTGTTGGATTGCGATACGAATTGTATTGGTATTTATGGTGGTATGACATTGTTCTACATTTCTTGGGCGGGCTGGTGCTTGGCCTTGCCGCTACATGGTTTTTTGGTACGGTACACCACCGTTTTGGTCATATACGCACGGGGCTTTTAATATCGCTTATACTCTCGTTTGTATTATTTGGAGGGATTGTATGGGAATGGTTTGAATATATTTCGGGCATTACTTTAATCTCTGTTGCATGGTACCAACTCGATGTATTGATGGATGTACTTATGGATATGTTGGGAGGCATGTGCGCATTTTGGATATGGAAAAAACAAATCAGCAAAAAATATGAATGAAAAGCCCACAATAACTTTTTTAGGAGGTGTGGGAAGTGCAACGGGCGCAAATTTCCTTCTGAAGTTTCCGGAAAGTCCACGGCCACTTTCCATCCTAGTCGATTGCGGGATGTTTCAAGGAGATCGATATGCAACCGAAGAGAATCAGAAACCGTTCGCCTTTGATCCTGCAGCGATAGACTTTCTATTTATCACTCACGCACACGCCGATCATATCGGCCGAGTTCCCAAATTGATTAAAGATGGTTTTAGAGGGCCTATATACTCTACGCCGGAGACAAAGATAATTTCTGAAATTATGTTTGATGACATGGCTACCATTCTCGAGCGGGAGGCGGCTGATAGGGGAGTGACGCCGCTTTATAGTAGGTCAGAAACAGCACAAGCATTGAGACAATGGGACGTGATTCCCTACCACAACTCATTTTCACTACCGAATGGGGTTACGGTCACTCCGAAAGATGCAGGGCATATACTCGGGTCTGCGTATTTTGAGTTCGCACGAAACGGCCAGAAACTTGTTTTTTCCGGCGATCTTGGTAATACTCCTTCGCCTTTGGTTAAGGACACTGAACCGCTTGTAGGCGCGAAATATCTTTTGGTAGAGAGTGTATATGGAGATCGCAATCATGAAGATCGGGAACATCGTGTGGAGAAATTGCGCAACGTGGTGCTCGACTCGATTAAACGAAATGGTGTGTTGATTATCCCTGCTTTTTCGCTTGAACGCAGTCAAGTAATTCTCTATGAACTCAATAATTTGGTAGAGGAGGGGAAAATCCCGTCAATTCCGGTATTTCTTGATTCGCCACTTGCTATAAAATTGACTGCGGTATACAAACGGCTCAAACATGATTTTAAACCTTCAGTACAGCAGGAAATCGCTTCAGGAGACGACATATTCAAATTTCCTCGTTTGCAATTTACGCAGACCTCGCAGCAATCTCATCATATTGATTTTGTGCAGAATCCGAAAATCATTATCGCTGGCGGCGGTATGTCTACAGGCGGGCGAGTAATCGGACATGAAAAAAATTATTTGCCGGACGCTCGCAATACAATTTTACTTGTTGGGTATCAAGCGGTAGGCACACTTGGACGTGCGCTCTTTGAAGGATCAAAGACCGTTTCAATTAATGGTGAGGAGGTACCGGTGCGTGCGCACATCGATATGATTAATGGGTATTCATCCCACAAAGACTCCGATCACTTAGTCGAATTTATTGCGGGATCTCGAGAAACTTTAAAGCAAGTCTTTACCGTAATGGGCGAACCGAAATCATCTTTATTTCTGGCGCAACGTATTCGTGACGAGCTTGAAATAGAAGCAATTTATCCGGAACAGGGTAGCACATATACACTGGATTTTTAATTTGACAGTGCAGGATTTCTCCATTAATGTTGCGCAGGATTGCCAACAGTGGTTGGTATGTCCTTTCCCAAACAAAAACCGGATAGGCCTTAGGTTCGCGAAAGCGGATAAGAGGTAATCCACTGCACAGAGGAAATGCAATGAGTACTACAACAGAGATGGAGTTCCTAAAGGGCGGAGGCAAAACCTTTGAGTTTGTCCGCATAATCGCAAACCTTGTCCTTGCGCGTGGCGGGACAGAGGAGCACATGCTTAAGATATTGAGGCCCCACGGGCTCGTTTTGGCCAGTGAGGTGGCCGACCTTTTGGTGGGTCGCTCGGTTTCGGTAGGGCGACCGCTCAAGGATATTGTGCTGGACAATGCGGTGCCAAAAAAATCTCGAGCGGATGCGCTTATGACGATATGTGACCCCAGTCTCGCCCTTCGAATACTCAAAGATTCAGACGAAAGCGAGTCAGTGCTTACACGCCAAGCAGTTTTCTCGATTGTTGGCATGGGTGATTTAGCCAGACGAGATGAATTGTTGCGGGAGGTAGCATTGCTTCCTCGTCGTCACGATGCGAAATTCGCACTGTCTTTCATGAGGAAACAGGAGCACATACTTGAAGTTGTGCTTAAGGCTGTTTATCAAGAGACATGTCTTGCTGCAGTTAAGAAATTGGATGAAGAGCGTCTCACGCTTGCAGCGAGATGTACAGAGTCAGAAGTCCGGTTTCTTGTCGCAACCCTTGCACGCGACCCAGATACCCTCCGTTTTTTGGCCGAGGAAGACGAGGTTAACACTCCAGCGATTCGTGCTCAAGCACGAGAACGGATGGAAACTTTTGGCCTCATTGTTAGGCACCGTTTGAAGGTTTGAGTTACAACGAAAGCGCCCCGCATCCTGCGGGGCGCCCTCTTTTTATTTACTTGACTGAAGCGACAATGCGCTTGAATGATTCAGGCTTATTTTCGGCAAGCGTTGCGAGAATTTTCCGGTCCACCAAGATGCCTTTTTTCTTAAGTGCTCCTATAAAGGTGTTGTAAGAAAAATTAGAGGAGGCGAGTGCCGCATTGATGCGGACATTCCACAGGCGGCGATACGAACCTTTCTTGTCGCGTCGGTGTGCAAATGCCGAGCTTCCCGCATGAACAATGGCTTCATACGCCTGTCGCTCTTTTTTTGAACGTCCATGGCGATAGCCTTTCACTCGTCGCAAAACATTGCGGCGGGTTTTTAATGCATTTACTCCTTTTTTTACTCTAGTCATGAAAAATAATTACCGATTGATTGTGTAACTTTATTAAGTGGTGATGAAGCGACTTGATGATTTCTGTGTGATGACGAAACTTGTCATGCGTTTCTTGGCAAGCTGGTGTCGGCGTCCTTCTTTTGCATTGAAATGGTTATGACCTTTCGCGCGCATTTTTATTTTGCCGTTTTTGGTCACGCGCAAGCGTTTCATAAATGTTTTGTTTGTTTTCATCGCTGTTGTATTACGTGTTTCTACTGTCTTTCTTGTCTAAATTCATTATTCTTCATTCTATATTCCATCTTCCTATTCAATTTACACTTTCTCTATAACCAAACTCAACCCCTTCGGGCTCTTTTGAGCGGGTTCCGCAATCTTGTGGCTCTCGGGAATAAGCTTGAGGATTCGTTCCAAACGTTCTTTGAGGAACTTCTGGTCCATATATTTTGCTCGTCCTCGCAAGAACAAATCAACTTTGATTCGATGTCCTTCCTTGAGCCACTCTCCCGCTTTCTTTGCTTTAAGAGTCAAATCGTGCTCTCCGGTGCCGATAGTCAGCTGGATGGCCTTGGTTTCTACGTTGTGAATCTTGGATTTTGCCTCCTTTTGCTTTTTGTTTTCCGAATACTGGAATTTACCATAATCCATGATTTTTGCAACCGGTGGGTCTGCAAAAGGGGAAATTTCAATCAAATCAAGCTCTGCAGCCTGTGCGCGGAGAAGTGCTTCGGCAAGGGTAAGTACCCCAAAATTTTCTCCTTCTTCACCTACCACCCGTAGAGAGGGTGCGGTGATCGCTTTATTGATTCTATTTTTCGGCTGCACTCGGTGTGTGATTAAGAAGGGTTTTAGACATCCTTTATATCATATATTCGTGATAATACAAGGGCTTTTAGGACAAAAAGAAATGGCCCACAGTGCGCGTGGCGAGACAACGCACTGTGGGCCTACCATTTGCTCTTGGGCCCTGTGGGGTTGAGGTCGGCTCAACCCTAAAGGAAGTCGACCACAAGGCCGCGCACACAATTGAAGAGGAGCGAAAAACCTCTCCTTCTTTGTACGCGTACTACGCTCGGGCCTACATACGGGTTGGGATCCCTCTTCCACTCGGAAGCAGTTGTCGGTCCCAACGTTCGGAGGCAATCTCAAGCCCCGTACCGTTTTTCTGGCGTCTCTGATTTCTCGGAGAATTTATCCAAGAGCGCAGACCCCGCCAGCGGGTTCGAGAAATACATTGAAAGCCGCCCCCATATTCCCTTTTAGGCACTACTCTGTCAAGTTTTAGGCGATACGAGGACGCAAGAGACCAAAGCAAATTAAAGTGACACCTGTTCCCAAGAGGAGCCCTCCTAGTATGTCTATGAACGAATGTGCGCCAAGTAGGAGTCTGCTGGTACCAACAAGGAGAGGTACGAGAATACAGATACTTGTGAAAATAATTTTTCGGGAGCCAGAGTATTTTGACAATGAGATCAGTAGGATTAATACACACAGGGAGGTTGCTGTTGCCGTGTGGCCACTCGGGTAAGAGAATCCAACGGTTTCAACCAAGAGAGATAATGGGCGGGGGATGTGAAAAAGAATTTTGAGGATGGGTATGGAAATTCCTACGATACCTATCGACAATATCCATGTCGCCAGATTGCGCCATTGCATGGTAAGCGCGAGTGCGATAATCGCCCAAAGCGAGATAATAATAGCCAACCATCCGCTCCCAAGTTGAGTGAAAACAATCGCCAATATTAAGAGTACTTGGCTAGAGGTTACAGAGAGAGACAGGTCGGTGGGGATAGGAGTCTTCAGTTCACCCAAAAGTACCCCTATGACGATCACGGCAAGTAGGGACAGTATTCCAGCAAGAATGGTTAGAGATGAAGTGCGACTTGGCATGAGTGTATTATAGCGCCAAAAGGAAAGGGCTGCTCTGCGACTTTGTCGCAGAGCAGCCCGCTCTTCTTTTGCGTTTTCTCCTTCTCTTTTTTCTGCCAGACTTTTTCCCGTGATGGCTTTGGAAATCAGTGTCCTCCTCATCATGGCAGCTGCAACTACAGCGTTCACCGGCTCCATCGTTGGTTTTGTTGCAGAGATAATGCTGCCCATTTTCGCACGCAGAAAATTTAGGCATTACGATTTCCTCCTTTCTGGGGTTCGCCCAACTGCATTCTAACTACT
Organism: Candidatus Taylorbacteria bacterium RIFCSPHIGHO2_01_FULL_46_22b; assembly: GCA_001820875.1. GTDB lineage: Bacteria > Patescibacteriota > Minisyncoccia > Phycocordibacterales > DSPV01 > 2-02-FULL-46-13. The sequence goes on from MHRF01000007.1 coordinate 52,485, forward strand.
GGCTTCTTTTTGTCCACTTAGAAAAAAATCAAGCTTTTCTTTATAGAAAATGAAACCGCGCCCCGCCAAAGACGGGGCGCGCGCGATGAGGAGAGTTACACAGCAAGCCCGTGCTCCCTACTTCTTCGTTCCACCTCTCCGCAGTCGATGAGGTGTTGGACACAGAAGTTTCGCCCTTCTCTTGATTGTTCGGGGTTGGGATCAATCTTGAACTGTTCTCCCGTACCCCAGACATTGAGGGCGTCAAACGCCTGTGCGACGAGACGTGCATTGTGTGTCAGCAATCCAACTTTTGGTTTCGGTTGATCGGTGGTATTCATGATCGGTAGGGGGTTGCACCTAACGTCGATTTTATACCTCCGCTTTACAAGCGCAAGTAACGGAAGTGCATAAGTTTTCTAGCGAATCTACCGAAACTATTTCTGATATATAGTATGATGTAGATATGTTGTACCAAGATTTTCTCAAAGAAATGAAAGTGTGCCCGTTCTGTGCGGGCAAAGATCGTATTATTGCTGAGACAGATCGTGCGTTTTTGACCTATGCACTCGCACCGTATTACCAACATCATTTATTGGTAATCCCCAAACGCCACGTGCATTCAAGAGATGAACTTACCGCAGAGGAGAAAGCTGATATTGACGCGCTTCAGTTGCAAGGTCTTAAGGCACTCAAAAATCTTGGACACGAAAACGTCACTTTTTTAGAACGCGATGGGAATACAAAGAATAAATCAGTTGAACATATGCACTTTCACCTTATCCCCGAGATTTTGATTGGAGATCTAGATCATGTCGGAGAGCCGCGGAAAGTGTTAACTCAAATTCAAATAGATGAGACTGTTGCCGAGGTATCAAGAGCGCTAGGGAAGTAAGAAGTCGTTACCACCACCATCAGATTTTTCTTAGAAAGGGTTTTTCGGGCTGTGTAAAGTGTCTCCAAAGAACTCGGTAATTTGTTACAACAGAGATTTCACTATAAATACAACGAGAGCAATAACGAGGAGCGTGTGAATTAAGTTTCCTCCTACTTTGAAGCTAAATCCCAAAACCCAGAGGATGAGCAAAACAATAATAATTGTATAAAACATGTTTTTAGTAAGTGAATTTGTAGAGGAGTTTAAGCTTTTCAAGTCCTCGATGTGCCTGTACTGCTATCGTGTTGCGGGATTTTCCCGTAATCAGAGACATTTCCTTTAAGGAGAGATCCTGCACATAGCGCATGCGCATTACTTTCTGGTATGCGAGCGGGAGTCTTGCAATCAAAAGGAATGCTGCCTTCCCGTCCAATACGTTTAACAGGGTCTCTGATTCGTCCGGCGCATGTGGATCAAACCCTTCTTCAAGAAGTGAATCAAGTGACGTAGTCTTTCGTTTTCTGTATTCATCCACAATGAGGTGGTTGAGTATGTGAAAGAGAAAAGCTCTCATCATCTCGATCTTTCCGCCTCTCACCAGATATTTCCACGTTTTCATAAAAGTTTCTTGCACCAAGTCTTGCCCGCGTTCGTGATCACGCATTTTGAAAAACGCATGTGCATTAAGCCCTCGCTCAAAATTGTAGTGAGCGAGAGTCAATTGAGATTTTCTCTCGGTATCTTGTGCGTAAGTCATCATATATTGAGCCGTTCCCATTCGAGTTTTATTACAGGGGTATTACAGAGAGGTGTCCCTCATAGGAAAATAGCCTTATCCTTACACCTTTAATACATGCCGTACCCGTTTCTTCATTGCACTGGTATTACAGTTGGATTGCCAAGGAATGAGTTGTTTTCGTACTATCATATGACACTCCCGAATCTCTTTTGTGAGCTGTAACAATCTAGGCTATTTAACGGCTTATGGGTATGGAAAAAACCAATGTAGGCGAGGGGGGAGTTATCAAACCGATGGGGTCTGATTTTGTGAAGCGTGTGTGGGAAGAAAGCTGGACGTATATAAAGACAGTCGTAGATATCGTACGCGAACCAGTTTTGATTCTCGACAAAGATTTTCGAGTAATGGCGGCCAATGAGTCTTTCTATAGGACATTTCAGGTTGAACAGAAGGATACCGAGAAGCAGATTGTGTATAAACTTGGAAATGGGCAGTGGGACATTCCAGCGCTTCGAAAACTACTTGAAAATATCCTGCCTAAAAATACCTTTTTCAAGGGGTTTGAGGTAACGCATGAATTTCCAGTCATCGGGCGCAAGGTTATGATTTTAAATGCACGTCAAATCCATCATTTTAAAGAAGGCGCATCCTCGGAGCATTTCCCCCCCATTATTTTGCTTGCTATGGAAGATGTGACGGACATGATGGTGGTTGCCGAGACATTGGCGAGTCATGCAAAACAGATTGAAAAGAGACTAACCGAACAAACAAAGAAGCTCGAGCTTCATATTGGAAAACTTGAGAAGGAGATTACTGAATTGAAGCAAAAAGCGTAATTTTGATCGATTGTAATGCTTAGAACCTTCAGACGGCTTCACAGGTGACAGTATACATACGGGGGTCGACTATATAAGTCTCTAGTTACTCAATACATTAAACAAAATATATTATGAATAAAACAGCATATTTCTCGGTATCAGTACGTCAATTTCTTTTTGGCGTAGGAATCATCGCAGCGGCACTGTTGGTTATGGGCGTGCCATCTTCTGCACAAGCTGCAACACTTAATCGTCAGTTAGAAATCGGAATGAGCGGATCCGATGTGACTGCGCTCCAAACCTTCCTTGCGCAGGACAATACAATCTATCCTCAAGGTTTGGTGACCGGATACTTCGGTCCCCTTACTCAATCAGCAGTCTCCAACTTCCAGAGCCGAAATGGCATAGATACTGTCGGCCGTGTTGGACCCATCACGCTTGCCGCTCTCAACATCCAGATGGATAACGGCAGTGTAGGTTTCGACAAGAGCGCACCCATGATAGGTCCCTTGAATGTGAACTTCACGAATACGACTGTTGCAATTAATTGGACTACGAATGAAAATGCATCTGCGATTCTCTACTACAGCACGTCTCCGCTTTCTATGAGTGAGGCAGGACCGAATACGGGAGTTACGATTTCCGGTTCAAGTCTACTCGTTCATACCGATCTTCGCTCATCACACTCTGCTAGCCTGACTGGATTACAACCAAACACGACGTATTTCTACGTGGTGTATGTCAGAGATGGCGCAGGTAATGAAAGTATCACGTGGCCGTCAACTTTCCGAACTAATCAGTAGATGAGGATGCTCGAAAGAGCCGGAAAAAATCACCCTGCCAGACGGCAGGGTGATTTTTGGTGCTCAAGATGTAAACAGGGGACGAGTCAAACAATGATCACTGGGGTGTGGATGTGGTAAATTGCGTACGAGTGTATAAGAGTTTCAATTTCTCAAGCCCCCGATGCAACTGTACGGCAATAGAATTTTTTGACTGTCCGGTGATGAGAGACATCTCTTGGAGCGAGAGGCCTTGCACATATCTCATATGAGTCACTTTTTTATAGTTGGGAGGCAAAAGCTCAATTAACAAAAATGCTGCTTGCCCATCCAACACATTAAAGAGACGTTCAGAATTATCAACCCATGGTTCGAAACCTTCTTCGAGGAGTACCTCCAGAGAGGATACCTTTCGTTTCCGATACTCATCAATGATCAAATGATTAAGCACATGAAACAGGAATGCTTTCATGGTGTCTATCCTTCCTCCTCTGACTAGGTAATGCCACGTCTTTATAAAAGTATCTTGTACTAAGTCTTGGCTGGTTAATTGATCACGCACCTTGAAAAATGCGTGAGCACCAAGCTCTCTTCTGTAATCGTTATATGCTGCGGTGAGTATTAAGTTTGATTCGAGTACTTGGTAAGGTGGCATACAATTTTAATGTAAATTTAATATGAGATATTGATAATATTGTGATATATAGCTAATGTCAATCCTGTATAAGTGTTTAGTGAGTGAATAAGGTGTGTGTAACGTTAATATAACCTTAATAACAAGACTATTGTGAATTTTAATAATAGGTGCTATAAGTAAGTAACCATATGCCTATCTTAGTTGTTGAAGACGAAAAGAAATTATCTGACATATTAAAGCGTGCCCTAAAGGGTGAGCGCTATTCAATTGATCTGGCGTTTAACGGGGAGGAGGGTTTAGAGAAGGCCAAGCGCAATAATTATTCCTTGATTCTTTTGGATATACGACTTCCCCAAAAAGACGGTTTTACGGTTTGTAGGGAATTGAGGCAACGACAAATTCACACCCCCATCATCATGCTTACCGCGATGGGAGAAGTTACCGACCGTATATTGGGGTTGGATGCTGGTGCTGATGACTATTTAATCAAGCCATTTAGCCTCGATGAATTGTTTGCGAGAATTAGAGCCGTGATGAGACGAAGGAGGAGCACGGAATCAGATATCATAAAAGTTTCTGATCTGGTTATGGACAGAAAGAGGCATGAGGTCACGCGTGCTGGTAAACTAATCCCGCTTACTCCTAAGGAATATAAACTTCTTGATACGCTACTTTCTCACCATGGAGAGGCGCTCACGAGAGAAAAACTTCTTAACTACGCATGGGGACCTGAATTTGTAGAGAAGGGAAACGAATTAAATGTGCATATTAAATATCTGCGTACAAAAATAGATATCGGAAGTAAAAATCCACTGGTACACACCATACGGGGTGTCGGGTTTGTCCTAAAAGAATCGTGGCTCATTAACAGCGTGTAATGAGAAAAAAAACACGTAACAAAAAAATCGAAGACGCATTGAAAGAGTCGGAAACGAGGTATCGCCGTCTTTTTGAAACTGCACATGACGGCATACTCATACTTGATTCAGAAGACGGTCAAGTTACAGACGTCAATCCTTTTTTGATTAATTTACTGGGATTTTCTAAGGAAGAATTCTTAAACAAAAAATTATGGGAACTGGGGGCGGTTAAGAATTTGAAGGCAGCCAAAGATACTTTTAAAATCTTGCAGAAAGACGGCTATGTGCGCTACGAAGATCTTCCTTTGGAAACAAAAGAGGGAAAATTTATTGATGTTGAGTTTGTTAGTAATTCGTATATGGCTGGGGGAAAACTAGTGATTCAATGCAACGTACGCGACATAACTGAACGCAAAAGGATTGATTTGATAAAAGAGTCAAAAAGGCTTCTTGAGGAAGAGCGGTCAAGAGTAGCATCCATTGCCGATACGGCACATGAACTACGTACACCCCTTGCGATCATAAAAGGTAACGTGGATCTCGCCATGCGGAGTTCGACCAAGAACTTAAAATCACCACGAAGCGTCCTCCGGTCTATAAATCATGAGATTAACCACCTCTCAAGCCTGCTTTCAGATTTGACATTAATCACTTCCAAAGCGTGGGAATTGAAAAACAGGATTACGTATAAACAAGTAGACGTCAGATCTTTGATAGCAACTGCTCTTAAAAGATGCAAGGTCATTGCATATGATAAAAATATTTCGATAACTGCGAAGAATATACCAAAGATCACTATTTTAGGGGATAAGATGTATTTGGAAAAGATGCTCCTTAATCTCATTAGGAACTCTATTATTTATGGTAATAAGAATGGTCGTACTATTATTGAGGCTAAACAATCTAAAGGTGTTTTGGTTATTCATATAACTGATAACGGAATCGGTATTTCTAAAGACGATTTACCTCATGTGTTCGAGAGGTTTTATAGAGCAGAAAAATATCATAACTCTGGTGGAAATAGCATCGGTCTCGGGTTGTCTATCGTGAAATGGGTTGCAGAACTACATGGGGGGGAGGTAAGTGTAAAAAGTATAAAAGATAAAGGCAGTGTTTTCAGTATTTCTTTGCCAATAAAGAGTGTGTAACCAAGCTTTTTGACTTTGTGGACTGATAATATGAAGTAGCAAATAAACAGCTATTAAGTTCACATTAAATTTATAAACAGTTTGTAAACATCTTATGCCCTAAAAAGGGCTTTTTTTGCGTTGACTTAAGGAATTCTGTAGAGTAAATTAAATTGAGATTAAATTCTAAATTTAATTTATTCGCGAGACAAGAAGGAAATAAATAAAGTTGGGGTGTCTTTATTAAGTAATATTTAATTTATGTTAAAAAAAATCTTTTCAGATGAAAAGGGAGGGGTAGTGCTTCATAGTAAAAGCTTGGCGAGAGTCTATGGACTAGAAAGGACCACTATGTGTAAAAAATGTTATGCGTTCTACTATAAAAACTCATGGCATTTTGAAAGGCCGGAATTATTAGATGAGGAGGTTGGCGAAGTCTTGATTCACTTTACCCAGTGTACCGACTGTTTAGAGCAAGAGAATGTGTTTTTTGAGACAGAGTCCAATTTAGCTTTAAGTCGATAAGTTTTTCTTTAAGTCCTTATTCACTCGGTGTCCAGGGTCGATGACAGAAAAAAGCAAAGTAACAACCCGTTTTAGCTCGGTCTGCACAGAATGTTAATCGTTAGCAAAAAATCATGGAAAAAGAGAAAAAGACCTGTGCTATGTGTAAACACGATCATACAAAAGAGGATGGAAGTTGCACGTGTGGTTGCAAGGAAGGAGTAACTAGTGGATCAGAAAAGAAATAGGTTGGACAAGTTAAATTATTATTTAAACTAAAAATTTCTATGTCATTGATTTCAACACGCAATAAAGGAGCTGCCTTAGAGGAGAATTGGGTGATGTATGGCAAAGGAGGTACGCTAAGTTCTATCGAAACACATCTGGATATTCAACACTATCTAAAGAAAGCCGCACATCGTCTGAAGCAACAGCTTGCCTTGGGTAAGTACGCGCACCCTGAATTACGGGCAAAGGAATAACCATTCCCCC